>NZ_CP136594.1:327500-655000 GCF_032852305.1 Parasphingorhabdus sp. SCSIO 66989
TGACGCAGATAACGCAAAAGTGATCCGTATCCACCGGCTTGCCGGGTCCAACCAGCCGTGCCCACCATCCGGGCTTACCCGTTACCGGGTGCTCGCTGGCGACATATTGGTCACCGGTCAAAGCATGGCAGACCAACACCGCATTGCTGGCATCGGCATTGAGCGTGCCATAACTCTCATAGGCCAGTTCCACCGGGCTGAGTTCCGCGCCACAATCAAGCGGCAGCGGACCCATGAGCGACACCTTTCGGTCACGGCCAAAGCGGCTATCATCAGCGGCAGGGGAAGCGGCGGAAGTCATTGCCATGGCGCTAGAGCGGTTTGGCTCTGGCTGTCAATGATTGCCAATAAGCCCCTCCTCTTCAGAGAGTTGTCAGTAAAGCCGAGGTAAAACATGCTCCCAGCATGTTTTAGAAATTGCCGGGGGCAATTTCGACCTCAGCTTTCCTGTCAACTGGTTGGGGTGGTGGCGATACTTTAGTATCGCTCGCGCCAGCGAATTCTTTCTTTGCTGCGGCACCACCCCGCTGCGACTAAGGGCCTTACGGCCCTAAGTCTCACTGCCCCTCCTCTGAAGAGGAGGGGAGAAGCAATATATTCACAATGACTCAAAGCCTCGCTAAGGGCCTGATATGGCAAGACAGAAGAGAACCGCATGACTGCCCCGCAGCCAAAACCCTGGATCAGCGCGATATCGGCCTATAGCCCGGGCAAGTCGAAGCTCGCCGGGGATCGGGTGCCGGTCAAGCTGTCGTCTAACGAGAACCCGCTGGGCGCGTCCGCCGCTGCAATCGCAAGCCTGGCGAGCGATGCTGAGGCCAAAACCGCGCGCTATCCTGACCCGGATTGCATCGCTTTGCGCGCGGCTCTCAGCGAGTTGCACGATTTGCCAATGGATCAGATTGTCTGCGGCACCGGCTCGGATGAGCTGCTTAATCTTGCGGCGCAAGGCTATGCCGGGCCGGGCGATGCAATCATCCATGTGCGTTATGGCTTTTCGGTCTATGATATCGCAACGCGGCGTATCGGCGCGGAACCGGTGATCGCGCCGGACACAGATTATGGCAGCGATGTTGATGCAATCATCGCCTGTATAACCGACAAGACGCGGGTAATCTTCCTCGCCAATCCCAATAATCCCACCGGCACGCTATTGCCTGATAGCGAGATAGAGCGGCTGCACGCCGCCCTGCCCGCCAATGTGCTGCTCGTGCTTGATCAGGCATATGAAGAATATCTTGATCCACTCCCCGGGCGCGATCCGTTCGCGCTGGCACGCGAATATGACAATGTGCTGATCACCCGCACATTCTCGAAAATCTATGGCTTGGCAGCGCAGCGTATCGGCTGGGCCTTTGGTGCGCCGGAGCTGATCGACACCATCAACCGCATCCGTGCGCCGTTTAATGTCACCTCTTCCGGGCAGGCCGCAGCGATGGCCGCGCTGGAGGATCAGCGTTTTGTCGCCCGTTCGCGCGCGCATAATGCTGAATGGCGGCAATGGTTGGCCGATGAGATTGCGACACTGGGCAATCACGGGCTACACGCTATTCCCAGCCACGCCAATTTCCTGCTGGTTCGCTTTGATGGCACGTTGACCGCAGAAGCCGCCTATAACGGGCTGGCCGCTGCAGGCTATATCACCCGCTGGCTGCCCGGTCAGGGGCTTGCCAATTGCCTGCGCATCAGCATCGGCACCGAGGCGGAGATGCGCGGGCTGATACAAGCCTTGCGCGCGCTGCTTGAAAGCGGGGTGCACTCATGAGAGCCTTTACCCATATCGCGATTATCGGCACCGGCCTGATCGGCAGTTCGGTTGCGCGCGCGGTGCGTGAAAAGCTGCCCGAAAGTCGGTTAAGCGGCTTTGATCGCGACCCCGCGACACGCCAGCGCGCCGAAGAGTTGGGACTATTTGACGCGGTGCATAGCGATTATGCGCCGCTCGCCGAGGCTGATCTGGTGCTGCTATGCGTCCCGGTCGGTGCGATGGCGGCGGTGGGACGCGATATCGCGCCGCATATCGGTGCAGATGCGATCATCAGCGATGTCGGCTCATGCAAGGCCAGCGTGCTCAATGATCTGCGCAGCGCCCTGCCCGATGCCACCATCATCCCGGCCCATCCGGTGGCGGGGACCGAGAAAAGCGGGCCGGATGCCGGTTTTGCCAGCCTGTTTGAAGGCCGCTGGTGCATCATCACCCCCGATGACAACACCGATGAAAGCGATATTGCGCGGCTGGAAGCGTTCTGGAGCGCGCTCGGTGCCAATGTCGAGCGCATGGATGCCGAGCATCATGATCTGGTGCTCGCCGTCACCAGCCATTTGCCGCACCTTATCGCCTATACCATTGTGGGCACTGCCAGCGATCTGGAGAGCGTGACCCGATCCGAGGTGATCAAATATTCCGCCGGGGGTTTCCGTGATTTCACCCGCATTGCCGCTTCTGATCCGGTGATGTGGCGCGATGTATTTCTTTCCAATCGTGAGGCGGTGCTGGATATGCTGCAACGCTTCACTGAAGACCTGACCGCCCTGCAACGCGCCATCCGCCGCGATGAGGGCGACACATTGGAAGACCTCTTCACCCGCACCCGCGCCATCCGGCGGGGGATTATTGATGAAGGACAGGATGTGGCCGAACCCGATTTCGGACGGGATCATGGGTGAGAGTTTTCTTGGCTCGTTGGCAGGTGGGATCGCACCAAGGCAGGTTTCATAAAAGCCACAAAGGGAAAAAGGAAAGAAGAGGGCGTATCCAGCCGATCCCTTGGCTAGCAATCGAGACCGATGTTCCATGTGCAGAACAAGCAAAAAAGCCTCCGTCCCCTTTTGGGGACGGAAAATACTATGGCCCGCTCAGCAGGTAAATCGTCAGCGCCTGATCAGATTCCCCCGCAACAAAGCACAATCCCTTTTATACTTTTTCCCTTAGTGGCTTTTATGAAACTTTATCAGCCACATCCTCGCCATTAAGCGCATTGATCGCTTCCGTCACCCGCGCTTCCATCTCTTCCCGATCCAGACCCGGCGGGATAGGCTCACCAATCTTATAGGTTATAACGCCCGCATATTTTATCCGATTATACGGCCCCAATAGCCGCCCGCTATTCACCGCAACTGGCACGACCGTAAGGCCGAGCATGCGATAGAGCCCGGCAAAGCCCGATTGCAGTTTACGCTGCTCGCCATGACGCATTCTGGTGCCTTCGGGGAAGATAATCAGCGGTCGACCATCATCGGTATAGCCCTTTGCCGCCTTCAACATCGCCCGCAGCGCTTTGGCACCACCCGAACGGTCGACATAGATCATGCCATAACGCTCAGCCACCATGCTCCATAGCGGGACGCCGGAAAGCTGTTTCTTGGCTATCGGCACCGGACGATCGTGCAAGCGCAACAGCTCTATCGCCTCAAAAAAGGATTCGTGGCGGATGGCATAAAGCACCGGACCGTGCCGGAAATGGCCATCGATCTCTACCCGGATACCCAGCAGCCAGCGGACACAGCCATAGTGAAAATGCCCCCAGCTATGCGCAACCTTGCGCAATAGCGGCATGGATAAGGGGGCCATGATGGCCGCGATAATGACAAAGGGCACCGAGCCGAGATAAAAGACAAGTGTGAACAGCGCCGTGCGGATCGCAGCGATGAGTGTCGACAATGCGGCCAACATGTGCGGTCACACCCCGGTTAGCGCCCCGGCAAGACGCAGCAGATATTTGTTATATTCCCTGAACAACGTTTCCAAAGATGGCTGACCACGCACCGCATCCTGATAGATGGTGACATTGTCCGGCATTGCCCGGCCAATCTCAAAGGCGGCGCGATGCATGTGCCAATCCGAGGTAATCAGCCGCACGCTGTCATACTCGCCCTTCGCCACCCAGCGCGCCATTTCCAGCGCATTGGTGCGGGTATCGACAGCCGCAAAACCAAGATCAATGCAGCAATTGAACGTCGCTTCATGATCGGGATATTGCGCCACAAGTTCCTCGCGCAGCACCTGGCGGTCGACCCCGGTGATCAGCATCGCCTTGGACCAGTCTTTCTCAACCGCTTCCAGCCCGCGATCAATCCGCTTCGGTCCACCCGTCAGGACAACAATGGCATCGGTCTTCTGCTCCTCAAGCGGCAGCGGAAGCGACACAGCGAAGACGACAAAGCCGATAATCCAGCTCAGCAGGAGAAGGGCAAAAATACGGATAATCATAAAGCGATAATTATAGTGTTTTCTTCAGGGCGACCAGCACTGTGATGCGCGCGGTGATAATCGTCAGCGCAATAACCGCTATCGGCACCAGTGCAAGCACAACCAGATCCATCCACTGCAATTGCCCGGCATTCAGCAATCCCGCATCAAGCTGCATCACCTGCTGACCGAGCAAAAGCAGCAGCAGCGCGGCAATGCCTGCGCCCACAAGGCTGCCAAAGGCGGCGTCCAGCGCCACCCTGCGCTGGAACAACCGTGCCACCTGAACATCCGTCGCGCCCAATAAATGCATGACATTGATGGTGTCGCCATGGGTGTTCAATGCACTGCGCACCGAGAGCATCACCGCAGCAACCATGGCGATCACCAGCAGCAACACCAACAGGCCAACCAGAATCTGCAAGGATTGCAACAGGTCAAAAACAGGGCGCAGCCAAGCCCCATGCGCATCAATGCGCGCCGAGGGCGCCTCTTCGCCAAGCGCTTCACGCAACGTGCCTAAGGCCGCTTCATCGGCTGTGCCGACAAGATCAAGGTCGATCATCGTCGGGATGGTGATGGTGTCGGCCATATCCTGCTCGCCAAGCCAGGGAGTCAGCAAATCATCAACCTCCGCATCGCTCAGGGTCTTACGCCGGTCAACAATATCCAGCCCATCGAGAATCTTCTCCGCCGCTTGGCGCTCTGCCTGTTGCTGCACCGGATCGGCGGCGACAATCTGCACCGTCACCCGCCCGGCAAGCTCGGCATTCATGCCTTGCGCCGCACTGCGTAAAGCCAACCCGCTGGCGACGGCCAATAAGGTGAAGACAATCATGATCGCGATGACCCAGGGCATGGGGCCAGATAGCCGCCCCTCTGGAATCAGTCGTTTTTCCGCTGCTGTTGCTTGTAAAGGCCCGATCATTGCAGCGCCTCAGGCAAGCCACCGGGATCAGCTGCGGGAATGTCACGATCAGACGGTCTTGGCGGATTGCGCAACGCCCCTGTCGGGTCAGACAAGGCACCCCGATTGAGCCGCATCATATGGGCATCGCGCACTTGAGAGAGCAGGTGCACGTCATGGGTGGCGACCACCACGGTCGTCCCCAGACGGTTCAGCGCTTCAAACAGTTTCAGCAGCCGCAAGGCCATATCCGGATCCACATTTCCGGTCGGCTCGTCAGCGACCAAAATCTCAGGTCGCGCAATCACGGCGCGGGCAATGGCGACGCGTTGCTGCTCCCCGCCGGAAAGCGTCGCTGGCCGGGCGTCAGCACGGTCATCAAGGCCCACCCAATCCAGCATCTCGCGGACCGGTCCCTGCAAATCCTGCTCTACGACCCCCGCGACGCGTAAAGGCAGCGCGACATTGTCAAAGGCTGAAAGATGCGGCACCAGCCGGAAGTCCTGAAACACCACGCCGATACGCCGCCGGAAACCGGGGAGCCGATCGCGGGTCAGCGTGACAATATCGGTATCAAACATATGGATGACACCGCGGCTCGGTCTCTGGGCCAGATAGAGTAATTTGAGCAATGAGGTTTTGCCCGCGCCCGATGCACCGGTGAGAAAGTAAAAGCTGCCGGGAAACAGGCGAAAGCTGATATCGCTGAGCACTTCATTGCCTGTGCCATAGCGCAGGCCAACATTATCAAATGTAACGATTTCCTGCATCTACGCTCTGTATTGGCTAACGCCCTTCCCAACTGACATTCCGATTTCGGCACCTATTTGCACCATATTGGATGCTGCTATACGCGCCAGAACCTGCCCTGCAAAGGTTGCATGGCACCCAACGCCGCCAAGCAGCCAGTGCGTCAAGGCTAGGTGCAGGTTTTTTGGCGCATAACTGATGTGAAACTCTTGCGGGGATTCCTCCCAATGTGGTTAGAATCTTTCGCGATGGAACGCACCCTATTAGCATGAGGTTTTTGCGCGTAACATGATTATTGCCTGTCCATCCTGCGGTACACGCTATGCGGTTCCGGATACCGCGATTGGCGCCACCGGGCGCACGGTGCGCTGTGCCAAATGCGGCCATAGCTGGCATCAGCAAGGGCCGGTGCTGGAGCTTGAGAAAGACACGGTGCTGCCAACTGCCAGCAGAGAAGAGCCGGTATCAAAGCCAACGGCTCCGGCAGAATCCGCGCCATATCAGGAGCCGGACGCGGAGGATACGGTTGCGGCACAGGATGCTGAGGATAGCGACAAGACCATTGCCGCACCGGCGACATCGCCTCCACTTCATAATGCACCACCAGGCCAAGACGTAAGTGCTGCGACCGAAACCCACAGCGATGCGCCTGCCTATGGCGATGATAGTCCCTATATGGACGACTTTCCGGCAAAAGACCCTTTCGCCCATGAGCCGCCATTCAAGCCCCGCCGCAATCCAGCGAAGCTGTGGACCCGGGCAGCTATCGGCTTTGCACTGATTGCCGCGCTGCTGATCGGATGGCTGTATGTCTATGGCCTGCCAGCGGGTTTCTCTTTCGGCCAATCCGTGCCCGAGGCCGCGGTTGTCGGGCTGGAAATAAACCTGCCGATAGACGAGGATGACCGCCGCACCCTGCCCGATGGCACCGAGCTGTTCGCCGCCAGCGGCAGCGTCATCAACAAAAGTGCGGAGCGCCGCGATGTCCCCGATATGCTGATCGTATTGCGCAATGCCGATGATCGCATTGTCTATGAACAGGAAATCCGCGCGCCGGTCGCCAGCCTCGGACCCGGCGAAGAAGCGCGCTTTGACGAAGCCCTGCTGGACATTCCAAGATCAGCAGTAAAGGCTGAGATCAGCTGGGCGCCGGGAGCGCTCTGACGGCTCGGTTGCAAGCCTAGCGATACTCGACCAGCAATGCGCCCTTTTCTGTGCGCCGGATTTGCGCTGACGCCTTTATTAGCCGCTTGTGATCCACACTCTGCTGTGTCTGCTCCATCACCATGCCGCGCGCGGAGTCCGCTCTGACAATGGTTGCGGTCGCGACGGCGCTCGCTTTGGCCGCACCATGTCTTGGCGACTCTGCAGTGGCGGTCGCCGATAAGGCGGCCCCTTGTAGCAGCAACAGCGTGATCGACGAGACAGGCATGCCGCGCATTAACCGGCTGTTTACCCTGTCTGTCGAGCGGCAAAGACAGTTAACGGAACGAAAACGGGCACAGAAACGCTTGGTTTTCCGACATATCCGCTGATCTGCCCCATGCTGGCACACCCCGCAACGGATTCATAAACCAAAGGCCATGCATAAAGCGCGCATAAGGCGGCTTGCGCACCGGCGGCGGACTTGCTAATGGCTCGCCCCTGCCGCTGACAAGCGGTGCTACCAGATACTGGCCATGGCGCCGGTTTTCACCATCGAAGTGTGCGGTCGTGGCGGAATTGGTAGACGCGCAGCGTTGAGGTCGCTGTGGGGATAACACCCCGTGGAAGTTCGAGTCTTCTCGACCGCACCATTATTCTAACATCGCAGCAGAGCTAACCCAGTGGTAATATTGGCGGCTATAAAAACAGCGCCAAGTCTTTCATGCACTAGGGTCAGGATGCATTAAATTGATGGGCGAGGCGTCAAAATGACGAACATATCGGGCGAAAACACGCGCCGGGAAGGCTGGTTGCCTTTCCAAGCGTGTTTTTGGTCGAGATGGAAGTCATTTTGACGTTCCTTCGGGATTTGACCAATTTGCCCCTGTGCCACGTCAGAAAAGCTTGCGATAGAACCACTATCGACTGCGCTTTCCTTCCTCGCACAAGGGCAAATTGCTTCAAACCTCGCTCCAGCAATTTAATGCATCCTGACCCTAGGCATCAAGGCCGAATTCGGAGAACGCCTCGTCAAACGCGTCTTTGAAACGTTGGAGCATGGGCATTTTTCGGCTGATTTCGACAACGCTGAATTCAGGCTTCATTTGCTTGAGCTGATCCGCCAATTCCATCCCGCGCTCCTTATGGTCAGCTTGATGATAGGTCAGAAGCGCCATGGCATAGGTCGGCATGATGGCCTTGGGCGAAGCTATGGCACGCTCTGCATGTTCAATGGCCTCTTCGGCGCGGCCAAGTTGGAGCAGCGCGCCCATTTGCGTGGCCAGCCAGGTGTGCATATTGGGGTCTAGCGGACTGAGCGCGATGGCTTCGGAATTGGCATCGATGCTGGCCTCTGCCTCACCCAGTAGCATGTGCAGGCCAGCCAGATTGGTGAGCGCTGCGGTCGAGCTGGGCGCGACCTTGAGAGCGTGCCTGAACTGGTCCTTCGCGGTGTCGATCCGCCCGGTAAACCAGCTCGCGCGGCCCATGGATACCAGCACGGAAGGGTCACCGGGATCAATCTGTTCGGCTTGCTTTGCCGCCTCGATCATCCCGGTCAATTCCGCTGCTTTCTGGTCGAGCTCCAGCTGGAGCGTGCGCAGCCAGCGGGTGTGCACCAGCCCGGTATAGCCGCGCGCGAAACGCGGGTCGAATTCGATACAGCGCGAGAAATCGGCAAGCGCGCCATCCAGGTTTTGCGTGTTATGGCCGAGCACCTTGGCGAGACCATTATGATATACGCCCCAGGCATCCAGGCTATTCGGGTTCTTCAGTCGGGCCTGGGCAATTTCATGATCGGTGATCCTGCGATCAAGCTCGCTGGCAATGCGCGAGACGATTTCCTGACGCAATTCATGCGCGCCGGTGATTTTGGTGGTGAAGCTGTCGCGCCAAAGGATCGTCTCGCCAACAGTCTCTGCCAGTTCGACGGTGATCCGCAGCTTGTCGCCCTCATCTCTGACCTCGCCCGAGAGGCAATAGCGCACCTGCAACTCGCGTCCGATCTCTGTCAGGCTGTGCTGATAGGATGGAAAGCGGAAGGTCGATCCGCGTGCGATGACGAACAGCCAGCGGAGATTGGTGAGTTCAGAGATTATATCATCGGGAAGTGCATCAGAGACGGCGACTTGTTCTGGCGACCCGGAGCTTTGCTTGAAAGGCAGCACCGCGATTGATGGCCGCCCTCTGGTCTGCTCCTTTTGGCCAGCTGCCTCCTCTGCCCGATCCGCCAATGTGATGCGTGCGCTATCAAGCTCCACCTCGCCGACAAATTGCACCCCCTTGCCATAAACCGTGCGCACAGGATTTGGTCGCTTGGCGCTGGCGAGCGCGCGGCGCAGATCGCTGAGCCGCGCGGTCAGCGTGTGATCGGCCACAAGATGGTCGGGCCAGGCGGCCTTTGCCAGCTCCTCGCGTGTGCAAACGCGATGCCGATTGTCGATCAGATGCGCCAGCATGGCGCGCACGGTGGCAGGCAGCGCGACAATATCGCCCTTGCGCCGCAGCTCGCGATTGATCGGCGAGAACTCAAACTCATGAAAACGATAGCGCACCAGCACGTCACCCAAATGTCAGATTGCTGCCGCCCAATCGATGGCGGCATGCAATTTTGGAGGTTCTTGGGAGGTTTATCCCAATCCCTCATAAATATGAAGTGATTAGCAGGAATCCGTCGCCTCCATTAGCGCCTATTTTACCGCGCGTTAACGAGAGAGACTTGCGTTAAAGGTTGAAATATAACGCGTTTTTTTGAATTCTCCGCTTGTGACATCTGTAAAACCTGCAACGGTTTGCACAAGAGTGATGGAAGGCGGGGAAGAGATGATGAGCCTGGGTCCAGGCGTATTTTACCGCAGGGCTTGTCCCAGCCTGTCACGCGCCGCGATGCGCGCGCCTTCATCAACCACGCAACGCACGCAAAAATCTTTTCGGTCGCCCGTGTCGCGCCAAGAAAACAGGAGTATTACCCCATGAGGAACATCCGCAATTCGCTTTTGCTCAGCACCATATTGACGGCGGGCACCACCACGCTGCTGATCACGCCGCAGGAAGCGAGGGCGGAGGATTGTATCCTCGACACCAATGGCGATGGCACCGCAAATGGTACCGGCGGGGCCAACAGCGCCAGCGGCAGTGGCCGTCTTGCCTGTGGTCCAAACGCAATCGCCAGCGGCTCAGCGAGCACCGCAGTTGGCCCCAGAGCCGAGGCATCGGGCACCGACTCGGTGGCCATTGGCGGCGATGGCGGCGACGCTGATGATGAAGGCGCGCTTGCTGCGGGAAACCAGTCTACTGCGCTGGGCAACGAGGCCAAGGCTTATGACAATGGCGCAACGGCTATAGGGTTTGACGCGCGGGCAGGCAGCAATGATGGGAACCCGGGCAACGCCATCAACGCCACCGCCATCGGCAATGCGGCCAGAGCGTCAGCCACTTCGTCCACCGCATTAGGGCAAGGCGCTGTTGCCAGCGGTGTGCGCTCCAGCGCCTTTGGCGCAAACGCGTCCGCTACCGCGCCCGATACCACAGCCAGCGGCCAGAACGCCCAGGCTATCGGGCAACGCTCAAGCGCCTTTGGCGTGGGCTCGTTAGCGGGGCGCGATGATGCCACTGCCATCGGTCAAGGCGCGCGGGCTGCGGGCTTTAATGGAACAACAGCAGTCGGCACAGGTGCGAACGCCACGGGCAATGAAAGCACCGCGATTGGCTTCAATTCGGTGGCGAACTTACGTGCCACCGCTCTGGGAAATGGTGCACAGGCAAGCCGTGGGGGGTCCACCGCGATTGGAAGCGCTGCTGTTTCGAGCGGCCTTAACTCTATCGCTATCGGACAAGGTGCCAATGCCAGCGGTGACCAATCATTCGCTGCAGGGCAGGGGACCATAGCCGATTTCAACGACACGACTGCGATTGGGCACAGCGCCGATGTGGGGGCGATCAATGCCACGGCGCTGGGTGCCAATGCGAATGCGGGCGGGCAAAGTGCGATCTCCATAGGTACAAGAAGCGCAGCGACCGGCGAGAACTCGGTCGCAATTGGCGGCGACGGAACCGACGGAGGGAACCAGGGTTCGATCGCATCGGGTGCCAATTCCGTTGCACTTGGAGGCGATTCCCAAGCCAATGGCGAGGACGCCACCGCTATTGGCGCAGGTGCGCAGGCAGCGGCGTTCGGCACCGCATTTGGCCGCCTCGCCATTTCCAGCGCCAGCGAGGCACTCGCAATCGGCCAGAACAGCGATGCAACCGCAGTCACCGCGACCGCTGTGGGCACCGACGCGCAGGCCACAGCCATTGGCGCGGTGTCGCTGGGCCGCCAGGCCAACGCTTCGGGCACCAACGCTCTGGCATTGGGTCGCTCAAGCGTGGCCAATCAGACCGGTTCCATCGCCATTGGTGGCGACGGTAACGATACTGGGAATGAGGGTGCGCAGGCCACCGGGGACGCGGCCATTGCTCTCGGCATGGACGCCACAGCGAGCGGCAACAATGCCACCGCAATCGGCAATAGCGCCGCTGCTGCGGGTGTAGATGGCATCGCAATAGGCAGAGGCTCCGGCATTGGCACCTCCGGCCCCGACAATATCGCCAGTGGCAGAAATTCGGGCCGGGCTGTCGATGGCAGCTTCAATATCGCCAGTGGCTATTCCGCAGGCAGAAATATCACAGGTATCGCCAATACCGCCATCGGCATAAATTCCGGCAGAGATGTTGTTGGCAGTTCCAACATCGCTTTTGGTCCCGACGCAGGCCGCGATGTCGACGGCGGCTATAATACGGCCATCGGGGAAGGCGCAGGCAGATATATTGACGGAAACTACAACCACGCCTCCGGCTATTATGCGGGTCGGAACGTTACTGGAAACACCAATATTGCCAATGGCAATTTCGCTGGCGGTAGTATTTCGGGCAGCAGGAATATCGCTATCGGCAGACTTGCAGGCACCAATGGTTCGGGCGCTGGTCCCACGCTGAATATCGACCGCACGGTTGCCATTGGCGATGCGGCCATAGCCAGAGCCGATGACGCGGTTGCATTGGGTGCAGGCTCTATAGCGGATACCGCGAATACCGTTTCGGTCGGCGCGGCCGGTTCGGAACGCCGCATCGTCAATGTCGCGGATGGCACGACCGACACCGACGCCGCCACTGTGGGCCAGCTCAACGCCGCGATTGCGGGAGCGGGCGGGGGTTCGATCTATCTCGACGTCGATTCAACCACTGCAGCGGCCAGCGCAGGCGGCACCGGCGCGATTGCCATTGGCGGCGACAGCACCGCAGGAGATTCGCGCGCCATTGCCATTGGCGAAGACAGCAACGCCAGCGCCGAAGACACAACGGCCCTTGGCGCGGGCGCACAAGCCAGCTTCGGCGAATCCACCGCTATCGGCAGCGGCGCGCAAGCAGTTCGCTTTGGCAGCGCCTTGGGCTTCAATTCGGAAGCGGGCGCACAGGGTTCCGTCGCCATCGGGGCAAACACGCGCGCCCTGGCAGGTAACGCCATAGGGATAGGCAATGGCGCTGTGGCCGCTGGTACGGCCGGAGTCGCGATCGGCAATAATGCAGGTATTGGCACCACGGGTGCGGGCAATGTCGCCAGCGGCGAAGCTGCGGGTCAGGATGTCGATGGCAATGGCAACATAGCCGGTGGCCGTTTTGCCGGCGGAAGTGTCACTGGTGATGCCAATATTGCCTTTGGCACCACTTCCGGCACCAATGTCTCAGGCAGCTACAATATTGCCACTGGCACATTTGCAGGCCAGAGCGTGACAGGCGACTATAACTTTGCCAGCGGCAGATATGCCGGACTCGCTGTCTTGGGCGATCACAATATTGCCAATGGCTATTCTGCTGGCAGAAATGTTACCGGAAACGATAATATTTCCAGTGGTTATTCTGCAGGTAGAAACATCTCCGGCGATAGCAATATCGCTTTAGGCAGAAATGCAGGCACCAATTCTCCGGGCGGTGCCACGCTGAATATTAACCGCACAGTTGCCCTTGGTGATGAGGCTGTCGCCAGCGCTGATGATGCGGTTGCCATTGGTTCAGGAGCGCGAGCAAGCGGCCAGTCATCAGTGGTCATTGGCGATAGTGCCTTTTCTTCAAGTGATGGTGGCGTGTCGATAGGCAATGCTGCTGGCGCCAACAGCACAGGTGAAGTCAATATCGCAACCGGCGCAGGTGCGGGCAGCTCTGTTTCCGGGGGGTATAATCTCGCCAGCGGCGTCTCTGCCGGCACACGCGTTACCGGCTATAATAATATTGCACTGGGCAGATCAGCCGGCCGTTTAGTCGATGGCGAGAATAATATTGCCAGCGGATATGCGGCAGGGCTTGCGGTTGACGGCAACCGCAATATTGCCAGCGGTGTCGATGCCGGTGGGTCAGTGACGGGAGATGACAATATCGCCACGGGCATCAGAGCAGGCACCAATGTCGCAGGCAATAGCAATATCGCCATCGGTAGCCTTGCAGGTACCAATGGCTCGGGCGGTGCGACGCTGAATATTAACCGCACGGTTGCCCTTGGTGATCAGGCCGTTGCCCGCGCCGATAATGCGGTTGCTCTGGGCGCTGGCTCTATAGCCGATACTGCGAACACGGTTTCGGTCGGGTCCTCCGGCAGCGAGCGCCGCATTGTCAACGTCGCCGATGCGACGGGCGATAATGACGCGGTTAACCTGAGCCAGCTCAACGCCGCGATTGCCGGTGCGGGCGGTGGATCGATCTATCTCGATGTGAACTCCACCGGCGCAGCCGCCAATGCTTCGGGAGCTGATGCCGTCGCGATTGGGTCCAATGCGCGCGCAACAAACACGGATACGATTGCGATCGGCCGAGATGCTGAGGCCAATAGCGACAGAGTGATCGCCCTCGGCGCGGAATCGGTGGCCAGCGGCGCGCGAAGCACCGCGATTGGCAACCAAGCCAATGCCTCTGACGAGGGGAGTCTTGCGGTTGGTTTTCGATCCGATGCCTCTGGATTTGGCAGCGTGGCGCTGGGCGGTACGAACGGAGGCGCGGATGGCGCGCAGGCCAGCGGGGAATCGTCCACCGCCGTCGGCTCCGCCTCGTTGGCGAGCGGGGAATTGTCCTCGGCCTTTGGCAGCGGATCCGAAGCAAGCGGAGAACTCTCCCTAGCAGTTGGTGCCCTTGCCGATGCCTCAGCCAACAACGCGACCGCCTTGGGTGCCAATGCGTTCGCCATGGCAAGCAACGCCACCGCCGTGGGACGAAACGCCAACGCCAGCGGGACCAGTTCGGTCGCGGTCGGCGCGAATTCCGTCGCCAGCGAGGGCGGCGCCGTCGCGCTGGGCCGCAACGCCAACGCTTCGGGTGTTCAAGCTCTCGCTTTGGGGCAGTCAGCCACAGCCAATCAGCAAGGAACGATCGCCTTGGGCGGCGGCTCTGTTGCAAGCGGAATTGAGAGCATTGCGATCGGTCGCCAGTCCGACGCCACAGAGAACGGGAGCGTAGCCATCGGCGGCGATAGCGATTCTAGCGGTGACGGCGCCCAAGCCACGGGCGAGCTTGCCACGGCCATCGGCTCCGATGCGGTGGCGAGCGGCGAATTGTCATCCGCCTTGGGACATCTCGCTACGGCAAGTGGGGTCACTTCCTTGGCGTTGGGTCAAGACTCCAGAGCGACCGACACTAGCGCCGTCGCGGTGGGTCCCACCGCCCGCGCAACCGCTCGCAACAGCGTGGCGCTTGGCGCTGGGTCCCGGGCCGATCAGGCGAACACGGTTTCGGTGGGCTCCGCAACCAATCAACGCCGCATCGTCAACGTCGCGGACGGCACAGGCGATAATGACGCGGCAACCGTGGGCCAGCTTAACGCGGTGTCGAGCGTTGCCGATGCCAACAGCGCTGAACTGGCGTACTTCGATGTGAACTCAATCGGCGCAGCGGCCAGCGCTACAGCAACGAACGCGATCGCAGTAGGACCTGGATCTCAGGCAGTCGGCGTCAATTCTTTGGCGCTTGGAAACGCAGCCGGAGCCAGTGGTGCGGAATCGATAGCCCTCGGCGGCATTGCCGCCGCCGTCGCCGATGGCAGCATAGCCATTGGCGGCGATGGCGATTTTGATGGCGACGGCACACTGGCTTCGGGAGAGCAATCGACCGCGATTGGGTCCGATTCTTTGGCGAGTGGGGAACGCTCGGTTGCCTTGGGCAGCGAGGCGGTTTCGAGCGGGGAGAGCACGGTTGCGGTCGGTGCGAATTCTGCCGCCAGTGGAGCCGGGGCAGCCGCACTGGGCCGCAACGCCAACGCTTCGGGCCTTCAAGCTCTTGCTTTGGGGCAGAACTCCAGAGCGACGAACTTCAGCTCTGTTGCGCTGGGGTCAAATGCCCGCGCAACCGTCAACAGCAGCGTTGCTCTCGGGGCGAGTTCTGTAGCCGATCAAGCCAACACCGTCTCGGTCGGCTCGCCTGGTTTCGAACGCCGCATCGTCAACGTCGCGGACGGCACAGGCGATAATGATGTGGCAACCGTGGGCCAGTTGAACGCCGCCATCAGCGGCGCGGGCTTTGCCGGCAGCGACTATGTCGTCGTCAACTCCACCGGCACAGCGGCCAGCGCGACCGGCACCGATGCAATTGCCATTGGTCAGGAAGCGGTGGCGAGCGGCCCGGTAGCGCTCGCTATCGGACGCGGAGCCGATGCGACCCAGTCCCAATCGGTTGCGCTGGGTGCCTCCGCAGAAGCCTTGGGCGGCGGTTCAACCGCTGTCGGCTTCAGCGCGGAAGCAACCGAGGGTGACGCAACCGCCATCGGCAATGCGGCCGAAGCCTTGGGCGCGGATGCCACGGCAGTCGGCGCAGGCTCGGCGGCCTTTGCTGACAGTGTCGGGGTGGGCGCAGGCGCTCAGGCCCAGAATGAGCGCGCCATTGCTGTGGGGCGCACCGTGGTTGCCGCTGGTGAAGGCGCGATTGCGATTGGCAGCGATGGTAATGACGTCGACTTTCCTTCTGATCCCAATATCGAGATCGGTGCGCAGGCCATAGGTGACTATGCCATCGCGCTGGGGGCGGATGCGGTCGCCCTGGGCGAAAGCTCCATCGCCACGGGTGATGGCGCGTCTGCGGCCGGGCTCGATTCCATTGCCATTGGCACCTTTTCCACCGCGACCAATGTCGACAGCGTTGCGATAGGCTTTAACGCGCTCGCCGATGGCGATTTCGCGGTCGCCTTTGGCTCAGAAAGCCTGGCATCGGGTGAAGATGCGGTGGCCTTGGGCGCGCAGGCCGTTGCCCTTGCTGATGACGCCATAGCGATTGGCGATGACAGTCTGGTCGAGGGCGATAACGGCATTGCCATTGGCGATGATGCCAGGGCGCTGGCCGCCGATGGGGTGGCGATAGGCGAAAGCGCCTTTATTGATACCACTGCGCAAAACAGCCTGGCCTTCGGTAAAGACGCATCGGCAACAGCGGCCAATGCGGTGGCGCTGGGGGCTGGCTCGGTCGCTGATCAGGCGGATACGGTCTCTGTGGGTGCCAGTGGCGCTGAACGTCGTATCGTCAATGTTGCTGACGGCAGCGCAGCAACGGATGCAGCGACTGTCGGCCAGGTCGATACTGTAGCCACAGCAGCAGCAGCGGCACAGGGCGATGCAACACAGGCGCTGGCAAATGCGGCCGCAGCCCAATCGTCGGCTGATGGCGCTCAGGGTGATGCGACGCAGGCTTTGGCGGATGCGGCTTCTGCTCAGACAGCGGCAGATGCTAATGCGGACGAACTCGTCTTCTTCGCGGCCAATGGTGCAGGCGCGGCAAGCGTGACTGGTGCAAACTCGGTCGCTATCGGTGCCGGTTCGGTGGCTGATGAGGATAACACCGTTTCGGTTGGCGCGGCGGGTAGTGAGCGCCGTATTGTCAATGTTGCCGATGGCACCGCAGATGCGGATGCAGCTACGGTCGGGCAGCTCAATACCGCCATCGCCAATGTCTCTGTCGGCGGTAATCCCTTTGTTGCGATCAACAGCACCGGTCTGGCCGCCAATGCGAGCGGCGCAAATGCGGTGGCGATAGGGCAGGCAAGTGCAGCCTCGGGCGCAAATGCAGTGGCCTTGGGCGCGGACTCGGTTGCGGATCGCGATAATAGCGTTTCTGTGGGTGCGGCCGGCAGCGAGCGGCAGATCACCAATCTCGCCGCTGGCACACAGGACAGCGATGCGGTCAATCTGGCGCAGCTGACTGCGGTGGGTGATGCAACTACCACCGCGCAAACTGCGGCCGATGCGGCGCAGAATGACGCGACACAGGCGCTGACAGATGCAGCCGCCGCGCAAGGTGATGCAACACAGGCCCTTGCGGACGCAGCAACAGCGCAAACTGCGGCGGACGATGCCCAGACCGATGCCGATCAGGCTCTGTCCGATGCTTCGGATGCGCAAGCCAGTGCGGATGCAGCTCAGGACAGCGCCGATGCCAATGCCGAAGAGCTGGCCTATTTTGATGTCAACTCCACTGGCGCAGGCGCGGTGGCTTTCGGCACAGATGGCATAGCCATCGGACAAAATGCACAGGTCGGCAATGGTGCCGTTAACGGCATTGCCCTCGGCAATGGCGCGATTGTCGGCGACAACATCACCAATGCGGTGGCGCTGGGCGCGGGATCGGTCGCCGATCGCAACAGCACTGTCTCTGTTGGCGCGGTGGGCAGCGAGCGGCAGATCGTCAATGTTGCAGCCGGAACGCAGGATACGGACGCGGTCAATCTGGCACAGCTGACGACCGTGGGCGATGCCGCCAGCACAGCGCAAACCGCCGCCGATGCGGCGCAAAATGATGCTACACAGGCGCTGGCCGATGCCGCCGGTGCGCAGGGCACTGCCGACACCGCTTTGGCCAATGCCGCCACCGCCCAAAGCTCTGCCGATCAGGCGCTCAGCGAGAATGTCACCCAAAATGGCCTGATCGCTGGCAACGCCGCCAGTGCGGCCGCGGCGCAAAACACGGCAGATCAGGCGCTTGCCGATGCGGCGACGGCGCAAGGCACCGCTGATACGGCCCTGGCCAATGCCGCCACGGCGCAATCATCGGCCGATCAGGCATTGGCCGAAAATGTTGTGCAAGATGGCCTGATCGCCGCCAACGCCACCAGTGCAGCCGCAGCGCAAAGCACTGCGGATCAGGCATTGGCGGACGCCGCGACTGCAAAGGGAACCGCGGATACGGCGTTGGCCAATGCCGCCGCTGCCCAATCATCAGCGGATCAGGCGCTCAGTGAGAATGTTGTGCAGGATGGCCTTATCGCCGCCAACACGGCAAGCGCAGCAGCTGCGCAAAACACCGCCGATCAAGCACTGTCCGATGCTGCAACCGCGCAAGGGACGGCCAATACGGCCATATCCAATGCCGCGGCGGCACAGGCGCGAGCCGATCAGGCGTTTAACGATGCCGCGACGGCGCAGCTAACAGCAGACGAGGCTCGGGTTGAGGCGCGCGACGCCATGATGGCCGCGACGCAGGCTGGTGTGGACAGTGCCGAAGCTCAGGCACAGGCCGATGCGGCGTTTCAACGTGCGGTTGAGGCGCAGGCCGATGCCGATCTGGCCCGCAACAATGCAATGCAGGCGCAGGTGGACGCCGATGCGGCCTTTGCGCTCGCCGAGAGCAACAGCGAGGAGCTGGAATATTTTGCGGTTAATTCAACTGAACCAGGCTCCAGCGCAACCGGCAGCGATGCAGTTGCCATCGGCCCACAAAGCACGGCATCGGGCGACCGCTCGGTGGCCATTGGTGCCATGGCCGAGGCCAGCAACGGCCAGTCGGTCTCCATCGGCTATAGCAATGTCGCCAGCGGCGATGGCGCGGTCGCTATCGGCAATCCCAATAGCGCCATCGGCACCGGAGCGGTGGCGCTGGGCGCAGGCAATAGTGCTACCGGCACCGGTGCCGTTGCCTTGGGCAATCTGAATGTCGCCAATGGAGAAGGGGCAATCGCACTGGGCAATGGCGCAATGGCCACTGCCGATGGCGCCGTCGCGATCGGCAATGGTGCCATCGCCGATCGTCCCAACCATGTTGCGCTGGGCTCAAGCGTCTCAACCTATCGGTTTGCAGGTCTCACTTCTGATGTCAGCAATGCCGCGCAACAGGGCGTTGTCAGTCTGGTCACCACCGACGCACTGGGCAATCTTGGTACCAGCAGCCTCAACCTCGCCTCGCTCAACCAGCTGGATGGCCGGGTGGCGACGCTGGAAGGGCAGATGGTCGCCGCTTTCGATCTCGCCAATACGGTGGACCGCGATGCGCAGCGCGGCATCGCCTCGATCGCAGCACAAGCCAACCCGCATTTCCCAAGCGCAGCGGGGCGGACAAGCTATGCCAGCAACTTTGCGGTGTATCGCGGTGAGGTCGGCTTCTCCCTCGGCCTGATGCATCGCCTCGACAGCGAAGCACCATTCGCGGTCACCGCAGGTGTGAGCTATGCAGGCGGCAACTCGACCGCAGTGCGTGCCGGCATTGCCGGGGAGTTTTGAGGGCACATCAAACTATCTCGTGCGGCAAACAATGACCCGGGGCCAAAGCCCCGGGTCTTGTTCGGCTGTCCAAGATGGCTCTGCTTGCTGACAAGCCGTTACACTATGGACCAGCTTTGGCGTTGTTCCACCGGTTATGCATGATAGACTGGGCAAACAGCAGCCATACAGGACTGCCTCGTTCCCCTTTTCACGATTTCCGGTGATAGCATGTTGCGGCCCCATATTCTTCTATTTGCCCTCGGCCTGTTTCTGGCGGCTTCCCCTGTGTTGGCACAAGAAGCCGAGCTAGAGATTCCCGAGGCGGAAGAGCCGCTTGACCCGGATGATGTGCGCACGGCGCTGGAAGATATTATCGATGGTGAGGATGCTGACCCGGCGGAAGCGATCAGCACCGGCAATCCGGATATCGCCATCGACGCGCTCGACATTGTTCTCGAGCCGCTGACGGCGGGGGAGCTGGAGCCCGAAATTGCCGGATGGCAGGCGCTGCTGCGCGCCGCGATTGAGGATCTGGCCGCTGCCGAGATGGAGCTGTATCGCTTCAACCAGCAGCGGGCGCGTGCGGCGGCGCAAGATGCGGGCATCAGCGAAACGGACGCCGAGGGCGACACAGTCAGCCCGGAAAAGCTGGCGCTGATCGACCGGATATCGGCCTTGCGCGAGGTGCGCACCGCGCGGGCGGATCGGTTGCGCCATGTGCTCGATACCCAGATTGCCCGGGGCGGTGACCCGGAAGATCAGGAAGAGGTCCGCGCCTATATCGCCGATGTTGGCGGCGTGCGTGTCGATACGCAAAATCTGCAGACCACCATGTTAACGGTGCAGGAATGGGCCGGCGCGCGCGATGGTGGCCAGCGGCTGTTGCGCAATATCGGCGCGGTGCTGCTCAGCACATTGGGCTGGTATGTGCTTGGCTGGATCATCGGGCTGATCGTCTCGCGCACCTTTCGCCGCGCCGATCTTTCCTCCGAATTGCTCAGCCGCTTCCTGCGCAAATGGATTGCGCGCATTGCCGGCTTGCTCGGTTTCCTGTTCGGGCTGGCGTCTATCGGCGTCAATATGACCCCGGTTCTCGCCTCTATCGGCGCGGCGGGCTTTATCCTCGCCTTTGCGCTGCAGAACACCATCAGCAATTTTGCCAATGGCATATTGATCCTGTTCCAGCGGCCCTTTGATGCCGGGGACGAGATTGAGGCGGCGGGCGTGACCGGCATTGTCGAGCATGTCTCGCTCTTCTCCACCCATCTCAGCACCGCAGAAAACCGCAAGGTGATTATCCCCAATAATATGATCTGGGACGATGTGGTGGTCAATTCCACTGGCACCGAAACGCGGCGGCTCTCCATCGAAATCGAGGTCAGTGCCGATGATCATGATCTGGACGAGGCAGAGGCCAAGCTGGAGCAGATCATGAATGAGCATCCCGACATTCTGCCCGACCCGGCCCCCGAAGCGACGCTCACCGGCGTCAGCGCCGAGGCGATCACCTTCACCTGCTGGCCCTGGGTGCTGACCAAGGACAAAGACCGAATGCGCCGCGAACTGGTGGCCCAATTCGGCCGCGAGCTTTCAGTGCTGAAGGGCGTGACCAAGAACCGGTAGCGCAGGGCTTCGGGTTACGTTTACGGTTCACGCGATCCCTTAATTGTCGATATGCGCGGCGCAATTGTGGCAGTCTGATAGCCCCCCAAGCCCTCCCCTGGAGGGGAGGGCTTATTGTGTCGCACAAAGGCGCAAAGGCACAAAGATGCTATCCCCTTGGCGCAACCCCTTAGTGCCTTTGCGCCTTCGCGCGAGCATATATTCCCCTACCGCTTGTGGTAATGGTTAGGGTATGCGGCAACGAGCTTAGTGATCTTAGAAAACATGAAAATCAGCACCATATTCGCTATTACAATCGCCAATACGATAGCCCAAAACTCTCCGCGTCGATCATAACCCACAGCTGGTCCAATCACTGAATGGATTAGTTCAACATAAACCGCAAAGAATGAAAAACAAAAATGATTGGCCTTCATACATTCAATTTGCGAATATATTTCAATCGCAATCCAGATATTTAGACCCAATGCAAATGCAGCATTCAATCTCATGATTCTTCATTCTGAGTAGGTAGAAAGCCCTCCGCGCCGCAGTGGGAACATTTTTTGGGAAGCCAGAAAGGCCCATAGAGTGTCGACAATATAAGCCACTTGCCGCTTCTTAGCCACGGCAGACGCCCGCAATTCAGGCATTTTTCCGTGTAGGCGCACATAGGGAGAAACATCAGTACTACGCCAGTAAAAGCCCGAATACCCGATTGGCTCTGGCTGCCGAATATGATCACATAAAAGAAACATACAGCTAAATAAATCCAAATACGAATACGCATCGACATTAAATAAGACATTTATTGTCCTCAGAACTACACTAAATAAGTCGACAGTCTAATAAACCCCTTAATTACCGAGAGGAAGGCGCAGGGGTAATTCGGGGATAGTTTCATGGGCAATGCGCTCAAACGCGACCGAAGCCATCAAAAACTGTCCCCGAATTACCCCGAATTACGCGAATTGCCTCAGCACCCTCTTACACGCTCTAACAATACGCACACCAAACATGTCCTACAAGCGCCATCGCTGCTATTCTTGTTTCGGCTCTTTCTATCCGTTGATCTCCCGCGACTATTTTCGCTGTTTACGGGCAAATGTGTCACCCGGCCTGTCTGGGTGCAAGCTATTGGCTTAAGCCATTGCCTTGCAACAGGAAAATGGCCGCACCACGCCCAATCCCTACGAAAATTACAGGGTGACACCCTGTCACTTGTGTCACCTTTGGTTGGAATATCTCCGCGCCTCCGTGTCTCCGCGTGAGACTATTTCCCGCCCGATTGCGGGCAAGGTTTGTTCAAAAGGCATTGCGCGAGTGGCGGGCCCCCACCCCGCTGCGACTAAGCGCCTTACGGCGCCAAGTCTCGCTGCCCCTCCCCTAAAGGTGGAGGGGGTATAGCGCACAACCCCTTTGCGTCCTTCGCCTCTTCGCGAGAAACACTTGGCATTGCGAGAGCCTGCCACTTTGTTAGTCGGCAGCGACTATAGCAGCATATTGCCTGTGCCCCTCCACCACCTTTGGTGGTCCCCCTCCCCGAGACAAGCTCGGGGAGGATTTTCCTCTCCGCGACTTCGCGTCTCCGCGTGAGATCATTCACGCGTTTCTGCAGCTCATAGGCGTGAACTTTGTGAACTTTGTGCAGCCATCATGCACGCCAGGGCACCGTCCCTAATCCTGCGCCTCGGCAATCCGTCGCCGCCAGCCCTGTATGCGGATGGCACCCAGATTGACCAACGGTTCAGCATCATCCAGCACTATCGCCGGGGCCTTGAGTAGCTGGTCCGCCTCGATGGCATCTGCGGAGAGCTTTTCGACCCGCAGGGTATAGCGGCCATAGGGCACGCGATCGAACAGGAAGAAACCGTCAAATTCGGTCTCGGTGCTGGTGTGTATCCGGCCTTCCACGTCGAGAAGTTCCAGCTTCACCCCGCCAATACCGGTGCCGCTGGGCCGCACCAATGTGCCGTCTATCTCGCCCGCCGCCACCAGCGGCAGCTCGACCCGTGCGGCGACGCCCGGTCTTGGGGTCACCACGATCCCGGCACCGGCGGGCTGCAAATAGGGATCGGGCAGGCTGCCGGCATCGACGCCGACCAGCACCGGCTGAAACGGTTGCAAGCCATCGATCACCGAGCGGCCATTGGCATCAGTCGGGGTCAGCGCCACGGTGCGTCCGGCGGTCAGTTCGACATCGGCTTCCAGCGGCTCATCATGCTGGCGGATGCCATCGGCATTGATATCGCGGAACACCGTCGCCATCACCTGGCCATTGGTCGCCAGCCGCTCATTGCTGAAACGCAGCTGGCCATTGCGCGGATCGGGGCCGAGGCTGAAGGCAAGATTGATCCCGGCGGCAAAAGACCCATCGCTGGCCGCTTCAACACTGGTGTTCAATGAGAATTTGTCAAACTGGCGGATATAGCCAATGCCCAGGCGGGTGCGGTCAAGCTGGGCGTCAAAGCCAAGCTCTGCACGCCAGTTGGACCGCCGGCCCTGTCGCCATTCGCCGACTATGGTAGCTGATTGGAAGCGCGACTCCGGCGACAGACGGAAACGCGACTCCCCGCGCAGGCGGAACTTGCCAAGCCGGATATTGGCGCGCAACGCGGTGTCGAGCAGACCATCGGGGTCAGGGCCAAAGCGGCTGGTATTGCGCACCCATTGCACCTCGCTGGTCAGCGACAGGTTACGCACCGCATAGGAGAAGCGGCCCGACGCCTCGAGCGTATCATTGCCAGTATTGCGCGATCGGTGCACCGCCTCCACCTCAATCGGGATGGTCGCATCGCCAGAACGGAAAAAGTGCGTCAGCGACAGGCGCTGGCGCCGGGTGACATTTTCCTGCAGCTGATCGGACCGGAAGCCATCATTGCCCCAGATGCTTTCCGCACGGACAAAGCTCTGGCCGAACTGACCAAGAAACTGCCCGCGCACGGCATGATTGCCATCTGCATCATAAGCTCCGGAGATTTCGATCAGTGCTTGTCCGACGGCCCTGCGGCCCGACAACTCGAAGATGTTCGATCTCCTGCCAAAGATATTGAGGCTGTGAAACGCCGCGCCCAGCGATGTTCGCTTGTCGAGGCCATGTTCCAGCCCTAATGTGCCGCGCCAACCCTGGGTCGGCACCTCAACCGGATCGCGCAGCGTGATCAGATCGCGTCCGGCCTGGGTTGCACCGGCCCAATAATAGGTGTCGCCTGGCGGAATACTGTCCTGCCCCACCGGCAATGACAGCTTTTCGCGGCGTACCTGACCTTGCGGGCCGTAGAGCACGATCTCGAAATCATTGACCCCGAACAGCAGCGGCACATCGATAAATTCATAGCGGCCATCGGCGCGGTTCTCGGTAAAAGCCAAAAGCTGGCCATTGCGATACAGCTCGGCATCCCAGCCGACGGGCAGCGATCCACGAAAGCTGGTGCGGTCAAAGGTGTCGGGGCGCTGGAGCGGACGATTGGTCACCAGCGCACCACGGCCAATCACGCTTTGCGCCACCAAGGGCGTGGAAATGGTCGCGACATCGCCCACCGCCACCTGTGTCGCCTTGAGCGGGCCCAGCATGTCACCGCGTGGATCGGCGCGATAGGCCCGTACACGCAGGCTGTTCGGCACGCCTTCATTGTCCGATGCCAGCCGTGCATCGACCGAGGCCTTGCCAATCTCGCCCGAGGCAAACAGTTCATAGCGCACATCAAACTGCCCCCTGCCCTGCGCCTGGTCGCGCAATCCGCCGACCGACAAAACCGCATCAACCGAAGGCGTTTCCCAGACCGAATAAGGCTGGTCCGCCTGCGGCAGATCGGCAAGGTCAAAGGCCTTGACCGGGCGGATACGTGCGGCACGCGCCTTGCGTTCAGCGGCGCGCTGAAACGGCAATTTGCGCTCCGAGGTCAGCAGCAACAGCGCATTGGAAAGATCAGGGGTCAGTGTCACGCCCAGCCAGTTGGACAAAGCGCGGCTATCCACGCACCAGCCTTCGGGCGTATCATAAAGATCGCCCGGCGCCAGTGACTGCCTCTTGTTCATGTTTTGTACTATATTCTGGTCACGGTCAACGGTGAGATTTTCCTCCTCCGCGAAAATCCAGCCAGTTGCGCGGCGCGACTTTTTGTCAAGCCGCACCGGAATATCGAGCGCCATAATCACATCGGCAAAATCGACGCAGACGCCCCTATCGGTGACATAGCCGCGCACCCCATCACCCAGTCGGAACTGGCCTGAGCGGATATCGAGAAGCAGAAAATCATCGTCATTGGCCTGCCAGCCATTGCTCGCACTATCGCTACCTATGGTGAACGATGCCTCCGCGGCGCTTTCATTTTGCGCAAAGCCAGGCACGGCAAAAACCGCAGACAGACAGGCTGTCGCTGCGGCTAATGCTCTGAAAACAGGCTTTTTTAGGGAAAGGAGAGAGATCATGATATTGCGATTTGCAGATCAGCAGGGCCAGCCGGGTATATGCCCGCTCCTCTCTGGCCGAGCGCCCAGGTGCCTATTGCAGCACCGTGTCCATCTTGGTGATCAGGCCGCCGCCGGCATTGCTCGCCTCATAATAGGCAATCGACACTGGCCCTTTCATCGCGCTGGCCAGCTCCTCCGGGATCGGGAAGCGCACCGTGCGGCCATCCAGCTCGGGATAGACGGCGATACCGCGTGCCACCAGCAATGGCTCGTCTGCACCCGGCTTGGTCACGCGAATCTCGCCAAAGGTCGAACCCTCGCCCAGCCGCGCCAGATCGAAAGCCAGCGCTGCGCCTTCATTGTCACGCTCGATGCGGCCATTGGCGATGCTCGCCGTAGCCTCGAGGCGGCCTTTGCGCACGATAATCGGGATGGTCACGCCGTAGATCGGGGTCAGGGCAATGGCGAGGCCTTCGGTCGGCGCTTCGCTCTGCTCTGTCACTGAACGCGCATCGGGAATGGCACGGAACAGCATATGTGCACGATATTCGCCATCGGGCAGATCCGCAGGTGGACGGATACCGATGCGGATCGCCTGGGGCTGGTTCGGCGGCAGGGTGACGCGGCGTGGCGCATAGCGGATCATTTTCAGCGCCGCCTGTTCCAGCGCATTGGCCTCTTCCTGGCTAACCTCATCAAGACGGCCATCAGCCGTCATCCGCCGCAATTCCAGGCTGATGCGATAGGTAGCGGTCTCATCGCCGACATTGTTGAGGATCACCTCGGTGCCGCGCTGCCCATCGAGCACCACCCGCGTCGGCGCGACCAGCAAGTCGCCGCCCGCAGCATGCGCCGGACTTGTTGCCAGAGTGCCTAGCGTACAGACCGACAAAGCGGCATATGTAAGAAAAGCGGCGAGACAGCTACGAAACATGCGGATAATCCCTCTGCGATATGTGTCAGGACACACAGGCAGAAAACTCTCCCCGCCAGTGCATCCGCTCACCGCATGTCATCGCTGAATATGGTTGATATTTCGCTAACCATAGCTGTCAGCGTTTTGGAAACCCGCTTTCGCGTTGCATTGCACCGTCATTGCGAGGAGCGAAGCGACGACGCAATCCAGTGCGGTTTATGATGGCCCTGGATTGCCGCGCTCCCTCTGGTCGCTCGCAATGACGCATGGAATTGGGTGTTTGGGAAACTCGGCCTCGTCTACGTTTTAAGCATAAAAAAGGTGCCCAACGCGCGAGCGCCAGACACCTTGAGCTTTTATATGTGAGGCCGAATTAAATGCGCATCGGCTCGTAGTTGGATCAGCTATTACTGATAATCGACGGTCACTTCAAAAGTGCCACTATAGGCACCATCGGCCTGGCTATCGCCAACGGTCAGCGTGCCGCCGACGGCGAAGCTGTCACCACCGGCGAGAACCAAAGTGGCGTCCGAACCAGACAGAGCAGCAGTCATGCTGTCGCCGTCATTATTGGTCAGCGTCACATTGTTGTCGACGGTGATATCAACGGTTTCGCCGGTGGTACCGGTAACGTCAAAACCTGCGGCCGAGACGGTGCCCGAGCATACCAGGTTCGCATCACAAGCGGAAAGCGCGCCTGCTGCGCTGATAACCACATCACCACCGGTATCCCCGACAACGATGGTGCCGAAGTTCAGCGCCGAGCCGTCCGATTCAACCGTAACCTGTTGCAGAATTTCTGCGGTCGCAACGGCTTCTGCCGTATCTGCATGTGCAGCGGTTGAGGTCATGGCCGCCATAGCCGCAGCCGAAACTGCCATTGCTTTAAAAATCGTCTTGTTCATCTCTGGTCCCTTCCAAATCGCACCGTGCGATAATAGTGAAAGCCGATGCCCGTTTCACGGCGCATCGTGATGAATGGCAAATCCCACTCCATTCGCGGACGCTTATGACGATCAGCGGTTCAGGCTTTGCTGAAGATTATGGTTAATGGCGCATTAGGAAATGGCGTTACCCAGCATTTACCATGACGGTTCACCAGAGCTTTTCTACCAAAGCCAGGCAAGAAAAGCGATATTATTGCTTTAATATCAGTATATTAAAGGAAATCGCCCGACAATCTCTGACATAGCAAATCAAGCTGGTCGAGACTGGAATAGCGCACCGAAATATCGCCAGATGTGCCATTGGCCCCTGGCTTTATACTGACATTCATGCCGAGAAGATCAGACAAATGCCGCTCAACCGCCGCGATATCCGATTCGGCCTGTCCGGCCAGGGGAGCGCTTTTTGTCTCCAGCTTTTGCTTTGAAGGCTTGGGTGCGTCGCCCGCACGCGCCAGCTTCTCCACCTCGCGCACCGACAGACCCTGCTTGACCACCCGCTGCGCCAGATCCTGTGGTGCTGGGGAGTTGATCAGCGCCCGGGCATGACCCATGGAGAGATCGCCTTTATCAACCATCTCCAGCACCGCATCAGGCAGCGCCAACAGCCGCATCATATTAACGACATGGCTGCGCGACTTGTCGACCAGCTGCGCCAGATCGGCGGGACTGAGCTGCTGCTGTTCGGTCATCTGCTTATAGGCGCGTGCTTCTTCAACCGGTGTCAGGTCTTCGCGCTGAATATTCTCGATCAAGGCAATGGCGAGCGTCTGCTCATCGTCGAGATCGCGGACAATGGCGGGGATTTCGTGCAATCGTGCCCGCTGTGCCGCGCGCCAACGCCGTTCCCCGGCCACCAGCTGATAATGGCCGCTCTTATTGGCAGGCCGCACGATAATCGGCTGGATCACCCCGCGCTGGGCTATGCTCGCGGCCAGCTCATCAAGCGCGGCGTCAGCAAAATAGCGGCGGGGCTGATCGGGATGCGGCGCAATATTGGCAACCGAGATCGAAGCCACGCCATTGGCAGCAGGCGGCGCGGCAATCGTCGTGCCTTCTGCTTCAGAAACAGAGCCAGCCTCAGCCGAACGGGCCGCAATGGGCCGTTCGGGGCGGGCCTCGCCCAACAGGGCGCTCAGACCCCTACCCAATCCGCTAGGCCGCTTGGATGCCGCTACTGTCTTTTTGACACTGGCCTTTTTGTCACCCTTCTTCTCGCTGTTCTTTTTCTTGGTCATCTTGGTCTCGGTGCTTTCGCTCATGCGGCAACCTTTCGTTCGGGCAAGCGGGCAATCAATTCTTTGGCAAGGTCAATATAGGCGGCAGACCCAGCGCAGCGGTGATCATAGATAAGTGCCGGCATGCCGTGGCTTGGTGCTTCAGAAAGGCGCACATTACGCGGGATCACCGTTTCAAACACCAGATCGCCCAGACATTCGCGCACATCCTCGCTGACATGGTCAGTCAGCCGATTGCGGCGGTCATGCATGGTGAGGACCACGCCCAAAATGGCAAGGTCAGGGTTGAATACCTGCTGCACCCGTTCGACCGTCTGGAGCAACTGACTCAGCCCTTCCAGTGCGAAGAACTCGCATTGCAGCGGCACCAGCAGCGAATTGGCTGCAACCAGCGCGTTGAGGGTCAACAAGCCAAGAGATGGCGGGCAATCGATCAGGCATACATCATAGCCCTTACCCCGGCTTGCTTCGGCTATCGCGTTTTTCAGCCGCTCGGTTCTGTCTTCGAGTTCAACCATTTCGACCTCCGCACCGGACAGATCAACGGTCGCAGGCACGACTTCAAGGTTGGGAATGTTTGTCGGTCGGGCGCTGTCAGCAATCGTGGCATTGCCAGTGAGCACGTTATAGCTAGAACGCTCGCGCTCACCCAGCGGGACACCCAGACCGGTCGAGGCATTGCCCTGTGGATCAAGGTCAATCAGCAAAGTGCGCCAGCCTGTCGCCGCCAAGGCGGTGGAAACATTGATCGCCGAGGTGGTTTTGCCCACCCCACCCTTCTGATTCGCGACGGCTATGGTGATCATTTTGGCGTCATTCCTTTGCGCATTTGACCGCCAAAGCGATCTGCTCCACTGAAAACGCCATATAATCAGGCGCTTATCTTGCCCTGGCCGCACAAAATCCCGGCGTCGGGATCGGTGAGCGAGTGTTTCACGTGAAACAGTTTCTGCCATTTGCGCGGCAGGGCGTCCAGTTCATGTACCGCATTTTTGCCTTTGGGCAGAATCCAGAAAGTGTTTTCTGTGGAAAAGCGCCCCGCCAAAGTCAGCAATTTCGGCAAAGGCGCAAAGGCGCGGGCAGTGATGACACCCGTTTCGCAGCTCTCCATGGCCTCCAATCGACCGCCAAAAATCGTTACGCTATTGGCGAGATCGAGCGCATCGACCACCTGCTGAAGAAACTCTACACGCTTGCGGCGCGACTCTACCAGGATGGCCGGCATATCCGTGCAAATTGCCACAACGAGGCCGGGCAATCCGGGGCCGGAACCCAGATCAAGCCATGGTCCCCGATGATCGTCGGGAATATGCTGTAGTAGCTGCGCACTATCGACAATATGCCGCGCCCAGACCGTCTCCAGCGTCGAGCGCGCAATCAGATTTTGCTGTTCTGACTCAGCCTTGAGCATCGCGACATAGCGCTCAAGCCGCTCCATCGTTTCACGTGAAACACCAAGATCATGCGCCAGCCATTCGCGCGCAGCCTGGTCCGTGGTGATAATGGAATGCGTCACAAGATCGCGAGATCAGTCTAGGCAGCGCGTCGCTTGGCATGGACCAAAATCGCCGACAGCGCCGCAGGGGTAATGCCGCGAATACGTGATGCCGCGGCGAGAGTTTCCGGGCGCGCTGCTGTCAAGCGGTCAATCATCTCGTTGGAAAGGCCGGGAAGAGCGCTATAATCCAGATCATCGGGCAGGCTGATCCGCTCACTATTGCGGATATCGCGAAGCTCTGCATCCTGCCGCTTGAGATAAGGCGCATAGCGCGCATCTTCGGTAATCTCGTCAGCCAGCTCCGCCTCACACGCTAGATCAGGGCGGATCGTCGCGATATCGTCGAGATGGATGTTGGGAAAGCGCAGCCAGTCAAACAGGCTCTGCTTACCCGCATCGCGCTTGACGGCAATATCCGCCGCTATCAGCGCTTCTGCACCGACCTGCTCGTCCAGAGCCTCGACGATACGCGTCTTGCTAGCCGCCCGCTCCTCAAACCAGCGGGAGCGCTCGGCACCAACGCAGCCGGTTGCAATCGCCATTCCCGTCAGCCGGTCCGAAGCATTGTTGGCGCGTAAGCGCAGCCGATACTCGGCCCGCGAGGTGAGCATGCGATAGGGCTCCGTCACCCCATGCAGCACCAGGTCATCAATCATTACCGCGATATAGCTATTGGCACGGTCAAGGGTCGGCATCGCCTTGTCCTGCACTGCACAGGCCGCCGCCATCCCCGCAACCAGTCCCTGCGCCGCCGCTTCTTCATAGCCGGTGGTGCCATTAATCTGCCCAGCGCAATACAGGCCGGGAATCGCCGACAGCTGCAAATCGCGGCCCAAAGCGCGCGGATCAATATGGTCATATTCGACCGCATAGCCCGGAATAACGATTTCCGCGCGCTCAAGCCCGGCCATGGCATTGACCATCGCCTGCTGAATATCGGTCGGCAGCGATGTGCTGATGCCATTGGGATAGATCAGCGGATCATCCAGCCCCTCAGGCTCCAAGAAAACCTGATGCCCGTCACGGTCGCCAAAGCGGTGAATCTTGTCCTCAATCGACGGACAATAGCGCGGCCCTTCACCCTGAATATCGCCACCAAATAGCGGCGAGCGATCAAGGCCGGAGCGGATAAGATCATGCGCCTTCTCATTGGTCCGCGTAATCGCGCAGAACAGTGCCGGATTGGTGCGTTCTTTTGTCAGCGGCGACATGGTCCAGTCGTCGTCATCGCTGGGCTGCACTTCCAAGCGGCTCCAGTCGATGGTGCGGCCATCGATCCGCGGCGGCGTTCCGGTCTTGAGCCGCGCCATCGGCAGATCATGGCCGTAAAGCTGATCGGCCAGCTTTGTTGCCGCCCGTTCTTCGATCCGGCCACCCTCATAACGCTCATCGCCGCGGAACAATCGCCCACCGAGAAAGGTTCCCGTCGCCAATATCACCCGTTCGCCATGGACAATGCTGCTATCACCCAGCACCACGCCTGAAAGCTTGCCATTGGGCATATGTAACGACGCCGCTTCGCCCTCGACCACGGTCAGCGTGTCCAAGTCAGCCATCATCTGCTGGATAGCGGCGCGGTAGAGCTTGCGATCCGCCTGCACCCGCGGCCCCTGCACCGCACTGCCCTTGCTACGGTTGAGCATGCGGTAATGGATCGCCGCCGCATCCGAGGCGCGGCCGATCAGCCCGTCAAACGCATCGACTTCACGCACCAAATGGCCCTTACCCAGGCCGCCCATGGCCGGGTTGCACGACATCGCTCCCAGCCCATCACGGCTGAAGCTGATCAGCGCCACGCGGCAGCCCATGCGCGCCGCGACCGCCGCGGCTTCGCACCCGGCATGGCCACCGCCGACCACAATAATGTCAAATGTCTGGCTCATGGCTGCGCCCTATAACTGCGGGTCAAAGACTCTGATAAGTCTGCAATCCACCGAAAGTGTTTCACGTGAAACATTGCCTACTTTTTCTCTTTGCGCAGTCGTTTGGCCTGCTTCCTTAAATCGTCAATGTTACTAACGACCTGATCGGCTAAAGCAGCCTTTTGTTCTTCTCTCCATAATACATATTCGCGTTTAGCATGCCGGTCTGCGTCAGCTTTACGGACTGTCCCACCACTCTGCAAGATGCTACGTCCTAAATCCTTGAGTTGTTTGTCCAACAAAATAGCTGCCTGAGACATGGTCGTCAGTCTTCCCAGATCAAGCTGATCTTCGAATATGTCTAACAAGATCGATGTCAGCCGATTCAATTCGTTAATCTCGGTTTTGCCAAGATAGTTTTTTGATACAGTCACATCTGATTTGCGAATATTGGCTTTTGGCCAGTTGGTAAGGCCAAGGTTTTCGGAGCGCGCGTTTGCTCTGTTTTTGATGATTTCTGACGGTGTTGATGAACTCACCGCATAGACCAGCTTGGCCTGTGTTCTCCGATAAAACTCGGTCCATTTGGACGAACCCGGCTCATAATCCTGGCACATTGCACATATGTTTTTGAGTTCGCGGTAAAGATTTGCCTCATCTGAGCGAATATCACGGACTATTTCCCGGAGTTCTTTTATACGGTCATAGTTTTCAGGATTTTTGAGCCGAGGGGTGTCAATAACAAAACCTTTTGATGCAAATTGCACCAGTTTGTCGGTTGCCCATTTGCGGAAGATAGTCGCCTGCTTCGATGATACTCGATATCCCACTGATATGACCATATCGAGACTGTAAATTGCGGTAGGCTTGGTTGATGAAGCACTTTGCATTTTCTGCAAATTGCTACTGTCCAGCTCCCCTTCATCGAGAATATTGTTGATGTGTCGCGATATGACCGAAACATCCCGCCCATAAAGCTCGGCTATCTGAGCTTGCGTCATCCAAAGAGCATCTGAAGTATAACGCAGCTCTACCTTAGCACCCTCGTCATCGCCATAAATGAGAACAGGGATACCATTCTCCTCTTCGGTCAGATGGACGGGCTCATTACTACTAACCATATTGACCCCCATAGAACAATAAGTGAACAATATAGGCTTGCTTCCGCGCTGGCAAGCTCTTCCGGATTACTTCCCGATGCAGAATTTTCCGAACAGCGTATCGAGCATATCCTCAACATGGCTGCGACCGGTAATCTGGTCGAGCGCGAGACGTGCCAGACGCAATTCTTCGCCCACCACCAGCATATCCTCACCCAGTTGCGCTCGACCCAGTGCCTCGGCAAAAGCACGCAAAAGGCCGCGCTGCCGCGCATTCCAGGCGGGTTGGTCCAGTGGCGGCAATAGAGTTTGCGCCAATTTGGTAAGCTGGGAGATCAGCGCTTCAACCCCCTCCCCTGTTTTGGCTGACACAACACAATCGGCCCCGGCTTTATCAGCCCCAAGATCGGCCTTGGCGGCAATATCGATCAAAGCCGGATGATCGGGCTTGTCCCACGCTGCGCCCAGCCATAGCACGATATCTGCCCGCACCAGTGCCTGTTGCGCCCGGTTTATGCCGATGGCCTCGACCGCGTCAGCGCTATCCTCGCGCAATCCGGCGGTATCGGTGAAGATATAGGCGATACCGTTCAGCGTTACCGGCGCCTCGATAATATCGCGTGTGGTTCCGGCAATATCGGTGACAATCGCCGCTTCGCGCTGCACCAGCCGATTGAGCAAAGTCGACTTGCCCGCATTGGGCGGCCCGGCAATCACCACGCGCAGGCCGTCATGCAATCGCTCCGCCGGTGGCGTTGCCAGCGCTGTCTCCACCTCACTCGCAAGATCGGAGAGAAAACGGCGCAGCTTCTCTGCCGAGGCGGCATCGACATCATCCTCATCGGAAAAATCGAGCTCGGATTCGACCAGTGCCGAGCCTTGCAATAATCGCTGCCGCCAATCCTCAATCTGGCGCGATAGCAGGCCACCAGCCTGATCAAGTGCCTGTTTGCGCTGGCGCTCGGTTTCTGCCGCGAGGAGATCGGACAGCGCCTCGGCCTCGGCCAGATCCATCACGCCATTGGCAAAGGCGCGGCGGGTAAATTCGCCTGCCTCGGCGGGACGGCAGCCGTCAATCGCGCCCAATGCGGCACTGACCGCGACAATCACCGCCCTGCCCCCATGGCAATGCAGCTCGGCACAGTCCTCGCCTGTCGCGGTGCGCGGTCCGGGGAACCACAGCACCAGCGCACTATCGAGGATATGGCTATCCACCGGATGTTTAAGCGAACGCAATACCGCGCGGCGCGGTTCGGGTAGTTCTCCCGCCAGTGCTGTTAGCGCAGCACCACTATGCGGACCGCTGATACGGATAACCGATATGGCCGAAGGCGGCGCGCCGCTCGACACGGCAAAGATCGTGTCCGGCGACATGAGGGTTTGGTCAGTCCTTCTTCTTGTCCGAACTGCTCTTGCTACTTCCGGTCATCCCTGCGGCCCCGGCCTGCATCAGCGACTGGAAGAAGCGCATCCCCATCTCGCCCATCGGCGCGATGTTCTTGGTCAGCGTCTGCATCTGCTCGAGCGTAGTTGCGCCTTTCATCATATCCTTGACGCTATCGACATAGGCCTGGTTGACCTCGCTGACATCGGGCAGCCCCAACAGGCGGCGCATCTCTTCCGGTGTGCAATCCAGTTCGACATTCATTTTCATGGTTCTTCTCCCGAAAAGCGAGCGCATGGCATCGCCTGCTGATTTGCCCTTAACCCGTAACAGATTGTCGCTAATGTGCGCCTGAAACGACCGAAAAGCAATGACCGAGGAAAGGACAAGTCTATATGGGCAGCATGGAAAATATCGCAACTGGTGAGGGTGACAGCGAATTTGGGGCCTATGTCAGCACGCCTGATGCGGCGGCGCCGAAAGCTGCAATTATTGTGATTCAGGAAATCTTCGGCGTCAATCGCGGCATTCGCAGCAAATGTGATGCATGGGCCGAGGCTGGCTATCTCGCCATCGCACCTGATCTGTTTTGGCGGCTGCAACCGGGCATTGCACTCGACCCCGATGTTGAGAGCGAATTCCAGCAGGCGCTCGATTGGATGGGTAAATTCAATCAGGATCAGGGAGTGCGTGATATCGCCGCAACTATCGACCATGCCCGCGCAGCCATGGACGGTGGTAAGGTCGGCTGTGTCGGCTACTGCCTCGGCGGTCGCCTTGCCTTTATGGCCGCTGCGCGCACCGATATTGATGCCTCGGTCGGCTATTATGGCGTCGGCATTGATGGCCTATTGGGCGAGAAGGACGCGATTACCACACCCTTGATGTTGCATATCCCGACCGAAGACGGCTTTGTCGATGCCGCGACGCAAAAGGCAATGCATGAATGGCTGGATGATCATCCGCAGATCGTGCTGCATGACTATGTCGGGCTTGATCACGGCTTTGCAACGGAATTTGGCAAACGCCGCGATGAAGAAGCCGCGCAACTCGCGGATGGGCGTACTGCGGCCTTTTTTGCCGAGCATTTGGGTTAAAGTCTTTGCGATTTCAGCTTTAGCCATTCCATTCTAATCGTTCTTCTCGAGCGAAGTCGAGAGACATTGTAACTGGAGAACTGTGTCTCGACTACGCTCGACACGAACGGAGTTTAACGAAGGCCTCGCTTAACCCATTGCCAACTGCATCAACCCGACATTCGGATCGACAAAACCGTCATAGATCATGGTGCAGGCAACATAGATAATCACCAGCAGGCCGAGATAGGCGATCCATTTATAGCGCTCGATATATTTGGCGATGATATTGGCGGCGAGGCCCATCAAAGCCACCGACAGTAACAGGCCGATTACCAATATCCCGGGATGCTCGCGCGCGGCGCCGGCGACGCCGAGGACATTGTCGAGGCTCATCGACACGTCCGCCGCGGTTACCGCCCAGACAGCGCCCCAGAAGCTTTTGGACGGTGCCAGACCACTATCCTCATCGCCTTCAATTTCAGGCGAACCCTCTGATTCTCCGCCCATTTCGCGGATTTCGCGCCAGAAGCGCCACGCCACCCAGAGCAGCAAAAGGCCGCCTGCGAGAATCAATCCGACAATGCCGAGCAAGACACTCACCATCAGAGCGAAGACAATGCGCAGCACCAGGGCCGCACTAATCCCGATCAGGATGACTTTGCGCCGCTGATCTGCTGGCAGTCCGGCGGCGAGTGCGCCGACAACGATGGCGTTATCAGCGGCGAACACCAGATCGATGAGAATGACCTGACCAAAGGCCCAAAGCGAGGATGGCGAGCCAAATCCGCTGAGGTCATTCATAATCGCCAGCCACAGCGCGCCGAAGGAGTCATAGCCTCCCATGAACGCGCTCGCTTGTGCCAGTTGGGTGAGAATTTCCATCTATGCTGTCCAGTACGGTGTTTAATCCGCTTACTGGTTCATACTATCGAAGAAATCTTCGTTGGTCTTGGAATCCTTCATCTTGTCGAGCAGGAATTCCATCGCGTCGATGGTGCCCATCTGCATCAATATGCGGCGCAAGACCCACATCTTGCTGAGCGTATCCTTCTCGACCAGAATTTCTTCCTTACGCGTGCCGGACTTGCCGACATCGAGCGCCGGGAAGATGCGCTTGTCAGCAACCTTGCGATCGAGCACGATCTCGCTGTTGCCGGTGCCCTTGAATTCCTCAAAGATCACCTCGTCCATGCGGCTGCCAGTATCGATCAGGGCGGTTGCGATAATCGAGAGCGAACCGCCCTCTTCAATATTCCGCGCTGCGCCAAAGAACCGCTTGGGGCGTTGCAAGGCATTGGCATCGACACCGCCGGTCAGCACCTTGCCCGAGCTGGGGACCACTGTATTATAGGCGCGGCCCAGTCGTGTAATCGAGTCGAGCAGGATGACCACATCATGCTTATGCTCGACTAGGCGTTTGGCCTTTTCAATAACCATTTCAGCGACTTGTACGTGGCGGCTGGCGGGCTCATCAAAGGTGGAGCTGATCACCTCGCCATTGACCGAGCGCTGCATATCGGTCACTTCTTCCGGGCGCTCGTCAATCAGCAGCACCAGCAGATAGACCTCGGGGTGATTGTCGGTAATCGCCTTGGCAATATTCTGCAACAGCACCGTTTTACCGGTACGCGGCGGCGCGACGATCAGTGCGCGCTGGCCTTTACCCTGGGGCGAGATGATATCGATCACCCGCGCCGATTTGTCCTTCACCGTCGGATCAAGCGTATCCAGCGACAGCTTCTGATCGGGATAAAGCGGGGTCAAATTGTCGAAGTTAACACGGGTGCGGACCGCCTGCGGATCTTCAAAATTAACTTCGGTAAGCTTGGTCAGAGCAAAATAGCGCTCGCCATCACGCGGCCCGCGAATTTCGCCCTCTACCGTATCACCGGTGCGCAGACCGAATTTGCGAACCTGATTGGGGGATACGTAGATATCATCGGGGCCGGCAAGATAATTGGCTTCGGGTGAGCGCAAAAAGCCAAAGCCATCGGACAGCACTTCAATCGTGCCGAGACCCATAATCTGCTCGCCATCCTCAGCCAGTTGTTTGAGAATGCCAAACATCAGATCCTGACGCCGCATGGTTGAGGCGCCTTCAACCCCCAGTTCTTCCGCCATGGAGACGAGTTCAGCAGGGGTTTTCTGTTTTAGTTCTTTAAGATGCATGACGCACAAATCCGAGTTGAAAAGAGAGTCTGGCCAGCGTGAAACAGTCAGATCGAAATGAGAAAAGCTAGCGCGGTTACTATTTGGGGAGTGGCGCTATATACCCGAACGGGCTTGGCGCAATAAATACGCTCTCCGGTGCTCCATGTCAATGAAACACCGTGCTGACATTATGATAGTCTGCCTAAATCGGCCGGACGATAACCAATATTACAATAATCGCCGCGGCAATGCCGGGCACTTCATTGAGCAGGCGCAAAGTCTTGCCGCTCATCGGTCGCTCACCGCGCGCCAATTTCTTCGAATATCCGACCATCCAGCCATGATAACCTGACAACAATAGCACAAACAGCAGCTTGGCATGGAACCAGCCCTGGCTGAATGCCCCGGTATAATAAGCCAGTGCCAGGCCGACGATCCAGACAATGATCAAAGACGGGTTGAGAATAATCTTGCGCAGACGTGCTTCGCGCTCAACCCATTGTGCATCCTCGGTCGATCCTTCGGGTGACTCCTGGTGATAGACAAAAAAGCGAGGCAGCATGAACAACCCCGCCATCCAGAAGATGACGAAGATCAGATGCGCCGATTTAAGCCATTCATAGAGCAATGCGAAGATATCCATCAGAGTCCGGGAGATGCAAAGTTATGATCCACTACGCACAAGAGTAAGCAGCTTCTCGACATGTGCAATAGGGGTTTCCTTGATAATGCCATGGCCGAGGTTGAAAATATGTGGCCGCTCGGAAAATGCCTCGAATATGTGTGCCACAGCGCTATCGAGTGCCTCACCGCCCTCTAGCAAAGCTAGCGGATCAAGGTTGCCCTGCACCGGCATATCAGCCGGGAGGTAAGTATGTGCCCAGACCGGGTCCACCGTCTCGTCAATCCCCAGCGCATCGATGCCGGTTTCACGGGCATAAGCAGGCAGCTTGCCACCTGCGCCTTTGGGGAAGCCGATAATCGGCGTATCGGGATGGCGTTGTTTCAGCGCGGCTACAATCGCCGCATTGGGCGCGATCACCCAGCGCTCAAACTGTGCCGGAGACAATGTCCCTGCCCAGCTGTCAAACAGCTGTACCGCATCAACACCCGCCTTTATCTGACCTGAAAGATACTCCACGGTCTGCGCGGTAATGGCATCGATCAGGGCGCTGAACGCGGCGACATCCTGATAGGCCATAATTCGCGCCTCGGCCTGATCCTTGCTCCCCTGCCCGTGCACCATATAAGTCGCCACCGTCCAGGGTGATCCGGCAAAGCCCAAAAGCGCACGCTCTTTATCATAATCGTTGTCGAGCATATGGCGCACTAGGCGCACTGTCTCATAAATCGGATTCAGACGCTCCGGCACCGCTTCAAGGCCTGCAAGGTCATGATCAACCATTTTCGGGCTCAGATGCGGTCCCTCGCCCGCGAGAAAGGCAAGATCCTGCCCCATCGCATGCGGGATATTCAAAATGTCGGCAAACAGGATCGCCGCATCAAAGCCGAAACGACGGATCGGCTGGATCGTAATTTCCGCCGCAGCCTCGCTATCATAGACCAGCTCAAGAAAGCCGCCCTTCTTTGCCCGCAATTCGCGATATTCGGGAAGATACCGCCCTGCCTGGCGCATAAGCCAGACGGGACGGGTTTCGGTGCGCTCGCCTTTGAGCTGCCTTACGATCAGTGCATTCTCGCTCATATATAATCTTTATATATTAGAATCTTTAGATGATGTTTGTTGTCGGGATGACAAATGGGATAAAACCTCTTTGCAGCAATTTTCGACAGATTGACAGAGCGGATTCATGGTTTGGTTAATGAGTCGTTTGCCTTATCCGCATTTTGCACAGGCTGTGGATGGACAAAGTGCCATGTGGATATCTGGTGGGAGAAAAATCGACGCTATGGGCAGAAAAACAGCATTGGCATTTGTCCGCTGATTTGTGCACAGGCTTTCCAGAGGGTTTATGCGCGGAGATTGCGGAGCGTGAAATCGCGACGCTATGGCGATGATCACAGCGTTGATAGATATCAGAGGATCAGAAAGCAAAGGCCATGGGCGCAAAACAGTTGCATCTCCATCTCCTGTCTGACTCTACCGGTGAAACGCTGGAAAATATCGCCAAGGCATCGCTGGCGCAATTTGATGGCGTCGAGATTATCAAGCATTTCTGGCCGATGGTGCGTTCGGAAAGCCATTTGGACCGGATATTGACCGAAGTGGCGGCCAATCCAGGCTTGGTATTGTTCACCCTTGTGAATCCAACGACGCGGCGCAAGCTGGAGCGGCAATGCCGCACATTAGGATTGCCTGCGGTACCGGCACTGGATGCCGTGACCGATGCTCTCTCTAATCTGCTGGGGCAAGAAGCGAAAGCGCGGCCGGGGCGTCAGCATATATTGGATGCCGCCTATTTTGAGCGGGTCGAGGCGATTCAGTTCACCATTGCGCATGATGATGGCGTTGCCTGGGAGAATTGGGAGGAGGCGGATATCGTGCTGGCGGGTGTTTCGCGTTCATCCAAAACGCCAACCTCAATCTATCTCGCCAATCGTGGATTTAAGGTGGCGAATATCCCTATCGTCCCGCAATCGCCGCCGCCCGATGCGCTGTATAATCTGAAATTTCCATTGGTGGTCGGCCTCACCACCAATGCCGACCGGCTGGTGCAGGTGCGGCGCAACCGTCTGTTATCGTTGAATCAGGCCCCGGAAACCGATTATGTTGATGCCGATGCGGTGCAGGAAGAAATTCGCTACGCCCGGAGGATGTTTGCCGATAATGGCTGGCCGGTGATTGATGTGACACGCCGGTCCATCGAAGAAACGGCAGCGGCGATTATCAATTTGGTCAATGATCGGGCGATGGCGCGGTCGCAGGGTGATGGCGAGACCGCCGAGCAGTATAAAGCATGAACCTGATCCTCGCATCGCAAAGCCAGTCCCGACAGACTATGCTGCGCAATGCCGGCGTCCCCTTCGTGGAGCAAGCTGCGCATCTGGATGAAGAAACATTGCGCGACGGTTTGGTCGATCGGGGCACCAGTCCGCGCAATATCGCCGATGCTCTTGCCGAGGCAAAAGCGCTAAAAATCTCGCTGACCCATGGCGAAGCGCTGGTCCTCGGTTCCGATCAGATATTGGAAACCGCTGATGGTTCGATGCTCAGCAAAGCACCCTCACCCGAAGCGGCCAAAGCGCATTTGCAAAGGCTTTCCGGGCAAAGACATACACTGCATAGCGCTGCCGTGATCGCGGAAAATGGCGAGCCCGTATGGCGCGCACTCGAGAGCGTCAAAATGACTATGCGCCCGCTCAGCGATGATTTCATTGATGACTATGTCGCCGCGCATTGGCAGGCGATACGCTATTGTGTCGGTTGCTATCAGATGGAAGGCGCAGGCGCGCAGCTTTTTGCCCGGATCGAGGGCAGCCATTTTGCGATATTGGGGATGCCGTTATTGCCGGTACTCGGCTTTTTGCGCGAACGGGGGATGCTGCCACAATGAGTTTTGACACCCGTTTTGATCGACCGACAGCAGAGGTGATTGGCGATCCGATCAGCCATAGCAAATCGCCTCTGATTCATCGTTTCTGGCTGGAACAGCTCGGATTGAATGGCGATTATCAGGCCTGTCATGTCGCGCCCGATCTATTGGCAGATTATTTCGCAGCGCGGCGGAGCGATCCCAATTGGCGCGGTTGCAATGTCACCATCCCGCATAAACTGGCGGTGCTAGACCATGCCGAAGATCGTGGCGGGGTTAAGCAAAGCATCGGTGCCGCGAACACGGTGTTTCGCGAAGATGGCAAGGACAGTCTGATCGCAACCAATACCGATGCTGCCGGATTCTACGCGCCCTTGTCGCAAAGCGATTTGTCCGGTCGCTCGGCTTTGGTTATCGGTGCCGGTGGTGCGGCGCGCGCGGTGCTGTTTGCGCTGGCGCGGGCCGAGATTGGCACGGTGGCGCTGATGGCGCGCAACCCGCTCAAGGCGATGGCGTTGCTCTCGGGTCTTGGTGTCAAGGGCGAAGTCATCGGCTTTGATGCACCCCTGCCCGCTGCCGATCTGTTGATCAACGCCAGCCCGCTTGGGATGACCGGTTTTGATCCCCTACCCGATCTGGATCTGGGTCGCCTGCCGAATCATGCCATTGTCTATGATCTGGTCTATGCGCCGCTTGAGACAGAGCTGCTGTCTGTCGCCAAAGCGCGCGGTCTGGAGACGATTGACGGCCTGTCAATGCTGATTGGTCAGGCTGCTCTGGCGTTTGAGCTGTTCTTTGGCGCTGCGGTTCCGGCTGATAGTGAGCAGCAATTACGCGAGAAGCTGATCGCATGACACAAAGCACGCAGCACAGTCGCCCGCATATTATCGGCCTCACCGGCTCGATCGGCATGGGCAAATCCACCGTTGCGGATATGTTTCGCGATAATGGTGTGCCGGTGTTCGATGCTGATGCCGCAGTGCATATCCTGCAAGGACCGGGCGGTGAATTGGTCAGCGCGATTGAAGCGGAATTTCCCGGTACGACTATCGGCGAAGGGTCAGATGCTTATGTTGATCGCCAGAAACTCGGCGCGGCGGTATTGGGTGACAAGGACAAGCTGGCGCGGCTGGAGGCGCTGATGCACCCGGCGGTCGGTGAGATGCGGGCGCAGTTTTTTGCCGATAATGCCGATGTGCCGATGGTGGTGTTCGATATTCCGTTGCTGTTTGAAAAAGGCGGTGCGGATTACGTCGATACCATTGTCACGGTATCCGCGCCTGGCGATGTCCAGCGCGAACGGGTATTGGCGCGGCCTGGCATGAGCGAAGAGAAATTTGCGCATATCCTCGGCCTGCAAACGCCCGATGCGGAAAAGCGCGCGCGGTCTGATCATGTTGTCGACACTGGTGTCACGCTCGAGGAAACCGCCGCGGCAGTGAAACAGCTGGTGGACCAGATCGGACAAAAACTTGCACAAAATGCCGATCAATCTGATATATAGTCATAGAAGGGTACTATATGCGCGAGATTGTTTTCGACACCGAAACCACCGGATTTGAGCCGGGACTCGATGGTGGCGACCGGATGGTCGAAATTGGCTGCATAGAAATGATCGACCGGATAGAAACCGGACGTACTTATCATTGTTATTTCAATCCTGAACGATCCATGCCTGCTGCGGCAGAAGAAGTGCATGGTCTGAGCGACGCCTTCCTTTCGGACAAACCGCTCTTCGCCAGCAAGGCCGAGGAAATCCTGGAATTTATCGGCGACGCTAACCTTGTGGCGCATAACGCCGCTTTTGACTTCAAATTCCTCAACGCAGAGCTGGAATGGGCGGGCCATGCGCCGGTATCGATGGACCGCATGGTCGATACGCTGGCCATTGCCCGCGCCAAGCATAGTGGTGCCAAGCTGTCGCTTGATGCGTTGTGCACTCGCTATGGCATTGATCGCAGCCAGCGGGTGAAGCATGGCGCACTGCTCGATGCCGAGTTGCTGACACAAGTCTATATTGAACTCACCGGCGGCCGCCAGATCGGTCTGGGACTCGATGCCGAGGCCGCTGCGCCGGCTGTCGAGGCTGTGAATATAATCAGCCCGAGCAACAAGACCGTGCGCCCTGCCCGACCGCATCATGCCAGCGCAGAAGAGCGCGAGCGACACCGGGCATTTCTGGAAAAAGTGGATGACCCCTTGTGGGAAAAGCTGGAGGCGCATATTGCGATCCGAATTTCGGGATAGCCGAAATAACAAACATATATATTTCAGTAAGATAGTTAGGTTTACATTATGGATATTCGCGTTTCAGGTCATCAGGTGGACACCGGTTCGGCTTTGCAGACCCATGTCGAAGACCGACTGGGCGCGATTGTTGACAAATATTTCGACAAGGCGATTTCGGCGCATGTGACGCTAAGCAAGGGGCCGCATGACAGTTTTGTCGTCGATATTGTCATGCATGTGATGCAGGGCCTGATCCTTAAAGGCTCGGCCCAGGGCCAGGAAGCCCATCCGGCTTTTGATGGCGCGGCCGACAAGATCGAGAAGCAGCTACGCCGCTATATGCGCCGGTTGAAGGACCGGCATGAGAAGATGCAGCACGCTGCGAAGATGGACGAGGCCGCCTATACCGTGTTTGAAACGCCCGATAGCGATGAGGAACCGGAAAGCCAGGAGGCGTCCGATGCGCCTCCGGTCATTGCCGAAACCCGGGTCGATATTCCTGAAGCATCGGTTTCTGATGCGGTGATGATGCTCGATCTGCGCAACACCTCGGCGCTGATGTTCAAAAACACTGGCACTGGCGCGCATAATATGGTTTATCGCCGCTCCGACGGCACCATCGGCTGGGTCGAACCGCAAGAATAAGACCGATTGTCCGTTAATCGGGCTGAACCGAGCCCTGCTGTCCGGCGCTTAATCTCGCCTAAATCTCGATGCGTTAGAGAGTCTTGAGGACCTGAAAAAACATGATGTATCAAGATACCCGATTGCTGGTGCTTGATCGCGAGGCCGTGGTCACCGGGCTAGCCATTGCGAACAAGAAGCAGCTATTTGACATTATTGCTGAGCAGTTCGCCCATATTTATGGGCTGGACCGACAGCAATGCCTCGACTTGCTGAGCGCCCGCGAGGATATGGGCAGCACAGGCTTTGGCCGCGGCATCGCCATTCCGCATGCCCGGATTGAGGGGATTACCCGTCCGGTGGCACTGTTCCTTCAGCTTGATCAGTCAATTGATTATATGGCGGTGGATTCCGAGCCGGTGGATCTGGTCTGGGCCATGCTGTCTCCAGCCAATCAGGGCGCGCTGCATCTGCGCGCACTGGCGCATGTGTCGCGGTTGCTCCGCGATGAGGCGCTGGTGAGCCAGTTGCGCGGGGCCGATGATGGCAATGCGATCCATGCTCTGCTCGGCGAAAAGCTGCAGCGCAAGGCAGCATGAGCGGCGCGAACACCCTGGAACAAGCCAGTCAGGGTGCTGCCGCCCATTTCCGTTCGCTTGAATCGCTTTATGCCTCAGCGCAGATCAATGCATTGTTTGACTCACAGCTCAGTATTGCTGCTGAGGGCCAGTCGGTTATCGAGTTCACCATAACCCCTGCCGTCTATCATGCCGCCGGAGCGGCGCATGGCACGATTTATTTCAAAATGCTCGATGATGCCGCCTTTTATGCTGCGAACTCGATGGTCAGTGATCGGTTTCTGCTGACCACCGCATTCAACCTGCACTTTACCAAGCCGGTAAAGGAAGGAAAAGTGCGCGCCGAGGGCAAATGGATATCGGGTCATCGCCGGGTGTTGGTCGCCGAATCGCGGCTGGTTGACACGGAAGGCGATGAGATCGGTCGCGGCACCGGCACCTTTATGCGCTCGCATATCGGGCTGAGCGGCCTTGATGGTTATCACCAATAAATTCGCCACTTCCGGGCCGAACCATGATTGAGCCACGTATCGCGACTCACATCCGGGTGCGCGCCTTGCGACAAACTGTCGAGGCTGAGGGTGGATTTGCGATTGTGTTACAAAAGGGCGATCCGGTTTCTGGCGCGCTTCTGGTGCAACAGCTAAAAAATGGCAGAAACCCTGTCCTTTTTGAGCAAATGCCAAATTTTGACGGCCCCGGCGAATGGCTGGAAATCAAACAGGAAAATCCTGATAACCTACAGGAATATAAAGATTATTTATCGCGACGCATGGAGCGTGATCGCGATTTATGGCTGATTGAACTGGATATCGCTGATAGCGCACAACTGGTCGCCCTATTGCAATCCATTGGTTGACTCTTGTTACAAGATCGCTATTTGCGCCCCCACATTGATAAAGGCGTAGGCAGTCTGTGAACTGAGGCAGATGAGCGCGCAGACGGGGGGCCGTCGAAATTGTCCGAGTGGCTGATCATAAAGATCGGCTGCAGAATGGCATTTTCACCAGACGCGCTCACCGCACATATATTTGGTATATGAGTAAGAAACTGCAGATCGCGAGCGCGGTGGCTGTCACCGCGTCGACCCTGACCGTCCTTATGACCGGCGATGTTGGTCTGGCCTATGATCAGATGATCGGCAATGCGGCGGCACAGGAAATTTCTGACAGCAAAATGGAAGCACAGGTCGCCCCCGAGGTTATTATTGCCGAAACCGAGGGTGAAGATGGTGCGACCGACGGCGAGATCGTGGCCGATACCGCTGCCGATGGCGAAGGCGCCATGGTGCAGCCGCTGCCTGCAGACTATAAGACCCCGGAAGAAAAGCAGGCCGAAGCGCCCGTTCTCACCGGCGCAGACAGCTTGCGTGAGCTGGTGCGTCTGCAGGACGGCAATGCTGGCATGGATGAGCAACTGCGCTGCCTTGCCGGTGCGGTCTATTTTGAATCCAAGGGTGAATCTCTGCGCGGCCAATTGGCGGTGGCGCATGTGGTGAAGGCGCGTAAGCAATCGTCGCGCTTCCCCAATAGCTATTGCGGCGTTGTCTATCAGCGCAGCCAATTCTCTTTCGTGCGCGGCGGCAAGATGCCACGGATCAACACCGGCAGCCAGGCCTGGGCCAATGCCAAGGCGATTGCCCGCATTGCTGATCAGGATGCGTGGAAAAGCGATGTTGATGGCGCTCTGTTCTTCCATGCGCGTTACGTTAATCCGCGCTGGCGTCTGACGCGTATTGCGCAGATCGATAATCACGTCTTTTATCGCTGATATCCAAGCGAGCAAGATCACCAAAAGGCGGCGTCGGGCAACCGGCGCCGCTTTTTTATTCCTCCCCATTTTGGGGAGGGGGACCAGCGAAGCTGGTGGAGGGGCACCGTCGGCATGTTCCAATCTGCCGATTTCAACGGCCTCAGCCAAGGCTTTGTTACTTCCTCAGTTAACACAGCATTATATTGCCTGTGCCCCTCCACCGCCGTTGGCGGTCCCCCTCCCCCAAGGGGGAGGATATATGCGATCAATCGCGCAGCAGCTCGTTAATCCCGGTCTTGGCACGCGTCTGGGCGTCCACAGTCTTCACGATAACCGCGCAATAGAGTGACGGCCCCATGCTGCCATCGGGCAAGGGCTTGCCGGGCAGGCTGCCAGGCACCACCACCGCATAGGGCGGCACCTTGCCGATATGTACTTCGCCACTGGCACGATCGACAATCTTGGTCGAAGCGCCGAGATAGACACCCATGGAGAGCACCGCGCCCTTGCCCACGGTCACACCCTCGGCCACTTCCGCCCGCGCGCCGATAAAGGCGCCATCTTCAATCACCACTGGACCAGCCTGTAGCGGCTCCAATACGCCACCAATGCCAGCACCGCCGGAGATATGGACATTCATGCCAATCTGGGCGCAGCTGCCGACCGTGGCCCAGGTGTCGACCATCGTGCCTTCATCAACATAGGCACCGATATTCACAAAGCTGGGCATCAATACGACGTTCTTGCCGATGAACGAGCCAGCGCGGACAATCGCGCCCGGGACGGCGCGGAAACCCGCCTCACGAAAGCGGTTCTCACCCCATCCGGCGAATTTGGACGGCACTTTATCATACCATCCGGCGCTGCCTGGTCCGCCATCGATCGGCACATTATCATTCAGCCGGAAAGACAGAAGTACCGCTTTCTTCAGCCATTGGTTGACCTTCCATCCACCCTGCGCGTCTGGTTCGGCCACCCGCGCGCCGCCATTGTCGAGCAGGTCGAGCGCGGCATTCACCGCATCGCGTTCTGCGCCCAGGCTGGTGGTGTTGAGCATATCCCGCTTCTCCCAGGCGGCGTCGATGGTCTCGGCGAGGCTGGCATGGTGCTGCGATGTCATAGAATTGCGGTCCTTTTATTCTGTGGCTCAGATGCGCGCTTATCCTGATTAAGCGATGCGGTAATCGTTGCAAGCGCCTGTGACAGGTCTTTGATATGCAGGTCAATATGTTCCGGATCATGGCCATGATCGCCAAGCTCTGAACCATTGTCGATCCACACCGTTGCCATGCCGCGCTTTTTCGCAGGCAACAGGTTGCGCGCCATATCCTCAAAGAACAGCGACTGGCGCGGATCAATATCCAGCGTCTCGATAAGGCTGTCATAGGCATGGTCTTCGGGCTTGGGCTGATAGCGGGTGGCATGAATATCATGGATGCCGCTGAATAATGCGCTCAGGCCGAGCCGCTCCAGCACTTTTGCCGCATAGGTCGCATCGGCATTGGTGAAGATATATTTCTCGCCCGGCAAATCCGCAATCTGCCGCGCCAGATCAGGCCGGGGGTCGAGCGCCGCCATATCAATATCATGGACAAATTCGAGAAAGTCATGCGGATCAATGCCGTGATGGTGCATCAGCCCGGCCAAGGTCGTGCCATGGTCGCGAAAATAGCGTTTCTGAATGATCCGCGCATCACCGGCATCAACGCCGAGCAGCTCTGAGATATAGCGCCCCATTTTGACATCGATCAGATCAAACAGGCCAAGATCGGCAGAATAGAGCGTGTTGTCGAGATCGAATACCCAATAACGGACATGGTCAAAATGCGGTGAAGGTGTGGGGGAAGCCATGGCGAGGGGCATATTGTCCCAATCTGGCAAAGGCAAGCATCCATGATGGACTCAATTATAAAGAGGGCGCAACATCAGTCGCGACTCAAAAATTTCTTTGTCTGAGCGGTTAAGCGCCGTCCCTGGCCGCCGTCACTAAGGGGGTAGTTTCACCACGATCACGCGCACGGGGGTCTCATGGCATCGGCATATTCAAACGCAGACGAAAAACGGATTATTGCTGGCGGACTGCGCTGCCAATTGCGTTGCGGGGTAGCGGCCATGGCGATGGCTGTGCTGAGTGGTTGCGGCGGTTCGGGCGATAATGGCCCGGTCAGCACTCCCGTACCGCCAGTTGCTGGCCCTCCGCCGCAAACACAGGACCCTGCTCCTACCTCGTCGCAGGCCCCTGCCCCCTCGCCGACCAATTTCAACACCAGCGAATTTCGCCGCTCCGATGGCCCTGATTTTCACAATGCGATGACCGCATGGGAAGCAGGGGCGACGGGCGAGGGCGTCACCATCGGCGTTATCGATAGTGGGATCGACACTGACAGTCCCGAGTTTGCCGGACGAATTGATGCGCGTTCACGCGATGTTGCCGGGACGCGCGGACTTGAAGATGAAGGCGGCCATGGTACTGCGGTGGCGACAGTAGCCGCGGCTGCGCGCAATGGTCAGGGTGTGATGGGTATGGCCTTTGATGCCAATCTGCTGGTGCTGCGCGCCGACTCACCTGGAAGTTGCTCAACCATGTCGGGCTCGGGAAGCACTGGTAATCCGTGCCGCTATACCAACACCGCCATTGCTGCGGGCCTTGATCATGCGGTCAATAGCGGCGCGCGTATCGTCAATATCTCACTGGGCGGTACCAGCCCCAATGCCACCTTGCGCGATGCGGTGGCGCGGGCGACGGCTGAAGGCGTTGTTGTGATCGTTTCGGCGGGCAATGATGGCAATGTCGTTGGCGCTGACGCCAGCGCGCCCAATGCCTTTGCCTCAGGTCTGGCCAATGCCGGTAATGGCCTGGTGATTATTGCCGGATCGGTCGATGATACCGGTGCGATATCCGATTTCAGCAACCGCGCGGGCAGTTTTGGTGCAAGCTTCCTTACTGCCAGAGGCGAGCGCATCTGCTGCGTCTATGAAAATGGCGCGATTGCCAATGATGAGGGCTTTGTCAGCGTCTATAGCGGCACTTCTTTCGCTGCGCCGCAAATTGCCGGTGCGGCGGCATTGCTTGCACAGGCTTTCCCCAATTTGAGCGGCAGTGAGATTGTCGAACTGCTGATGACGACCGCTGATGATGCCGGAGCATCGGGTGTTGATGCGATTTATGGCCGTGGTGTGCTGAATCTGGAAGAGGCGTTCTCGCCGCAGGGGCAGATGAGCCTTGCCGGGACCAGCATGGCTCTCTCGGCTTTTTCCCGTACCGGCATGACGTCAGCCGCCATGGGCGATGCAGCACAAACCGGCCAGGGGCTTGGCGCGGTGATATTGGACGGGTTTGATCGTGCCTTTGCGGTTGATCTCGCGCGGTCGGTGCAGACAGCGCAGATTGAGCGCAAGCTGACCCCGGCGCTGATCCCGATGGGGCGTAACCGGGTTGCCAGCGGTGGCGAGACTCGCATTGCGCTCACGGTTTCCGAGCGGCCCGACAGCCCGACACTGGTTGAGCGGCTGCGGCTTTCGGGGCGCGATGCCGATCGAGCGCAGATTCTTGGTGGCTCGATCATCACCAAGATTGCGCCGAAAACCGGGTTTGCTATTGGCCTGAACAGCAGTGCCCATGGCCTCACCGCCCAGCTTCAGGGCGCATCAGGCCCGGCGTTCCTGGTCGCCGATAATGGCAGCACCCGGTTCGGCCAGTTGCGCATCGTCGATGGATCGGTTGCGGTGCGGCAGAGCTTTGGTGGTTTTTCGGTAACTGCCTCGGCGGAAAGCGGCGACGCCTTGATGGCCGGGGATGATCTGCTTGGCCGTTTGTTCTTCGGTGACGCCATGCAGCCCAATGATGCACTGGATCGGCAGCGGTTCAATAATGGCTATCGCAGTGCCTCGCTTGCGCTAGACCGGCGCTGGCAGCTACCCGGTGGCGGTTTGGATACTGCCTTGGCTGTGAGCTGGGTTGATGAGGCGGAAACCATTTTGGGCGCGCGCTTTGATCCGGCCTTTGGCGCCAATGGCGCGACCAGCCTGTTTATCGATGCGCGCTTTGGTCTCGACCTGCCCGATCGCTGGCGCTTTGGCGGCGAATGGCGTCAGGGCTTCACCCGGGCGCGGGCGGGCGGCATGATGGCAGGGACTGGCGAGATGCTCAGCACCGCCTTTGCCTTTGATGTGTCGCGCCGCTCCATGTTCCGTAAGCATGACCGGCTGGCGCTGCGCTTCTCACAGCCGCTGCGGGTAAGCCGGGGCGGCGTCGATTTCCTGCTGCCCATTGGCTATGATTATGCCAGTGAGAGCGCGCAATTTGGCCTAAGCCGCTTCAATCTGGCTCCGCGCGGGCGTGAGCTGGTGGGAGAAATTGCCTATAGCATGCCGCTTTGGGGCGGGGCGCTGTCAGGCAATGCCTTTATCCGCCAGGAGCCCGGGCATTTTGCAACGGCCGAGGACGATATCGGGTTGGCGCTACGCTATGGCTTGAATTTCTAGGCCGGGCATTCTCCGCGCCATTCGCTTTGAACCGCAGGGTCTGGTTCATCCGCCTCGCATTCATGGCGCAATGCCGCCAAGCGATCCGGATCGAGTTGCCGCAACCCCCATATGGCCGCGCCGCGCACTATCGCGCTGTCATCGCCGACTAGGTGCGCCAAGGCGTCGGCGAAGCGGATATTGCCGCTATTCCCGGCGGCAATACAGGCATTGCGCACGATCCGGTCGCGCCCGGAGCGCTTGATCGCGGAACCGGCAAACACACTGGCAAAGCTCTCTCTATCGAGCGTCAACAACGCATCAAGATCGGGGAGGACAAATTCTGCGCGCGGCAGAAAGGCGCGGTTGCGCTGCGCTTCTTCAGCAAATTTGTTCCATGGGCAGGCGGCAAGGCAATCATCACAGCCATAGACATGATTGCCCACGGCGGCGCGAAATTCATGCGCAATCGGGCCGCCATGCTCAATGGTGAGATAGGAGATACAGCGCCGTGCATCGAGTCTGTAGGGGGCAGGAAACGCCTTTGTCGGGCAGATATCGAGACAGGCGCTGCAACTGCCACAGCTGTCGCGTCCGGCACCGCTGGCGGGCAGATCAAGATTGGTATAGATTGCACCAAGGAACAGCCAGCTGCCATGGCTATAACTAACCATATTGGTGTGTTTCCCCTGCCAGCCTAACCCAGCAGCCTCAGCCAGCGCTTTTTCCATCACCGGCGCGGTATCGACAAAAACCTTCACTTCTGGCGTTTGGTCGGGATGGCTGCACCCATGTTCGTCTATGATCCAGCGCGCCAGCGCCTTGAGCGCCTTTTTGACATGCTTGTGATAATCGCCGCCCTGGGCATAGACCGAGATCAGGCCATTATCTCTATGCGCCAGACTGTCGAGCGGGTCATGATCGGGGGCATAGCTCATCCCCAGCATGATCACCGATTGGACATCGGGCCATAATGTCGGTGGCTGGGCGCGCTGGTCCTTGCGGCTGTCCATCCACAGCATTTCGCCATGGCATCCCTGGTCAATCCATTGATGCAGCCGCTCGCCGACTTGGGGAGACAATGTTGCGGGAGCAATACCGATATCGGCAAAACCCAGCGCCAAGGCTTCGGCACGCAGCCGGCCCACAAAGCCGTCCATCGGTGGCGCGGTGGCAAGATCGGCACCGTTTAACTTTTTCTTGCCGCTTGCCATGCTACCTCGCTATTCCCCATTGCCATCAGCGTGTCAGGCCACAGCCTCGGCCATATCGAAGGGATTTGTGAGTGTCAGATTATGCCATTGAGGCGCACGGGCTTGTCAAGAATTTTGACGATGTCCGCGCCGTGGACGGAATTGACCTGACGGTCCCCAAGGGCAGCATTTTGGGCATATTGGGCCCCAATGGCGCGGGCAAAACCACGACCTTGCGGATGTTGCTCGGCATTATTGACCCGGACGAAGGCGGCTGTCGGCTTTTGGGCCATGAACGCCCGCTCGATGCGGCGCATGATGTTGGCTATCTGCCAGAAGAGCGCGGTCTTTATCCAGCAATGAAAGCATTTGACGCCATCGCCTTTATGGGCGCTTTGCGCGGCCTGCCGTTGGCTGAGGGCCGACAGCGCGCGCGGGTGCTGCTTGATGAGGCGGGTCTGGGCCATGCTGCCGACAAGGAAGTGCGGATGCTCTCCAAGGGCATGGCGCAGACGGTGCAACTGCTCGGCACCATTGTCCACCGCCCCAAGCTGATTGTGCTGGATGAGCCATTTTCCGGGCTCGATGCGCTCAATCAGGCGAAGCTGGAGCGATTGATCCGCTCGCAAGCGGAAGCCGGGGTGACGGTGATCTTCTCCACCCATGTCATCGCCCATGCCGAGCGCCTGTGCGAGGATGTCGCGATTATCGCGGGCGGGAAGATCCCCTTTTCCGGCAAGGTTTCTGAAGCGCGCGACCGGTTGCGGCCACAGGTGCGGCTGGAAACGCGCTGTCTGGAAGGCGCATGGCGCAGCGCCATTCCGGCTGAATGCCAGCCCGAGGGCCATTTCTGGCACTTCACCCTGCCCGAAACCGGGGTCGAGCCGCTGCTCAAGGCGTTGGTCGAGGGCGATGCCGGGGTGCAATCACTAGCGATTGAGCGGCCCGGTCTGCATGATGCCTTTGTCGCCATAGCCGGAGAAGCGGCGGCAGCGCAGATGGAGCGCGATCAGGAGGAGGAAGAGGCATGAACGAGACCATTCGCGCCGCCTGGGTTATTGCCCGTCGCGATTTTGCCGCGATCGTCTTTTCCAAGGCGTTCTTTTTCTTTCTGCTGGGGCCACTCTTCCCGGTTGCTCTGGGTCTGGCGGCGGGTGGCCTGACGCAGCAGGTGGCGCGCGACATTGACCAGCCGACCGCGGCGCTGCTTATGGCCGATGAAGACGCTGCCGCGATTGCAGAAGCCCATGCGACCCTGACTGAGCAACTAGGCGAGCGCCGTCTGCCCGCGCTGGAACGCATCGCGCCGGATGGCAGCGGCGAGGCCCAGATTGCCGCGCTGCTCAACCGGGGCGAGGGCGATGACAAGAGTCTTGATGCTGTGCTCTCAGGCGATCTTTCCAAGCCGGTATTGACCGCGCCCGCTGCCTTTGCCGAGCGCTGGGAAGGGCAATTGGCCTTGCTGATGGACTATGCGCGCTCCGGCAAGGTCGCCACTGGCCCACCATTGACCCAGAATATCGTCACCGATTCCAGCGGCCTGCAGCAACAGCGCCAGCGCCTCACCGCGCAATTGGCGCAGGGGCTGCTCTTCCTGCTCACCATGTTGCTGGCCGGCATGGTGCTATCCAATCTGGTCGAGGAAAAGACCAACAAGATTATCGAGATTCTGGCCGCGGCCATCCCCATCGATTCGATTTTTCTCGGCAAGCTTTTTGCCATGCTGGCCATGGCGCTGATCGGCATTGCGGTATGGATGGTGTTTGTCATTGGCGGGATCACGCTGTTTGGTGATGGCCTGCCGCAATTGCCAACGCCTGCTGTCGGCTGGCCGCTGTTTATCATGCTTGGCTTTGTCTATTTTGCCATGGCCTATTTGCTGCTCGGCTCGCTTTTTCTCGGCATTGGCGCGCTGGCGACCACGGTGCGGGAGGTGCAGACATTATCAATGCCCGTCACCATGGCGCAGGTGCTGGTGTTCTTCCTCGCCGCCTATTCGGTGCCGCGCACCGGCGAATGGATCGAATGGAGCGCGGTGCTGTTTCCGTTAAGCTCCCCCTTCGCCATGCTGGCGCGGGCGGCGCAACAGGGCGATGTGCTGCAGCATATCCTTGCCCTGGGCTGGCAGATTGGCTGGGCGCTGCTGATCATCCGCTTCGGCGCGGGAATCTTCCGCCGCAATGTCATGAAATCGGGGCCGGCAACGACAAAAACCGGATTCCTGGCTGCCTTTGGACGCGGCTGATCGCAATCCTGTCTCCAGTTAAGGCTAAGGAAAGGGTTGCGATAGAATAGTTTGCGTCAAAGGTATTGACATTATTGTCAATACAGACAGACTGGTTTCGAAAAGCAACTTAAGATCGTCCTGACAGGATGATAATAGAGAATCGAAAAAGATGACCGCTGACCAACAGCGGCGCTTGAGGATATAGCTTGATAGGAGAGAAGATCATGGCCAGCCAAGCGGCAATTGATACGTCAGGACTTACCAAAGCCCCAACCGCGGTTGAGGCGCTGAAAAACTGGTATAGCAACAATCCACAGACTGAAGAGGAAGACGCCAATCCGCGCGATGTCAGCCGGGCCGTGCTGTACTCCAAGGATTTGTGGCGCGCGCCCTTTGCCGAGATGCGGGCCAATGCGCCGATCAACAAGGTCGAAGACTCCTTTTACGGCCCTTATTGGAATATTACCTCGCACAAGGTGATCCAGCATGTCGAAGCTCTGCCCGAGCTATTCTCTTCCGACATCAGCAATGGCGGCATAACCATCGCCGAGCCGCCCGAGGAACGGGAATTTGATATGCCGATGTTCATCGCCATGGACCGGCCCAAACATACCGGCCAGCGGCGCACTGTCGCCCCGGCCTTTACCCCGGCCAAGATGAAAGACATGGAAGCCGAGATTCGCGCACGCACCGGCGAAGTGCTCGACAGCCTGCCCTGGGACGAGGAATTTGACTGGGTCGACAAGGTGTCGATCGAACTGACCACCGGCATGCTGGCCATCCTGTTTGATTTCCCATGGGACGATCGCCGTCTGCTGACCTTCTGGTCCGATTGGGCCGGCGATGTGGAACTGACACGCGCCCGGGAACTTGAGGAAAAGCGGCGCGAAATCCTGTTTGAGATGGGCGGCTATTTCATGCAGCTGTGGAATCAGCGGGTCAATGCCGAGCCGACGCCCGATCTGATCTCGATGATGATCCATAGCGAAGCGATGAATGATATGGATTTCCATGAGTTTATGGGCAATCTGGTGCTGCTGATTGTCGGCGGCAATGACACGACGCGCAACTCCATGTCGGCGGTGGCCTATGGCCTGACCCAATTCCCCGAACAACGCGCCAAGCTGCAGCAAAATCCTGATCTGATCCCCAATGCGGTTCAGGAGATTATCCGCTGGCAGACTCCCTTGTCGCATATGCGCCGCACCGCGACCGAGGACACCGATCTGTTTGGCCATGAGATCAAGAAAGGCGACAAGCTGATCCTGTGGTATATTTCGGCCAATCGCGATGAAGAGGTGTTTGAGGATGCCGACCAGATCATCGTTGATCGTCCCAATGCCCGGCGCAACCTCTCTTTCGGCTATGGCATTCACCGCTGTGTCGGCGCGCGTCTCGCCGAATTGCAGTTGCGGGTTCTGCTCGAAGAAATGGCGGCGCGGCGGATGCAGGTGGATGTCACCGGTCCGGTCGAGCGGGTCCATGCCTGTTTCGTCCATGGCTATCGCGAAATGCCGGTGAAGATCAGCAAATATTGATCCGGGCATTCATTCTGTAACCCTGATCACATCACTGGCGAACTCCTTGCTGGATGACTATATCCTGCAAGGACAGATATAATGGCAACAGAACGCAGACATATATTGGCCGGATTGGCCGCAGGCGGTGTTATCATGGCCGGGCTGGGCGTGAGCCGCATCGGCATCGGTGCCGCGCCTGCCTCGGCCAAAGGCAAACGCTTTCCCATTAGCCGCAGCGATGCCGAGTGGAAGAAGCGGCTTACCCCGATGCAATATTATGTGCTGCGTCAGGAAGGCACTGAACGCGCCTTCACCAGTCGGTTGAATAAGGAAAAGCGCAGCGGCACTTTTCTCTGCGCCGGATGCAATCACCCCGTGTTCCGCTCTGCCGACAAATATGACAGCGGCACCGGCTGGCCCAGCTTCACCCGCGCAGTAAGCGCCAATATTGGCACCAGCACCGATTACAAGATCGGCGTGCCGCGCACCGAGGTCCATTGCAGCCGCTGTGGCGGCCATTTGGGCCATGTGTTTAACGATGGCCCAAGACCGACCGGCAAGCGCTGGTGCATCAATGGTGCGGCGTTGAGATTCCGGCCAGCCTGATTGCGCCTTTGCTGTCCTACACTAAATTGGGCTGCTATATTTAGCGGGCATTATCCTCGCCCCTGCCGCTTATGCCGCACTCCATTTCCAACATAATGTCCAACACAGCCACGTATTTCTGCGGCGTTCTAGTGGAACCTTTGTAACTTTCGTCAAGCCAGCTTGACGCTTTCCATCAAATTTCGGCCATCAATCCAAGGCTATCAATCCTCAGGCACCGCCTTTTGCTGCCATAGCTCGATTTTCACGCCATCAAGATCCATGATCCAGGCAAATTCGCCATAGCCTTCATCGACATGATCCAGCACCTCGACATCGCGTGATTTCAGCAGGGCGATAAAGCCTTGCAGATCATCGACCCGCAGATTGATCATAAAGCGCTCATTGCTGGGTTTGAGATATTCGCCATCGGTGAAATGGCTGATCAGGCTATAGGGAGATTCGCCCGCTTCTTCCGACCATTTGAGCAAGGGGCCATATTCGCCATCCAGCCCCAGCTTGTCGCGATACCAAGCGCGCGTAGCTTCCGGGTCTTTCACTATATGGAATATGCCGCCCAGTCCGGTGATTTTTGCCATAGCTCTGTCCTCCCCTATGGGAAGGATAACATAGACAGAGCCTATTTGCCCTTAAACTTCTGCGCGATGACATACCATTCGGACGAGCCTTTGCGGCTGGCCGGGGGCTTGGCATGTTTGACGGTGGCAAAGTGGCGCTTCAATTGCGCCAGCAGATCGGCATCGGTGCCACCGGCAAAGACCTTGGAGACAAAAGCGCCACCGGGCGCGAGATTCTGGATGGCGAAATCCGCCGCTGCCTCGACCAGACCCATGGTGCGCAGATGGTCGGTCTGCTTATGCCCGACTGTATTGGCGGCCATATCGGAGAGCACCAGATCAGGCGCCGCACCCAGCGCCTCGGTGATCATATCGGGCGCATCATCGTCCATAAAGTCATGCTCGAAAATGGTGACGCCCTCAATCGGATCGGTGGGCAGCAGATCAATGCCCACAACCTTGGCCTTGGGTGATGCCGCACGCACCAGCTGCGCCCAGCCGCCGGGTGCAATGCCAAGGTCAACCACATGCCGCGCCTGGCGCACAAAGTTGAAGCGCTCATCAAGCTCAGCCAGCTTATAGGCTGCGCGCGAGCGATAGCCATCGGCCTTGGCGCGTTTGACATAGGGGTCATTGAGCTGGCGTGTCAGCCAGCGCGCCGAGGATTCCTTGCGGTTGCGATTCTTGCGCAGCCGCTTTTCCGAGTCGGCACGGCCGCGATTGGAAGAACGCGCCATGGCCTAGCTTTTCTTTGGGGTGCGCCCGCGCCCGCGATTGCCAGAGCGGTTCCTGGAGCGGCTCCGGCCATTGCCCTTGGCTTTGCGGCCGTTCGTCGATTTGGGCACAGAATTGGCAGCCATCAACCCGCGCAGAATCCCTTCCCGAATCCCGCGATCCGCGACGCCGAGCCGTTCGGCTGGCCAGATATCGAGAATCGCCTCAAGGATGGCGCAGCCGGCAATCACCAGATCGGCCCGTTCCTTGCCGATGCACGGCACATCGCGCCGCTCATCAACATGCATCGCCCCCAGCTCCTGGCTGATATCGCGCATCGATTGCGCCGGGACGATCAGGCCATCAATCGCCGAGCGGTTATAGCAGGGCAGTTTGAGATGCAGGCTGGCCAGTGTCGTGACCGTGCCGCTGGTGCCGAGCATGCGATAGCTGTCGCCGTCCTTGTGCGGTAGCCGTTTGGCAAATTCGCGGAAGCTCTCCAGCGCAGTTGCGCGCATCTTCTCATATCCGGCAATCCGGCTTTCGCTGCTGCTGGCATCAACGTCTACGCTTTCGGTGAGCGAAACCACGCCATAGGGGACGCTGACCCAATCGCGGATTTCCGGTGCGCGGCCATCGGTATCGATCAGCACCAGCTCGGTCGATCCGCCGCCAATATCAAAGATCAGCGCCGGGCCTTGCCCCGGTTCAAGCAGGATATGACAGCCCAAGACCGCCAGCCGCGCCTCTTCCTCGGCGCTGATAATGTCGAGCATGATGCCGGTTTCGCGGCGGACGCGCTCGATAAATTCCTCGCCATTGCTGGCGCGGCGACAGGCCTCGGTGGCGACCGAGCGGGCGAGCACAACATTGCGACGTTTGAGCTTGTCGGCACAGACGGACAGGGCGGCAACCGCGCGGTCCATCGCCTGTTGGCTGAGCTTGCCTTCACCGGCCAGTCCTTCACCGAGCCGAACCACGCGCGAAAAGGCATCGACGACAACAAAGCTGTCGCCTGCCGGTTTGGCGATCAGCAAGCGGCAATTATTGGTGCCCAGATCAATCGCGGCATAGGCGCGGCGGGCGCGGGCAGGGCGGTTGTGGCGATTGAGATTATGCTGCGCGGGTGACCGTGGCTGACGGTTGTTGCTGCTTGCCGGATTTCCGGCCTGTATTTGTGCATCCGTTGATGAGGACCGGGCCTCAATAGGGGAAGCACTTTGCGGGTCCGCACCGGATGCCATGGGCGATTGACGCTCCACCATGGCACTTACTCTTATCTCATCAGGGCGGAACATTCCGCCTCCACTTGAAAGCCAAGTTAACGGCATGACCTGCATCCCGCAACCATTTTGCGTGTCACGGATCGGGACAGCCGGGTGAATCGCTTGACAGGCGCAGAAGAGCGCGATAATTGCCGCGCCTCTTTGCCCCGTCGTCTAATGGCAAGACTACGGACTCTGACTCCGTCAATCGAGGTTCGAATCCTCGCGGGGCATCCAGCCTGTAATCGATGGTTTAGCGTGTTAGCCCGTTTAGCTTTTCGCGCGCCGTCTCATCATCGGGGACGATGGCGAGCAGCCGTTCTAGCCTTGCGATGGCGATTTCGCGATTGCCCAGTGCTTCGGCTATCTCAGCCGACAACACCAGCCCCGGCGGATAGTCATGCACATAATCGGGCATGGACTGCAATATGTCATTGGCACCACGATAGTCCTCGCGCGCAAACGCCAGACGGGCTTTTTGATATTGCAGGAATGGAAAACCGGGATGCTCTGCTTCGGTTTGCGCGATCAGCTTCTCTGCGGCATCATAATTGCCCATATCAATCTCCACCCCGACAATATTGGCGAGCGGGACAGCATGGCCCGGGTAGCGCTTGGCAATATTGGCATAGCGTGTTTTGGCGCCCGTCAGATCCTCATCAAGGATCTGCAACTCCGCCTGCACCAGTAACGCTTCATAATTGTCATCATCACGGGCGAGGGCGTTGGTGGCAGCGGTGCGGGCCAGCTCGTCGTCGCCGCGGGTTATGGCATCGCGTGCCACAAGCGCGTGAAGATCAGCATTGTCATTATGACGCTCCAGTGCCTCGGCAAAAAGATCGGCATTGTCGTCAAGCGTGCCATTCTCGCGATGCGCCCAGATCAGCATGCGGTACATCTCGCCATTGCGCGCCTCTGGCGCGATCGGTTCAAGCCGGTCAATCGCCTTTTGTGGTACGCCACGCATGATATCGCTATGCGCGAGCAACGCGGAACGGGTGGCGTCATCGGTGCCATTATCGGAGATTTTGCCGATAGCAGCCTGCGCCGCCAGTCCATCGCCCAGCGCCAACATGGTACGGGCATAGAGCAGATTGGCAGCATCATCATTCGGGCTGTTATCGAGCAGATTGAGCAGGTGAATCCGCGCGGTGCGATAATCATTCGCGGCAAAGGCGGTTTGGGCATCATCCATGGTCGATTGCGGCCCGATGCCGCAGGCGGGCAGCATCGCGATCAGCAGTGCAGGCATCAGCCATGCAAAGACGCGCTGCCATGTCGGGGAGAGGGCTGTCTGGTTCATCTTGGTCAGACTAGCCACATTTGCTGAAGAATCCATAAAACAAAAGGGGCTGGACACAGGCCCAACCCCTTTCGTGTCTTTCGAAGCCATAGGCTTGTCGGTGATTAGTCCGATTGCTTTTTCTTCAGCAATCGGCGTCCGCCAACCAAGCCGCCTGCGCCCAGTCCAAAGAGCAACAGTGCCCCCGGTGCCGGGACTGGCGTTCCGCCGGTTGAACCGCCGGTTGAGCCACCAGTGCTGGTGCTGCTGGTCGAGCTTGAGGCACCCGAACTCGTGCTGGTCGATGACGAGGTTGAGGTCGAAGTCGAGCTGGAAGTTGAACCGCCGCTAGAGGTCGAGCTGGTTGAACCGCCGGTGCTTGTGCTGGTTGAGCTTGAGCTTGAAGACGATGACGAGCTGCTGCCTGAGGAACTCTTGGACCCACCGGTAGAGCTTTTCGAGCCACCGGTTGAACTCTTGGAGCCGCCCGATGAGCTTTTCGAACCGCATTTGCTCGACCAGCGACCGCATTTGCTGCTCTTTGACCAGCCATAGGTGCGGCCATAGTTGCGATCATCATCGTCATCATCATATTCGTAATCATCATCATCGGCGTACGCGGTATCGGCGGTCGCCAGCAAGCCACCGGAAGCACCTGTGGCAACCATTGCGCCTATCGCAACAGCCTTGGTGAGTTTCGCATATCTCATTTCATGCCCCTTTGTTGAAGCTTACCCAATATCCTGTGGATCCGAATATTTCGTTTCCCTCACCCAATGGTAAAGCATGTGGCGTGCCAGAATCGGGAAAGCCCTGAAAAGCCGGGCTTTGCAATGGTTAACGGCTATGAACGGCCTGCATGAATTGTCAAAGATTCCGACAATTGCGGCGCGAAATCAGGTCCAGATTCCCAGCATATGGGCATAGGGCGTGATATGCGTATTGGCATATTTGTCGAAGGCTTTAGCCTTTTTGGGGTGCGGGAAATGGTTGCCGCTGATCGATACGCGCTTTTCCTGGCTCATATTGCGCTTGGTGTAATGCGGCGCATAGGAGGGGAAGAGCAACAGCGTGCCCACCTCAGGTTCCAGCTGAACATGATTGCGCCGCGCCACTGCCTCCAGCACAAACACAATCGCGCCGCTATTTTCCGGATAGTTGCTGTAATAAACCCAGGAAATGCCATCGGGCCAGTCATTGCGGATATGGGTGTGATAATCGGTATTCTGCCCCGGATTGAGAATATGGCCCCAGGTCTCGCAATCCTCCAGATCCTCAAAATGCGGATTCAGGCGGCGGATAAAGCCGTCAATCCGCCCCAGCAGCTTGGCGACTTCGGGATGGTCATAGGGCAGCAGCGAGTCCTCGGATTTGGTGTCATTGCTGTCATTGCAACGGCGATCCTCTTCCTTGGCCACAACCGCGCGGGTGATCTCCGCATTGTCGAGATCATGCCCGATCGGCACCCGCAAATGACCGACAGACAGCAGCGGCTCATAATAGGCAAACGGGTCTTCCTCAAAGGCGATCAGATCAGGCTGAGTCACGGGCTGCATTGTGTTCATAATGGGCTTTCTCGCTCTTGTTTTCCGCGACCATACTAACGCCAAGCCTTTAAGCTTTGGTTTAGCATAGCCGTGCACCATAGACACCGGATTGACCATGGAGTGTATAGCGGCCAGAAAAGGCCATGGTCAAAAACCCTGCGTCATCCTCCGCTCCCGCGATCTGCCCGCGCCGCAGCGCGCTCTATATGCCCGCCAGCAATGAACGCGCCCTCGCCAAGGCGCGGACCTTGGATTGCGATGTGGTGATTTTCGATCTGGAAGACGCGGTCGCGCCCGATACCAAAGAGGTAGCGCGGGAGACCTTGGCACAGGCACTGGCTGAAGCCGATTATGGCCATCGCGAGCTGGTTTTGCGGGTTAATGGCCGTGATACGCCATGGTTTGCCGATGATCTGGCACTGGCCGCGCGTCTGTCACTTGATGCCGTGTTGCTGCCCAAGGTTGGTAGCCCTGATGATGTGCATGCGCTGGCGGAAAGCATGGCGGCTATGGGTGTTGCGAAGACTGTCGCGCTATGGGCGATGATCGAAACGCCAGCGGCGATTTTGGCGTTGGGTGATATCGCTGGCAGCGCATCAGACACCGGACTTTCGGCTTTTGTTGTCGGGACCAATGATCTTGCCAAGGACATGCGGCTACAGGCTGATGCCGAGCGCACCGCCTTTCAGATGGCGCTTTCAACCACGGTGATGGCTGCCCGGGCGCATGGTCTGGTCGCGCTCGACGGCGTGTTTAACGGCATTGGCGATGCCGATGGACTGGTGCGTGAGGCAGAGCAGGGCAGGCGTTTGGGCTTTGATGGCAAGACGGTGATTCATCCATCACAGATTGAAGCCTGCAATCAGGTTTTTGCGCCTGATCCCGACGCGCTCACAGAGGCGCATGCGATTATCGCGGCTTTTGCCGAGCCGGATAATGCCGATAAGGGCGTGATCAGTCTGAACGGCAAGATGGTCGAGCGATTGCATCTGGCCGAAGCTGAGCGGCTGGTGGCGGAAGCCGAGGCGATCGCGACGCGCTAAAAGCTTCCGTTCGTGTCGAGCGTAGTCGAGACACAGTACTCTACTTGCCGCGGCCTCTCGACTTCGCTCGAGGCGAACGGATATACTGGTCACTTCGCTAGATCAAAATTCCGCCCACTCGCCGCCACCGGCATATTTCTTCGCGACCTTGCCATCACCATCCATATGAAAAAGATGGACCCAGCCATGGTCTAGCAAATGGCGGACATGATCATGGCCTGCGATGATTTTATTCATCGCGTCAATCGGCGCTTCGATGATGACGTTAAGCCGCATCGGTTCGTGGATCAGCTTCTCGCCATCATGCAGCGATTGCCAGGAAAGCCCGGTGCGCAGATCGCCGCCATGGCCTTCCAACACGCCGACCTTGCCGACCACATTGTGCAGTGTCTTGTCGCCACAACCAAAGGTGACATTGTCGACGGTCGAGGCATAATATTGCAGGTTGATCCAGCTCGCGACCACCATCGGCGCGGTCATGATCAGTTCCAATATCGCCTTTTCGCTATCGGCTTCGGCATCATAATTGTGCAGGAAGGCACGGCCGTCGAGATTGATATTCTGCGTCCGCTTGCGCGGTGCGGCGATGAAAGCAGCGCATCCGGCGAGACCCCATTCGGGACGCACCTGACTCCAGTCATTGGAGCGCGCCAGCACTTCCTCGGTGATGCTGACATCGCTGCGCAGATTGAGCTTGGCGGCGCGCTCGCGGCGGGTGGTTTCGCCAGCGGTTTTCAGCGCCTGCTTGAGCTGCTTCAGCTCATCGCGATGGCTGTCGGGAATGCCACAGGTATCGAACAGCACCACTTCATCGGTGGTGGTGTCATGCAGGCCGGCGACGAAGATGGTATCGTCGGGAATGATCTGACCGCGTTCGGCGAGACCGGCGCGCACTTCGGGATCATTCAGCAGCATCACCGAGACCCGGGCGTTGGAATCGCCGGCATGGCCGCCACAGGCACCGCAATCGAGGCCGCTGGCATGGGGGTTGTTGACACTGGTTGAGCCATGGCCGGTGAGCACCACCAGCCGCGCCAGATTGCTGGTCAGCGTCATGCCGCCGAGCATGCCAGCGGCCAGATCAACGCGCTCTTCGACCGGAATGCCGGTAGCATTATGATAATGCTCCAGCGTAGGCGCGAGCTTATCGGCCATATCCTTGCCAACGCCGCGCTCTGCCGGATTGGGGCCGGGACGGGTAACGCCCAACGTATCGGTAATCAGCTTGGAGGCAAAACCAAGGCCGAGTGTTTCGACAAAAGCGAAAGACGAGATCGCCCCCATTTTGAGCGCATACCATGCCGCGCGGGTCGCCTCGCTGATCCGCTTGGCGCCTATGATTTTCTCGTTCTTGTCAGCATCGCCGCTGCTCTCGGCGATCTCGAAACCGGGGTTGAGCAACACCGGGCATTGCAGTGCGCCATCCTCTGCGCCCAGAGGTACATATTCAATCGCGGCACCAAAGAAACCGGCGAAGCCGATGGTCTCCATGCCCGGCATCGCGGCTTCGAGTGCGCGGCGATAGACTTCGGAGCGGACATCAATGCAGAACACTGCCTGTGCTGCAGGGCGGGTGTCGCCGCCATCGTCTTTTTGCGCGTTGAGCTTGCCGACCAGGTCTGTCTGCCAGCTGAGCTCATAGGCATTGTGCACGGCATGCAGCAGTGCCAGCCAGTCACCATTTTCCCGGCCCTGCGCTTCGGCCAGCGCCACTGCCCATTGGTGCTGTTCCTCAGCTGTTGCCGTCTTCCACAAAGCCCAGTCCCAGGCGAGGCGGATCGCCAGCACCTGCATCACACTGTCATTGCTCTCGCCTTTCAGCTCAAAGCCCCAGGCGATATAGCGGGCATAGCTCGCCCAGCCATTGATGCTCATCAGCAACCGGTCAAACACCATTTCCAGCTGGTCAGCGCTGAGGCCCATATCGGTTGCCATCTCGGCAATTGCCTGTTGTGGATCATCAGGCAGAGCGTTGAACAATGGACGCAGACCCTTCAGACCGGCAATATTCGGGGTCTTGTCGATGCTGGCAAAGGTCTTCCACGCGGCAAAAATCGAGGTGCCAAGATCGGGCCGCCAATCAGCCTGCCCCTCGTCAAAATGCGCCATTGCCCAATGCGAGATGCGATCGACAAGAAAGCTCTCAATCGCCCAGCCGCGAGTCTCGTCGAGCAGTCCGGCCATGGAAGGTGCCTGATTAAGCTCGGCGTCCATCACCGTCAGTCTGGCGACCACCGCATCGGTGCGCTCGTCAATGTTCGCGGCTTTGAGCGCAGCGGTCAGAGCCGCGTCATCTATGCGGCCGGAATCAATCGCTTCGATATATTCAGTGGGCGCAAGCGTCAGCGGCGAGCCGGCGCTTTGGCCCAGCCATTCAGCAGCGCTCAGAAAGCTTTTATCGGCAATGCCGAAATAGGGATTTACCGCGACGAAATGTTTGAGCGGCCAACAGGGTGCGATACGCACACAGGATGTGGCAATTGCTTTCTCCAGTGCTTCAGCGGGAATATGCATCACTGCCGAAGCAGAGGCGGGCAGGTCTTTTACGGCCTGAATGGCGTTCATGGTCATACTCCCTTATACAGCCTTGCTCTGGCCGCGCGAGGCGCCGACCAGACGATTGAACATGGCGTTGGCGTAAAAGCCGTTGGTGGTGTGGATGCGCATTGCCTCGGCAAAGCGGGTCCGCGCGATTGAGGCGGGCAGGTGCTGCACTGCCATCAACAGGACGAAGCTGACGGTAAAGCCGATCATCATCGCTACCAGCACCGGTGAGGTTATCGCCTTGGCTGGGAGGCTGTCGCCCACCATCCAGGCGGCACCGATCTGCAGCCCGAAATAAAGCGCCGAAAGGGCAACCGAGGCCGCGCCGATACGCATCACGCTCGCGGCCCAGCTTTTTGCCGCAAGGCTCTTGGCCATGAAGCGGGCGAGCGCCAGCACCAGCACCGCGCCGAATACCATCCAGCCCGGCTTTTCAGTAAGCTGGACACCCATTAGCGAGCCGATACCAACATAGAAGGTCAGCGCCGCCGCAGCGCCAACCGCGAAACGCGAGAAATCGGGGCGGCTATAGGCGCCGTGGGTGGTCGGCACGCGCACCGCGTCAATCACGCTGCCTGAAGAGAGGAAGCTGTGCGCCTTGTAGAGCGAGTGTGCAATGATATGCAGCAGGGCCAGCGAAAAGGCACCAAAGCCGCATTGCATCAGCATGAAGCCCATTTGCGCAACGGTGGACCAGGCAAGCTGGTTCTTGATGCGCGACTGGGTGAGCATGACGGCAACACCAATCAACGCGGTGACGCCGCCGACAAAGGCCAGCAGCCAGAGCGAGGGCAGGGCGAGCAGCATGACATCGGCAAAGCGGATGACGAGAAAACCCCCGGCATTGACGATACCGGCGTGCAGCAGGGCGGAGACCGGAGTCGGGGTTTCCATGACCTCGATCAGCCAGCCATGGGTAGGAAACTGCGCCGATTTAAGCAGTGCCGCCAATGCGATCAGGCAGGCAGCGATGGTAATGCTGGTCGAGCCTTGACCGGCTTCAGCCGCCGCAAGAATGGCGCTGATCTGGGTTTCGCCAAAGGCGCTGACGAGCAGGGCGAAAGCCGCGATCAGACTGATATCGCCAAGCCGCGCGACCACGGTGCGCTTGCGCGCGGCGACGGTAGCTGCCGGGCGGTCCTTGAAGAAGATCAGCAGTTTGTGCAGACCCAGGCTGGTGGCAATCCAGGCCAGGGCAAGCTGGAACAATGTGCCCGAGAGCACCAGGAACATCACCGCAGCAAGGGTCAGGCACATCCAGCCAAGAAAACGGCCCTGTGCCGCATCACCGTCGAGATAGTTGCGGCTATATTGCAGCACGATCACGCCGATAAAGGCGATCAGGGTAAAGAGCGAGGTGCTTAACGGGTCGATACGGTCACCCAAGGCGAACCACCCGCTGCCAATGACCATGCCATCACCTGGACCAAAGGCTATGAGGACGCCAATGGTACCCAATGCTGCGACCATGGCAAAAAGGCTGGCAAAACGGCTGGCCGCCAGCGCTCTGCCGGGCCTGAGGCCGGGATTGCGGAAGCAGACCAGTCCGGCCAGAATCAGCGCCACTGGGCCCAGAGTAGGAAGGAGTGTCAACAGGTTAGGCATATACCGCTCCAGAGAAAATGCATTTCCACGGCTCTAGGCGATGCGATGTCATTCGCTAAATTCAATGTTTGCAGGATATCATTCTGTTTTATATATATTGGGGCAAAGGATTATCTTTGTGGCACAGCTTAACTATAACCATCTGCGCTATTTCTGGGCGGTGGCGCATGAGGGCAATCTCACCCGTGCGGCGGATAAGCTCAACGTGTCGCAATCGGCGCTCTCGGTGCAGATACAAAAGCTCGAAGCGCAGCTCGACCAGAGCCTCTTTGAGCGGCGCGGCAAGAGGCTGCACTTGACCGAGGCCGGCCATATCGCGCTCGACTATGCCGATTCCATCTTTGCCACCGGCGATGAACTGCTCGGCACATTGCGCGATCAGCACAGCGCTGAACGCTATACATTCCGCGTCGGTGCCGTCTCCACCCTGTCGCGCAATTTCCAGATTCAGTTTTTAGAGCCACTGCTGGGCCGTGATGATGTTCATATCACCATCGATTCCGGCAATTTCCGTAGCCTGCAGGAAAAACTCGAAAACCATGAGATTGATGTGCTGCTGACCAATATGCCGCCGCAGCGCGACAGCGAGTCTAACTGGGCGGCGCATCTGATTGACGAGCAACCGGTGAGCCTGATCGCGCATCCCGATTTTGCGAAGCATGAGCAGGCTCTGGATAGCATCCTCTGCACCTCTCCGCTCATCCTCCCTTCTGCCGAAAGCAGCATCCGCGGCACATTTGATGCCATGGTTGCCCGGATGGGGCTCACCGTGCAGGTCGCCGCCGAGGCAGATGATATGGCGATGCTCCGTCTTTTGGCGCGGGCGAAGAAGGGCCTGGCGGTGATCCCGCCCATCGTTGTGCAGGAAGAATTGCGCAGCGGCGAACTGGTTCAGGTGGCCGAATTGCCCGGCATGGTTGAGGATTTCTACGCCATCACCCTGTCGCGGCGCTTCCCCAATCCGCTTTTGGAAGAGCTAATAAGCGTTTGAATGCTAGCGCAGATATTGGGTGAATTTCTCGCGCCACCAGATGACGTCGGTCTTTTCCATAACATCCATCATTGCGCGCCAGCGGCGTTGGCGTTCTTCCAGCGGCATGGCGAGCGCGGTGCTGATCGCGTCGGAAAGCTCCTCGGCGGAATAGGGATTGACCAGTAGCGCCTCGGTCAGCTGCAGCGATGCCCCGGCAAAGCGCGACAGGATCAATACGCCCGGGTCTTCCGGGTCCTGCGCCACGACAAATTCCTTGGCTACAAGGTTCATGCCATCGCGCAGCGGTGTCACCAAAGCCGCTTTGGCGGCACGGTATATGCCCGCCAGCTCGACGCGGGGATAGCCGCGATTGGCATAGCGGATCGGGGTCCAGTCAACATGGGCAAAAGCGCCGTTGATGCGCCCGGTCTGGGCATCCAGTGCGGCACGGATTTCCTGATAGCTCTCCACCTCGCCGCGTGATGGCGGCGCAATCTGCACCATCACAACCTCGCGCTGCTGTTCGGGATTGTCGGTGAAGAAACGCTCCAGCCCGTTGAAACGCTCCTCCAGCCCCTTGGAATAGTCGAGCCGATCAACGCCGACGATCAGCTTGCGGTCCTGCAGACTGGCGCGCATCTTATCGTGCGCTTTGTCGGCGTCTTCGGACTGGCTGGCGGCGAGAAACTCGGTGTGATCAAGACCGATAGGACAGGCGATCGCCTTTAGCGTCAAATCGCCATAGCTGATGGTTTCGCCGTCAATGTTCGCCCCCAGTTCCTTCTCGCAATAATGGCGAAAGCTCTCCAGCCATTCCTCGGTTTGAAAGCCGACAACATCATAGGCGAAGAGCGACTCCACCAGCCGCTGATGATAAGGCAGCGCCACCAAAAGCCGCGTGGGCGGCCAGGGTGTGTGCAGAAAAAAACCGACCTTGTTGTTGCAGCCCAGCTTGCGCAGTCGATAGCCCAAGGGAATCAGATGGTAATCATGCACCCAGACCGCGTCACCGGGTTCGATCAGCGGCAGGACGGTATCGGCAAAGCGGTTGTTGACCCGCTCATAGCCCTCGCCAAAGCTGCGCTCATATTCGGCCAGATCGATGCGATAGTGGAACAGCGGCCAGAGCGTGCGATTGGCAAAACCATTGTAATATTCATCGACATCCTGCTCATCGAGATCAATCGTTGCGGTGCGCACACCGCCATGCTCCTCAATGTCGAGATGCCCGGTAAATGTCTCGACCCGCTGGCCGGACCAGCCGAACCACAGGCCATTATTCTGCCGCAAGGCCGAATTGAGTGCGACCGCCAGCCCGCCCTGCGCGCCGCCCTGTTTCCATTTGGAAACCCGGTTGGAGATAACGACCAAGCGGCTCATTTGGGCTTTCTGTTCATCGCAACTCGCTCCATGGTCGGCTCAACAGCACCGCGCAATTGATGATCCCCACCAGCGAATAGGTCTGCGGATAATTGCCCCACAGCTCGCCGGTTGCCGGATCAATATCCTCGGACAATAAACCGGCGGCCGTCCGCCGCGCCAGCATTTCCTCAAAAAGATGCCGCGCCTCGGTTTCGCGGCCTGACAGGTGCAGCGCCTCGATCAGCCAGAAGGTGCAGACATTGAACGCGGTTTGCGGCATGCCGAAATCATCCTCGGCGGCGTAGCGCAGCATATGGTTGCCACGGCGCAGCGCCTCTTCCAGCGTTGTCAACGTACTGCGGAATTTGGGGTCATTGGCATCGAGAAAGCGCAGATCAAGCAGCTGCAACAGGCTGGCATCGCGGTCATCGCCCTCAAACGTCGCCGATAGCGCTTCGCTATTCTCGTTCCACGCCTGTTTCAGGATCATGTCTTTCATTGTCGCCGCGCGCCGCGCCCAATGCTGCGCCCGTTCCTCCAAGCCCAGCATATTGGCGACATTGGCGAGCCGATCACATGCGGCCCAGCACATCACCGCAGAATAGGTATGGACATGCTCCCTTGTGCGCAATTCCCATAGCCCTGCATCGGGTTTGTCATAGACCTCCCAGGCGAGTTCTCCGACCAGTTCCAGCGCCTCGAAATCCTCTTCTCCCGACATGCGCAACAGGCGATGGTCCCAAAAGGCTTGCGCCGAGGACAAGACAATCTGGCCATAGGCGTCGTGCTGGGTCTGGTCATAGGCCTGATTGCCGACACGCACTGGACCCATGCCGCGATAGCCGGGCAGATGCTCCGCCTCGGTCTCGTTCAGTTCAGCATGCCCAAGCACGCCATAAAGCGGCTGAATATGTCCGTCGGTGGCATTGTCGACAATGTTGCGCAGATATTCGAGATAGGATTCGAGCACATCCAGCGCGCCGATACGGTTCAGCGCCTCAACCGTGTAATAGGCATCACGGATCCAGCAATAGCGATAGTCCCAATTGCGGCCACTATCGGCATGTTCGGGGATCGAGGTGGTCATCGCCGCGACAATCGCGCCGCTATCCTCATGCTGACACAGCTTCAGCGTGATAGCCGAGCGGATGACTTCCTGCTGCCATTCCGCCGGAATCGCCAGAGTGCGGACCCAGCGCTGCCAGCTATAGATGGTGTCGGTCATCATCTTCGAGACCGTCTCGCCCAGTGGGCCGACAAAGCTTTCATCCGGGCCAAAGAAGAAATGCAGATTGCGTTCGACCCGGAAGCTGTTTTCGACCGAGATATGCCCAATAGGGGCATCGGTGCTGAGCCGCATATTCATTGCCGCCAGCGGATAGCGGATATGGTTGGAGCCGAAAGAGAGCTTTGGCCTCTCCTTGCCCCAGCTGGACAGCGGCCGCAGCTTCACCTTGATGCGCGGCGATCCCGATACCGGTCGCACGATGCGGGCAAAGGCCGTGGGACGGTAGATGCGCCCGCGCTGGGCCCGGCGCGGACAGAAATCGAATATGTCAATGGCGCTGCCATTGCTGTCGGTCTTGCGGGTGCGCAGGACAGGCGTATTGCGGACATAGGCCTGCTCGACGGAAACACAGTTTTCCAGATCAATGCTCCAGAAACCCTGTGCCTCTTCATCGGCAAAATCATCATTGTTGAGTAGGGCGCAAAAAGCCGGATCACCATCAATCCGCGGCAGGCAGCCCCAGATCAGCCGCGCTTCACTGTCGATCAGGGCCGAAGCCTGACAATTGCCGATCGGCCATAGCTCCAAATTGCGCTGTTGCGTAGTGTCAGACGCCGCTGCTGCGCTCACAAATGCTTCCCCTGTTCTGCGTCGGTGATGATCGCCGCGAGATAATCATGCACGGCGCTTACATCATCTAACGCATAGCTTGCATGGGTTTGCTCCGAAACGCCAACCTTAATTCCAAAGCCGCCCAGTGCTTTGGCGGCGCGGAAGCCATCTTCATCGGTGACATCGTCGCCGATAAATACCGGACGTCCTGCGTTGAATGGCTGCTGCTGCATCAGAGCGGTGAGCCCCACGCCCTTATCGGCAGTATCGCCGCGCAGCTCATAGATCATCTTGCCGGAATGAACCGAGAGGCCAAAGCGATCAGCGACATCATGTGCCTGCGCCTTGCAGGTCTCGGCTAGTTGCGGCGCAAGCCGATAATGCAGGCCGATGCCCAGCGCCTTTTGCTCGACCAGCACGCCCTCATGCCGTTCGGCAAACTGTGTCAGCGCCGCATAAGCGTGCGCCAAGCCGTCGCCGCGTGGTGCTGCTGCCACAGACTGGCCCGGCAGCGCGATTTCGGCGCCATGACTTCCCGAGATTGCGATATTCTGCAGGCCGAAACCGTCTCTCAGGCTGGCCACATCTCGGCCAGAAATAATTGCCACTCGGCCTTCTAATGCACGATCCAAGCCAGCCAATAGCGCTCTAGTCTGCTCGGGCACCACCACCGCATCGGGCGTATCGGCCAGCGCTACCAATGTCCCGTCAAAGTCGAGAAACAGCGACGCCCCCTCAAGCAGGCTCTGCGGTGGCTGTGTCAATGGCATCCGGTCTATGCCCTGCTCGCGCGCCACTCAATATCCCAACGCCTGCCCGTCTTTGCGCATCTCTGTCGCGCCATGATAGACACCGGTTTCCGGGTCGCGGACAATTGCCTGATAACCGCCAAACATCACACCATTGTCGACCACTTCAACTTTGTGCCCCATGGCTTGAAGCCGTTCGATGGTCTCTGGCGAAATCCCAGGCTCGACATGCAACACGCCGAGCAGATCAGCATCTTGGATGTTGAGCGGATCGGTGGGTGCACGCCCGCCTTCATGGTTGAGCCGCGCCGCATCGCCTGCTTCCTGCAGGTTCATGCCATAATCGACAATATTGACCATCACCTGCACATGCCCCTGTGGCTGCATGCCGCCTCCCATCAGGCCGAAAGACATATAGGGCTGGCCATCCTTCTTCATAAAAGCCGGGATGATCGTCTGGAACGGTCGTTTGCCCGGGGCATAGACATTGGGGTGATTGGGATCGAGCGAATAGAGTTCGCCGCGATCCTGAAACATAAAGCCGAGCCCATCCGCAACCAGACCGCTGCCCATGCCGCGATAATTGGACTGGATCAGCGAGACCATCATGCCGTTCTTGTCGGCAACAGTGAGGTACGTCGTGTCGCCTTCGCCCTCCAGCTTGGGTTCACCGGGGCCGAATGCAGGCGAGGCTTTTGCCGGATCAATCAAGGCAAAGCGCTCGCGGCCATATTCGTCGCTGAGCAGCCACTCCAGAGGCGCCGGCGACATATCCGGGTCGGCATAGAAGCGCGCGACATCCTCAAAGGCGAGGCGCTTGGCCTCAGTGATATAGTGCAGCACTTCGGCGCTGCCGCGCGGATATTGTGCGAGATCGACATTTTTGAGGATATTCGCCATTTGCAACGCGGCAAAGCCCTGCGAATTGGGCGGCAGTTCGCACAGCTCAAAGCCTTTGCGATAACTCACACAGCCCGGCTCCACCCATTTGCTGCTATGCGCGGCGAAATCTTCATAGCGCAAATTGCCGCCAACACGCCGCATATAGGCATCAATCGTCCGGGCAATTTCGCCTTTGTAAAAAGCATCGCGCCCGCCTTCGGCTATCAGGCTCAACGTCCTGCCAAGATCGGGATTTTTGAAAATCTCCCCGACCTTGGGCGCGCCAGTGGCGAACCAGGTAGCGCGGGCATTGGAAAAGTCGCCGATCATCGCCTCATTGCGCTCAAAAGCGCGCAAATTGCGGCTGAAATAATAGGCGATCACCGGCGATACCGGATGGCCTTCATGGGCATAGCTGATAGCGGGAGCCAGGATATCTGCCATGGGCAGCTTGCCGAATTTGCCATGCAGTTCAAACCAGCCATCCACCGCACCCGGCACGGTGATCGGCAAAGGCCCCAGCGGCGGAATACTGGTCAGCCCGTCCAGCTGCTCTATAAATTCGGCATAGGATGTACCCATTGCGCTCTTGCCCGAGCCGTTCAGGCCGTGGAGCTTTTGCGTTTTCGGATCCCAGACAATGGCAAACAGATCGCCGCCAATGCCATTACCGGTGGGTTCCATCAGGCCCAGTGCGGCATTGGCGGCAATCGCCGCATCGACCGCGCTGCCGCCTTTTTTAAGGATATCTATTGCAATCTGGCTTGCCAGCGGGTGCGCGGTCGCCGCCATGCCATGCTCGGCATAAACCGGGCTGCGCGACCAGATTTGCCCCACCGGTCGCCCACCCGCGCCTATCTCCAGCTTGGGTTCCTCGCCAGCGGGTTGCGCATCTTGCGCAGCGGCGGGAGGAAACAACAGAGCCGAGACTGCCAGCATAGACAACAGAAAGAGACGCATATCGCTATCATCCTGAGATTAGGGAGAGAAAGGGTCGCATTGCCAGCCTAGCCAATTCCATCGGCTTGCCAAGGCCCTATTACCCATCTGGCAAGATCGCTTGTCCTTTACAGCTGTCCAAAACATTGTACGCTCGCTGTGATGCACCTGTTTGAAGTCCTTGTGGTCCTGCATGTGATCGCCGGTTCTACCGGCCTGATTTCCTTCTGGGTACCGATCATCGCGCGCAAGGGTGCCAAAGCACATCGCAAATGGGGGCGCATTGCCTGCTATGCCTTTATGACCGCCGGAGCGCTGGCGATCGCCATGGCGCTGCTGTCGCTTTATGGGCCGGAAGAACGCATCCCCTCTATCACCGATAGAGAGCTTTTCGCCGGGCTGTTCGGCTGGTTCATGCTCTATCTCGGCCTGCTCACCATCGGTTTTGCCGATTATGGTTTGGCAGTAGTCAAACATGGCCGCAAACGCATCGCCTTGCGCGCGCCGCGCTATCAGTTGGTGATGCTGGCGGTGATCCTGTCTGGCCTATGGTGCGCTTATTTCGGCTTCCGCGTCGAGCATCCGCTGATGGTGCTTGTCGCCGCTGTCGGACTGGTTGCGATGGCACTGCAATTGCGCTTTGTCTGGCGCAGCAGCGCGCCGCCGCCCATGGCCTATATTGGCGAGCATTTCCGTGCTTTGGTGGGCATGGGCATCTCGGCCTATACCGCCTTTCTCTCGGTCGGGCTTATCCGCATGATCCCCGAGCAGGTGTTCAACCCCCTTATCTGGACCGGCCCAAGCATTATCGGCGTCGGGCTGATCATCTATTTCACCATCCAGGCGAACCAGAAACGCGGCGCGCGCTAATTCCGCCCTCGGAACAAAGCGGCTCATAATGCGCTGTTATCCTGAGCTGGCAACGCCAAAGGGGGACAGATGAGCAAGCGCAAAACACAGATTGTTGTTGTCGGCGGCGGCGCTGGCGGACTGGAATTGGTGCGCAAGCTGGGCAGCAAATATGGCCGCAAGGACCATGATATCATCCTTGTGGACTGCAACCTCACCCATGTCTGGAAGCCATTGCTGCACGAGGTCGCCGCCGGATCGCTCGATGCCAATATGGACGAGGTCGGCTATGGTGGCCATGCGGTGCGCTGGGGTTATCGCTTCTTTCATGGCGCGCTGGAAAAGATTGACCGCGAGAGACAGCAGATCATCACCGCGCCTTTAATCGATGAGGATGGCGAGGAGATTATCGGTCGCCATGTCATCCGCTATGATTATCTGGTGCTGGCCTTTGGCGGCATCTCCAATGATTTCGGCGTGCCGGGCGTGCGCGAGCATGCCCATTTTCTCGAGCATCGCGGCCATGCCGATGGCTTCCGCCAGCGTCTGCTCAATGCCTGTCTGCGCGCCAACCATGCGCATCAGACGGGCAAGGGCGATGCCGATGTGCGCATCTGTATCATCGGCGCCGGAGCCACAGGGGTAGAGCTTGCAGCCGAGCTCTATAATGCGGCCAGTTCTCTGCGTACCTATGGGCTCGAGGTGTTTGATGAGGATAAGCTGAAGGTAACCCTGCTCGAAGCCGGGCCGCGTATACTCCCCCAGTTGGACGAGGATCTCGCCGCAACCGCACGGCACGAACTGGAGCGGCTGGGCGTCGAGGTCCATGCCTCGACCCAGGTGACCGCAGTGCATGCCGACACTGTCGAAACCAAATCGGGTGAGCGCATTGATGCCGATCTGATCGTCTGGGCCGCAGGCGTCAAAGGGTCGGACGGTGTTGCCAATATGAGCGACCTGGAACTCAACCGCCTCGATCAGTTTGTCGTCAGACCAACGCTGCAAACAACTAAGGACGACCGAATTTTCGCCATGGGCGATTGCGCCTCCTGCTTGTTACCGGGCGAGGGAAAGCCGGTACCACCGCGTGCGCAATCGGCGCACCAGATGGCCAGTCTGGTGTTCGATAATCTGGTCCGAGCACAACAGGGCAAACCGCTTAAGGACTTCGTCTATCGTGACCGTGGCTCACTCGTCTCGCTTAGCCGCTTTTCTGCACTGGGCAGCCTGATGGGCAACCTCGTCGGCGGTCGCATGGCTATCGAGGGCCGTCTCGCGCGCTGGGCCTATCAATCGCTCTACCGCCTGCATCTTCTTGCGATCCACGGCTATCTGCGCGGCATCATGCTGATCGTGATCGGGCGGGTAAACCAGATCGTCCGGCCGAAGTTCAAGCTGCATTAGGCGGACAGTCGCTTGTTCGACCCCCACAGCTATCAGCTACCGGGCAAATTCAAAGCGCCCAAAAGGCGTCTGGCATGGTGGCCCCGGGGCGATTTCCATGAAGGGGGATTCTGACAGGTGCATGATCAGGCAGCCTAGGGTGAGATTGTCATTTTGGGTATGCGCGTCGCCGCGTCTGCTGACGCCGCCCTCGCGCAGTGAGAGGAGCGCTTTCATATCCTCTGCATCAGGCGGCCCCTTGAGATTGGACAAAAATGTCGTCATCGCCGGAAAGCGCTCAAGGCTGGTGCCGAAATAATATTGGCGTAGCTGGGCCTCGGTCATATCCCTGGTCCATGAGTCCATCGTTTCGCGGTCGGTGTTCGCCAGCGGGTGGTTGGTGTGGTAGACGAGATCGGTCGAAAAATCCGGCACATAGCGCGCCACGGACTTTGCCGAGCATTCAAGGTTGATGGCGGCGGTGCCGGGGCCGGCCAGCGTGTAGTTTTGCCCCGAAGCATGCGGTATGCTTTCCAGGAAAGACAGGGCATCCTCCAATGTGCGCCGTTCCAGAACGCCGCGGACGACGAAATCCTCAGGCAGGCCGGTTCGGCTATAGTCCAGCTGGCTCAGTGTATTGCAGCAGATGCCGATGCCCGCGCTGTTCATGCCCGCCAGATTGATCTTGCCGGGCAGGGTGAACTGCATCACCTGCAGCCCGTCGGGATAGCGGATATGCAACAGTAGCTGCAGCCCGTCGCACCATTGCGCGACGTCCATATTTTGCGCGATGATGGTCTCTTCTCCGGCCTTCTGGCGCGCCCCGACGGATGAACAGCCTTCAAACCCCGCCGCCGACATTTTCACTTCGCGCCGGTGCCATGGCTCCTCATCGCTGAGCTGCCGCGCGAAGATGAGATCGAACGGCTGGTTCGCCGCTTCGGCGATGCCTTCGACTTCCTGCAATAGCTCGGGTGTCCATTTGTCTATGGCTGGCAGGAAGTCGGTACTTTCCAGAAATTCGCGCAGATAGGCTTTGGGGTCGGTCTTGAGGTCAGTCTCAATCGAATGAAACCATCGGTCCAGATGCTCGGCAATCTCCGCGCGCAGAGCCTCACCATGCTGAAGTCCCCGCTCACGTGCCGATCCTGATACGCTGAGCTCTAGCATCTTTCCTCCATCGGGCGGCCTTCGAATCATGCCGCCATCACTTTCTTGTGTCGCGCGCATCTCAAACCATTTTACAGACGCCATCAACTATTATATGACCCGCTAGTCATATTCTGGGGATTGTCCATGACTATTTCACATGCCCGATCAAAAATTGCCGCTGAGCGTGCCGCTATCATTGACCGCGTGGCACAGCGAACGCCCTTGAGCCGGGAGGAGTTTGCGAGGGCAAACAATGTCTTGCCGGGCGGAACCACGCGGTCGAATCTCTTTATGTCGCCCTATCCAATTACCATCGACCATGCCGAAGGCGCGATGCTGGTGGATCTTGATGGCAATCGCTATGTTGACCTTGGAAATGACTATGCGGTCGCCATGTCGGGCCATAGCAATGCGGTTATTGCCGATGCGATCAAGGCGCAATTTGACCATGGCCTAGGCTTTGGCGGACGCAGCAAGCATGAGACCCGCCTCGCAGAGATATTGCAGGCGCGTTTTCCATCGGTTGAGCGCCTGCGCTTCTGCAATTCGGGCACAGAGGCCAATCTCTATGCTTTTCTTCTTGCGCGTGCTGCGACGAACCGATCGCTGTTTGTCATGATCGACGGTGGCTATCATGGCGGTGCGCTTTCCAAGGCCATGTCGGATGACCGTTTCTTCGCGCCCTTTGATGTCATCACCGTGCCTTATAATGATGTTGCAGCACTGGAAGCTGTGTTTGAGAAACATGGTCCGCAGATCGCCTGTTTCGCGATGGAGCTGATGCTCAATTCTGGTGGCTGTATCGTCTGCGACGAGGGTTTTGCCCAAGCCGCGCAGCGTCTCTGCGCCAAGCATGAGTCGATCCTGCTGGTGGATGAGGTAATGACCTCGCGTCTGCATGTCGGCGGGCTGCAGGCGCATTATGGCATCAAACCTGACCTCACCACGCTCGGCAAGATGATTGGCGGCGGCTTCACCATCGGCGCTTTTGGCGGGCGCGCTGACCTGATGCGCCTGTTTGACCAGACGCAGCAAGGGGCGATCGCGCATAATGGCTCTTTCAACAATAATGTGATGAGCATGATTGCCGGCTATGTCGCGCTGACGCAAATCTTGACGGCGGAGAGGATCGATACCGCCAACGCTTTGGGCGATGGATTGCGTAAGCAACTCAACGCGCTGTGCGCCAAGCATAAGGCACCGCTGGTGTGGAGCGGCCAGGGGTCGGTTCTGGCTCTGCATCTGGGGACGACAGAGCCCAAACGCTTTAATCCGCCACCATTGAGCGCCGAAATTCGCGCCCTGTTTCATGCCCATATGCTTGATCAGGGCTTCTGGATTGCGGGTCGCGGCATGCTTGCCCTGTCGGTCGAGACCCAGCGCGCGCATATTGATGGCTTTGCCGATTGTGTTGAGCGCTTCCTTGTCGAACAGTCGGAAGTGCTCGGACTGGTGAGCGAGGCCCTTGCCGCCAAAGAGGTCGCGGCATGAGGGCGACGCGCATTGAAAAGGTGGAAAGCTTTGTCGTCGGCCATTGGCATATTGTCTGTGTGACTGGCGAAAATGGCGTCAAAGGTTTTGGCGAGGGCACCTATTACACCCACCCCTTGGCCGCATCGCAGATCGTCGAAGAGCTTGCACCCAATTATGAAGGCCAGCCTTCCTTTTGCGCCGAGCGCGTCTTTTCCAGAATCCTGAAGCTCCATTGCTTTCGCGATATGGCGTCCATGGGGGCGATGAGTGCGATTGACCAGGCAATCTGGGACCTCAATGCCCGCACATTGGATATGCCTGTCTGGGAATTGCTGGGCGGGCGGGTGCGTGATCGGGTTCGCGCTATTTTGCTGATCGAAGCGCAAAGCGCCGAGGAAATGGTGTCAAAGTCCAAAGCGGCTGCAGAAGAAGGGTTCACTGCGATCAAGCTCAAACCCTTTGTGCAGGACTGGGCAACCAAGCCACGGGCAAAGATGCTGGAAGATGTTGTCCGCGCCGTCCATGCGGTGCGGGCAGAGATTGGCACCGATATTGACATTGCGATCGAGATTCACCGCAATCTCCTGCCCTGCGACATCGCTGAATTCTCGCGCCGCGTCGCGTCTATCTCGCCCTATTTCATCGAAGACCCGGTGTTGCCTTATAGCGTCGACGCCAACCGCTATGTCGCTTCCCATATTGAAGCACCGGTCGCGCTGGCGGAGCGGAACATGTCGATATGGGAGTTTCGCGAATATTCCGACAGCCATGATATCGCTATTTTGCGGCCCGATATTGGCATGTGCGGCGGCTTTACCCAGGGGCGCAAGATCGCCGCTATTGCGGAATCGCGCCACCAGAGGATCGTTCCGCACAATTTCACCAGCCCGGTCCTGACCGCAGCGCATATTCAGATGGCGGCGGCGACTCCCAATTGGGATGTACAGGGCTATGTCCGCGAAGACCGTCAGCCCTGGCTCGACATGGTCGAACAGGTGAACCGCATTGAGGATGGGTATCTCGTCATCCCCGACACACCGGGACTCGGCATTGCGGTCAATGAGGAATTTGTCAGGGCGGGCGATTACAAACCCTTTGGCAATCAGTTCCAGCATCGTGGACCGCTTGCGAGTGACGGGGGAGTGAAGCACCAATGAGCAAGCCGACTTCAGATACGCCCAACGGATCGGGCCCAGAGATGCTGTTCGGGGATCGCTTCAAGGGTGTTCGGGCCGTGGTGATTGGCGGGCGTGGTGCCATTGGTGCTGAGGTGGTCAGCCAATTGAAGAGCCTCGGCGCAAGCGTGATTATCGGCTCGCATAGCCATGATGGTATTGCCACGGCCGCAGCTGATCTGGAGGGGGACGGGCAGGCAACACTTCAGGTTGATCTGCGCGATGCGCCGAGCATTCAGACCTTTGCGCAACAGGTATCGACACTTATGCCCAGCGTGGATGTCCTGATCCTCACTGCCGGGCGGTCGGTACAGGTGCCGCTCAAGCAGATTGAGCGGCTGACCGATGAGATTATCGACGATGTTTTTGCCTCGGCGGCCACTGGCGTCCTCAAGACCGCGCGCGCCTTCGCTCCATTGATGCGTCAGGGACAAGACCCGGTGATGGTGTTTGTCGGCTCGGTCGCAGCGCTTACCGGCGGTGGCAGCAATATTGCCTATGCCTCGGCAAAAGGCGCGCTGGAGACCATGGCCATTGGTCTGGCCAAAGCGCTTGCTCCCGACATTCGGGTTCTCACCATTTCACCCAGCGCGCTGGAGACCCCGTTTGTGGCTGACCGCGATGAGAGCTTTATCGAGGCAACGGTCAAGGCCACTCCGATCGGGCGGTTGACCGGGATTGACGAGGTTGCGCTCGCCATTCTTTCTGCCGCCCGGCTGCTGACAGCCAGCACCGGGATAAGCATTCCCGTCGATGGCGGTCGGCATCTGTAACAGCGGATAAGGGACGTTTCATGACCAAGACAATTCTGACCTGCGCGGTAACCGGAAACATTACACGGCCCGACCAGACCCCCTATCTCCCTATCACCCCGGCGCAGATTGCGGATGATTGCATCGCTGCCTATCGCCAAGGAGCCGCGATTGTACACATTCATGTGCGCGATCCGGAAACGGGCGCGCCTTCCATGGCGGTGGGGCATTATCGCGAGACGGTGGAGCGCATCCGGGATGTGACTTCTGACCTGATCCTGAATCTGACCACAGGCCCCGGCCAGCGCTTCCTGCCCAGCGTAGAGGACCCGTCGGTTGCGGCGGAAGGCACCAATTTGCTGCCACCGGCAGAGCGCGTTCCGCATGTTCTGGCGCTGCAGCCAGAGGTGTGTACGCTTGACCTCAACACCATGGCGTCGGGCAATCAGGTGATTATCAATATCCCGCGAACGGTGGAGGAGATGGCGCGGCTGGTGCGCGATGTTGGCGTCAAGCCCGAGCTCGAACTGTTCAGTTCCGGCGACCTTGTGATGGCGCGCGATCTTATGCAACAGCTCGATTTTTCCGACCCGCTGATGGTCTCCTTTGTTATGGGCATCAAATATGGTTGGCCGCCCACTGTCGAGGCGTTGCAGCTTGCGCTCAGCCTGCTGCCAGAGGGGGCGATATGGACGGCATTCGGGGTCGGGCGCCACTCCTTCCCAATGGTGGCGCAGTCGGTGTTGCTTGGCGGCCATATTCGGGTCGGACTTGAGGATAATCTCTATCTCAGCAAAGGTGAACTGGCTGAGGGCAATGGACCCTTGTGCGAAAAAGCTGTGCGCATCGTGCGTGATCTTGGCGGTGAGATCGCCTCGCCCCAAGAAGCGCGGGCGCTTCTTGGATTAGGGTCATAATCTCATAGCTACACTCAGGCTTGCTCTTTAAACTCGGCTTGCGTCGCGACGCCAAAAAGCTCTTTGAGCATCTTGTCTTCAACGGCTCCCAGAGCCTCAAGCGCATTGGGAGGGCGGACCATGACGGTCAGCTCCTTTATCTTGCCATCATCCTCTATGGTAAAGATATCAAGCCCCTGCAGAGAGTACTTCCCGACATTACCGGTAAACTCCATAAACACCTCGGAGCCGGCAACCCAATGTCGCTCATAGGTGAAATTCTCAATCGCCTGCGGCACCATGCACAAGATGCCGATCATCCAGTTACGGTCGGTAATCGGGCTCCAGAAACGGGGCGTGAACAGTTTCACCTCGTCCGCCAGCATATCCTGAAAGGAGCCCGGATCCAGAAATGCCTTCGACTCGATCTTACTGCGCATTGAGGCAGCAAAATTCTCTCCGATTGCGTGATCCATCGCGATTCTCCTATTGTGACTATTCGGTCACATTTATCGGGTGAAATGCGTCGCCTGGCAATATAAAAATATAAGAAACTGTATTGCTTAGATATTTTTCTTGCATGAAGGGCGACAAAACTGTTTGATATGACCAATCAGTCATGTAATATCTTTGTCAAATAAATCCGGTGGGGGATGTGATAATATGCGAAAGATTTTATCGGGACTCTTTGGTACGTCGGTCTTGTGCACCGGCCTGATGGCGGCACCTGCACTTGCTCAGGATCAATCGGCGCAGGATCAGTCGACGGATGATCAATCGGACGATGACGAGTTTAATGATAACAATGTCATTACCGTAACCGCGACCAAGCGCGAGGGCTTCGTTCAGGATATCCCGTTCACCGTCCAGGCGGTGTCCGGCGCGGACGTTGAAGCATCGGGTGCCATCGACTTGTCGACTGTTGTCGAGCGATTTGCCGGCGTTGAACTGCGGACATCACAGCCGGGTATCGGCGCGATTGCCATTCGCGGTATTGCCGAGCTCAATACCTCCAACATTGCGGGTGGCACGGGCGCCGCTGTCGGCCTCTATGTCGATGAAGCGCCGTTCACCGTGGCGGGCCTGATGCCGCAGGCTGCGGTCTATGACCTTGAGCGCGTCGAGGTTCTCAAAGGACCGCAGGGTTCGCTCTTTGGTGAAGGTTCTCTGGGTGGCACAATCCGTCTGGTGACCAACAAGCCTGATTCGAACAGGTTTGAAGCAAGAGCAAATTATCAAATTGGCGCTGTCGAAGATGGCGGCACCAATCACCAGCTCACGGGCATGATCAATATTCCTCTGGTCGAGGACGTACTCGCCTTCCGCGCGGTCGGCTTCTATTATGACATGGCGGGCTGGATCGACCGGATCAACCCGGACGTGGCGGTGGGTTTCGGTCCCGGTGTGAACACCGCCAACCCTGCATTGCCGAATACAATCTCGACCTTCACGGAAGGTTCGATTGAGGAAGACCATAATGACAGCGAAAGCTATGGCGGCCGCTTCCAGTTGGAATTGACCCCGGGCGATGGCTGGCGCGTGAATGCCAGTGCGATGTTCATGGACGCAGAACGCGGCGGTCTGTCGCGCGGTACGCTTGATCGGGTCAGCACGGTTTCAACCGACTTTGAGGACACAGAAGACGAGCTGCAGCAATATGGCTTGGTGATTGAGAAGCAGTTTGATTTCGGTACATTCCTGTCATCGACCTCCTATTTTGATCGTGAGATCATCTATACTCAGGACCAGATCGGTCTGGTGGATGTCGCCAATGATCTGGTCTTCGGCATTTCCGCGGCTCTGTTGGGAGCGCCGGAATCTGTGTCGGGTCTCCGTGGTGACTTTGGCTCCGGAACAGAAGACTTTTCGCAAGAGTTGCGCTTCGTTTCCGACTTTGGCGGCGACTTCCAGCTGACCGCTGGTGCTTTCTATCGCCAACGTGACTTTACTTTTGATTTCACCACACCAACCGAGCCCCCGGCCTCTGCTGCGGTTTTGAATGCCGCCGTAGGCGCGCCGATCTTCACCGCACCGGGGCAGGGAGACACGCAGATCAATACGGTTGCCGAGACCGAACAATGGGCCATTTTTGGCGAGGCAACCTATGACATCACCCCGAGTTTGCATCTGTTGGTAGGTGGCCGCCTATTCAATGAAAGTCGGGAATCGTCCACCACCGCTTTCGGCGTCTTCATTGGTGCCATTCCGGCCCAGACCTTCACCACGGGTGCGGACGAGACACTGTTCACGCCGAGACTGTCGCTTAGCTATGACTTTGCGGAAAACATCACGGGATATGTGACCTACTCCGAAGGTTTCAGAAGCGGTGGCCAGAATGATCTGAACCCCTTTGTTCCGGCGATCGACCTGCAGGAATATGATTCAGAGCGCATCGCAACCTATGAAGCTGGCCTCAAGACGCGCTTCGATGACTCCGGGGTCACCTTGAACGTCGCCTTCTTCTATAATGACTGGTCCGACCTTCAGGTTGTCCTCGCCGAAGGCCCCGGCGGTGCCGGTGAAGTTCTGGGCAATGCGGGCAGCGCACGCAGCTATGGTGTCGATGCCGAGATAAACTGGCAAGTGACCGATGCCCTCAACATTGCGGCGACCGCGATGGTCATGGAAACCGGTATTCGCGACAGCGTATTGACCGTTCCCGATCCAACCGGAGTGGGGCCTGACATTCCTGTCCCTGTTGGCACAGACATTCCGCAGACCGCGGAGGAACAATTCTCGGTCGTGGCGAGCTACAATGAGCCGATCAGTAATGATCTTTCGCTTTTTGCACGCGGCGCCGTGAGCTATCTCAGCGGATCGGTCACCAACCTGACCGCTGTCACAGGCCAAACCATCCAGCCAGCAACGCAGCCCGGCTTCACCAAGGTCGATTTTCGCGTTGGTTTAGAGCATGATAACTGGTCGCTGGCCTTGTTTGCCGACAATCTCTTTGATGAGGACATTATTCTCGGGACGCGTCCGGGCGTGACCGCGCGCGACTTTGTGACCGGCGATCTGGCCTTTATTCAGGGTCCGCCGCGCGTTATCGGACTGGCTCTTGGTGTGAGATATTAAGGGCTGGTCTGGTGCTGAGGCCATGTTTTGGTTAGATGAGACCCCGTCTCATCGTCACAAGAGGTCTTTCGTGTCCACAAAAACGCAGTCAAAAAATGAAAATCTTGAATCTCATGATTTCGGTTCGTCTGCAATCCAGCCCATCAAGTTCGTATTCTATCTTGATGCACAATTAAGTGCTTTTGAAAACAAGCGCAGCGGATCGAAGACGCGATTGAAGCTTTTGGTGGCGACGGCGAAATTGATGGAGACCCGGGTCTTCTCCGAGATCAATGTTCAGGACATTTGTGATCAGGCGGAAGTTGCCAAGGGTACCTTCTACATTCAGTTCAAGACCAAAGAAGACATTATCCGGGCCCTGTTCGAGGAGTTTATCGCCTTCGAATATAATTCCATGCCCTATGTCGACCCGGAAACGGGCGCTTTCCGGTCCATGTGTCTCTTTGTCGGCTGGTATGAGCGGACATTTCGGATCAATGCCGGGCTGATGCGCAGCTTCGTGCGGCTGAGTGATCTGGATGAAGAGGTCGCGGCTTTGTGGACACAGCGCAACAACATGATCGTACAGCGCGGCATCTCCAACTATCTGCTGCAGACCCGATTTGAAAAAGACAGGAAGAAACTGGCTTTGCTGGCCATCCGCACCGTGGGCGGGATTATGGATTATACCCTGTTTGCCCGGCACGGCATTCATCAGGCCTCTGACTTCACAGCAGATTTCAGCGATGACGAGCTGATCCAGTTCCACTCGCTGTTAATGTACCGCTGCCTCTATGGCGAGGACCCGCCCAAAGAGGATCGCAGTTCTATGGTCGAGTATTTTATCGACCGCGCCCAGCCTGCAACGGCCTAGGGCAAGACCCCGGGAGACAAGCCACATGCAACAGGCCCATGCGCCGATCCTTTTTCTTGGTACAGGCATTATGGGCGCGCCGATGGTCCGGCGGCTTGAGGCCGCTGGCTATGATGTAGAGGTATGGAACCGGTCGGCCGACAAGGCTGAGGCGTTGGCGTCTGAAAATGTGGCCGCGATCAAGGATTTGATGGCGCTCGCTCCAGCGGTGCGTACCGTGATCCTGATGGTCAGCACCGGTGCGGTCGTCGATGAATTGCTGTTTGGGGAAGATGGGACTGGCGGTCTGCAAGGGATGCTTGCACCCGGTTCGACCGTTATTGTGATGAGCTCTATCCCGGTGCAATCATCCCGCGCCCAGGCCGAGAAGCTAAAGGCCCATGGTATTGCCTATCTTGATGCTCCTGTCTCGGGCGGCGAGAAAGGCGCGATTGAAGGCACGCTTTCTATCATGGTAGGCGGAGAAGGTACCCGCGTTGATGAATCGCGACCGGCGCTTGAGGCAATGGGGCGCGTCATTCACATAGGCCCCAATGGCTGTGGTCAGCTTGCCAAACTGGCCAACCAAACCATTGTCGGCATCACCATTGGCGCGGTGTCCGAGGCGCTTTTGCTTGCCAAGGCCGGAGGCGCTGATTTGGCCGCGGTTCGAGAGGCGCTGCTAGGCGGCTTTGCGCGGTCAGAGATCCTGTCGCAACATGGCCAGCGGATGATTGACGGTAACTTTACCCCCGGTGCCAAATCGGAAGTGCAGCTGAAAGATGCCAATACTGCACTCGGTCTCGCCGACGAGTTGGGCGTTGAGACGCCGCTTCTGACAGAAGTGGCTGCGCTCTACGCCGAGCTGTGTAAAAAAGGCGGAGCAAATCTCGACCACAGCGCCCTTTACAAACTGCTTGATGAGCGGTGATTATGACCTTCTGATCATAAATTGCGCCCCCAGAAACTAATTTCTTTCAATATATTATAGAGAATATCTGCTCGGTATTGGATTCAAGTCTTTACAACATGACCACTGGGTCATATTGTGAGGCGAGGAGAAGATAATGTCCGTTTATCCAGAGAATTACCTGAGCGGTAAATCCACCTTCATTGCGGGGGGAACCTCGGGGATTAACCTCGGCATCGCCAAGCTCTTTGCCCAACTGGGTGCGCATGTCTGCGTCATGAGCCGGTCACAGGACAAGGTGGACGCTGCTGTTGCCGAAATCGCAGCGCAGAATAGTGATATTAGCGTCAAGGGCTTTTCCGCCGACGTTCGGGACTATGACGCCGTCAGTGAGGCCCTGAAAGTCGGCGCGGAAGCGCATGGGGAATTCGACATCGTAATCTCCGGTGCGGCGGGTAATTTCATGGCCCCTGCATCGGCCATGTCGGCCAATGCCTTCAAGACGGTGATCGACATCGATCTGCTGGGAACCTTTAACGTGCTGCGCGCCGCTTTTGAGGTTTCGAAGCAGCCCGGTGCCTCCTTTATCAACATTTCGGCGCCGCAAGGGGCCCAGCCCTTTTTCGGCCAGGCGCATGTCTGCTCGGCAAAGGCCGGCATCGACATGCTGACCAAATGTCTTGCGTCTGAATGGGGCGTTTCGGGTGTGCGGGTCAACGCGATTGTCCCCGGTCCGATTGAAGGCACCGAGGGCATGGCGCGTCTGGCACCGACGCCAGAGGCGCGCAAATTCGTAGAAATGAGCGTGCCGATGCGGCGCTATGGCTCCACCGAAGAGATTGGCAATATGGCCGTATTTCTCGGCTCCGAAGCTGCGGCCTATGTCACTGGCTGCATCCATTATTGTGATGGCGGCCAGACCCTGTCCGGCGGCGGCGCTCTCAACCCGGCACTCCTCATGGAAATGACCAGCAAAAAATAACGTCCAAAGCGACAGATTAAGCGGAGAGGCTTACAATGCGGAAACAGAATAAAGTCATCATCACCAGCGCGACGACCGGCGCGATGCACATGCCGTTCATGTCGCCCTATCTGCCGATTACACCCGACCAGATTGTCGAAGACTCTGTCGGCGCGGCGGAAGCGGGCGCATCTATCGTCCACCTGCATGCGCGCGATGCGGAAACCGGCTGCCCGGTCACCGACCCGGAAGTCTACGGCCAATATCTGCCGCGCATCAAAGAGCGCTCGGATGTCATCATCAACCTGACTACGGGACAGCCTGGCATCCGCCGCAGCAAGGAGAGCGGCGAGCTCGAATTCAAATCGGAATGGAGCGAAGTGCTCGCTGAACGCATGGCGGCACCGATAGAGTTCGAGCCCGAAATCACCTCATTCAACATGGGGCCGATGAACGCCGCCAACTGGATCATGATGGGGCGCGCGGACCCGAGCAAGCTGCAGATGTGGGAGCAGATTTTTGTCACCGCAACCAAAGACCTGACCATGCAGAACACATGGGCCAGTATGGAGAAGTTTGCGGTTGAACTGGGCCAGAAGCGTGGCGTGGTTTTCGAATATGAATGCTTCGATATCGGCCATCTCTATGCGCTGAAAATGCTGCAGGATCTTGGCCTGGTGAAGCCGCCTTTCTTTATTCAGTCGGTCTTCGGTTTCCTTGGCGGGATTGCGTCTGATCCCAAGCATGTGTTGCACTTCCGTCAGACGGCAGACGATCTGTTCGGCGATGATTATTACTGGTCGGTGCTCGCGGCTGGCAAAGAGCAGATTCGCCTCACCAATATGGCCGCCATTATGGGCGGCAATGTCCGCGTCGGGCTGGAGGACAGCCTGTGGTACGGCAAGGGGCAGCTCGCCAAATCCAGCGCCGAGCAGGTGGGCCGTATCCGCCGCATTCTCGATGAGCTTGGCCTTGAGGTCGCAACGCCTGACGAAGCCCGGGAAATTCTGGGAACCAAGGGCAAAGACAACGTCAATTTTTAAAGGCTCGGACACGCGGAGGACGCCATGAAGATCGATAATTCAAGTGCTCTGTTTGAGCGGGCCAAGGCGGTGTTGCCGTCTGGCTATACCCGGCAGATGGTCGTCACCAAACCGCATCCGCTCTATGTCTCGCACGGGGAAGGGTGCTGGATCACCGATGTTGACGGCAACCGCCTGATTGACTGGGTGAACAATTTTTCGGCGCAGATTCATGGCCATGCCAAAGCCGAGATCGTTGAGGCGATTACTGAGCAGGCATCTTCGGTTCAGAGCACGACCATGCCGTCCGAGTGGGAGGTCAAGCTGGCCGAATTGCTGGTCGAGCGTATCCCCAGTGTCGACAAGGTCCGGTTCATGAACAGTGGAACCGAGGCCAATATCATCGCGGTCAAAGCGGCGCGCGCCTATACCGGCAAGTCGAAAATCGCCAAAATGGAAGGCGGCTATCACGGCCAATATGATCTGCTCGAAGCGAGCTATCAGCCCATGCCGGACGCCTGGGGCAATATTGGCGAGCCCAATTCGGTCGCCTATCATCCGGGCACACCGCAAAGCCTGCTCGATGAGGTGGTTTGCCTGCCGCTCAACAATATTGATGCGGCGCGCGCGATATTGCGAAGTCGCGCCTCCGAAATTGCGGCGGTCATCCTTGACCCCTGGCGTTTGCAGGTTGGCATGGTTGAACCGCAGCAGGACTTCCTTGAAATGCTACGCGAAGAGACGGAGAAGCTCGGCATTATCCTGATCTTTGACGAGGTCTGGTGCCTGCGCTTTGGCTATCATGGTTATCAGGGGGCCACCGGCATTACGCCTGATATGACCACCATGGGCAAGATCATCGGCGGCGGCCAGCCTATCGGTGCGCTGGGCGGCAAGGATGAGTTTATGAGCGTCTTCGCTCTGGGCGAGGATGGCGTGCCACTGATCAAGCATAGCGGGACATTTACCGCCAACCCCATGTCGCTCGCTGCGGGTTACACCGCGATGGAGTTGATGACGCGGGACGCTTTTGATGCGCTGGACAGCACCAATGACCGCTTGCGCGAGGGGCTTGAGGCCATACGCGTCGATTGCGAACTGCCTGGCGTTGTGCAGGGCAGCGGCTCTGTTTCGGCGCTGATCATGACCAATATCCCGATTACGGATTATCGCACATTGGCCTTTGCAGCAGCGTCCGGCCTGCTTGAGAAGCTGGGCGTGTTCGAAAAAGCGCTGTTGCAACAGGGCGTGATGACTTTGCGGGGCGGATTTGTCGGATCAACACCGATGACCAATGACGATATCGATTTCACGCTCAATGGCTATAGAAAGGCCATAGAAGCGGTCGACAAGACCCATCCTGGTCTGCTGCGCTCATAAGGGAGAGACATTATGAAGGACTTTATTCACCGTAAGCCCTTTGTCTTCTTCTACAGCGTTGCCTTCGGTCTCGCCTGCCTTGTCTGGGCCTATATTCTGGGGATGGAGATTCTGTATCAGAGCCTCAATGGCCCTGAGTTCAGCCTGTTCCAGACCTTTGGCACCACGCAGGCCGAAATCCGCGCGGCGTCCCCGGTGCTTCACCACCATAGCGACAGTATTATTCTCTATGTCGCGACCTATATTGCCATGCCAATTGCCTTTGCGGGCTTCTTTTTTCCTTATGCGCCCAGCGTCGCGGCAATGCTGACAACGGGTATCGGCTGGGGCAAGGACACTCTGTTCAAGCTGCTTGGCTGCTACAAGCCGATCCGCGGAAATCTGAGCATGCGCGAAGGGCTGAAGATATACCTCAGCCTTTACGCCCTGATCTGTCTTGCGGTCGTTATGATCATCCTCAAAGAGCAGTTCTTTGGCGATCCTGAGCGCATTTCCGGCTTCCTCAATCATCTGGGAGTGATTGACTGGCAGATTTTTCTCGGGGCCTGGTTCGTCGCTTCATTTTTCAACCAGGGGGCTTTGCTCGAGGAGCTGGGTTGGCGCGGCTTTGCCATGCCGCTGATGATCCGGAAAATGGGTTCGCCGCTTATTGGGGCGCTGATTGTGGGCGTGGCCTGGACGTTCTGGCATTTCCCGCGCGAAATTCCGCCACTGCTGGCGGGGCAGCAGACCCTTATGGGCGTGTTTGATTGGCATGTCTGGTTCATTCTGTCTTGCTGCAGCGCCAGTATCGTCATGACCTATTTCTGCAACATCACCGGGGGCAGCGTTATTCCGGCGATTATCATTCATGGCATGCTGAATTTTGTCGGTGGCATGTTCAGCACCGAGACGGTGGGCGCGCGCTCTGCCTTTACCGGTGAATCACCTATCATGTGGTTCATCTGCGCCCTTATTGTGCTGGCCATCGCCGGACGGGATCTGGGGTGGAAACGCCGCCTTGAACTGCATGGAGGGGACGAGAATGACCCATCCTATGCCTGGAGTCGGCCGCCAAATGAAGCGGCTGCTATGCCAAACAGTGCGAAGGTGCCGGCATGAAACTCTCCACCAGCATCACGCTGATGTTTCGCGAATTTGAGCCGCTTGAGCGGATCGAACAGGCGGCAAAGGCTGGCTTTCAAGGGGTGGAAATTCAGGTGCTGGAAGCGGACCCGCAGGCCATGGCCGAGGCGGCGAAGCAGCATGGTGTTAAAGTGGCGCTGCTGAACGTCGGTATGGGTGATTTTCTCGGCGGCGGTCCCGGTCTTTCCGGCGTGCCCGGTCGCGAGGAGGAATTCCGCCAAGCATTTGATATTGCGCTTGCGGCAGCGCGGACTCTGGATTGTGCGCATATTCATATCGGACCCAGCTGTGTGCCCGAAGATACCGAGCGGGATGCCTGTCTCGAGGCCTTGGCCAGCAACATTCGCTATGCGCTGGGTAAGGCTCAACAGCACGGCATTGAACTGCTGATCGAACCGGTGAATCGTCCGGAGCGGGCTACCGTCTTGCTTGGCACCACATCCGAAATTGTCGACTTCCTCGAAAGTCGGAGCATACAGGGTGTGTCGGTGCTTTACGATATCTTCCATTCGGTCATGAGTGATGAGGACCCGCTGCAGATATTGGCGTCCTACAAGCAGCATATTGCACATATTCAGTTCTCTGACGTTCCGGGGCGGACGCCGCCGGGCAAAGGGACGATCGCATTTGAGGCCATATGGAGCAGTCTGGAAGCGCAGGGATATGATGGGTGGCTTGGAGCGGAATATTTCGCCATGGCGGATACGCCGGATACTCTCGATTGGATGCAAGATTTTGCCTGAGCCCGCACATAATGACAATCCGGCCGTCTCTCCGCTAAAAGCTGAGCTGCTGGAACTGGCTCAGTCTCTGCTGGGCGAGAATGAAGCGGGGCCGATTCACAGCGCTGTGTTTCGCATTGAAAGCGAAAAGGCGGGCTTATGTGTTGAAGGCGCGGTCGGAACGGCGCGCCCGGATTTGCCAGATGCGATTGCGCCGCAAATGGCGTTTCATACGGCAAGTATTGCCAAGGTTCTGACGGCCGTTTCCATTTTGCAGCTGTTAGAGCAAGGCCATATTGGCCCGGATGGTCTTGATACCCGCCTCGCGGATACGGGTGTGTTCGATCCGGATATTATGGCGCGGGTCCTTCTGAAAGATGGCCTATCGCTGGGTGAGACGATTACCATCAATCATCTGCTCAGACATATGTCCGGCATGCGCGATGCGATGGTGGATGATGCCACACTGTGCTCGGCGGACGCTGGCGGACCGGCCCCCAACTCTTTGATCGGTCGCATCTTTGCAGAGCCGACACGCGCCAAACTGTTCTGGAACCCCTGGGACCCGACGCTGCCCAACATCGCGGACGCTGGTACCTTCAACTATTATCTCAACAATGATGGGGTTGCCGCCGCGGCGCTCAGCGAACCGGGGACGCAATTTCATTATTCGGATACCGGCTATGTCATCCTCGGCCTGCTGGTTGAGCATCTGTCCGGCGTTGCCCTGGATGAGTATTTTCGTGAACAGATTTATGTTCCTCTGGGCATGCAGTCGAGCTATCTCGCCTATCGCGATGATCCGATATTGGGGCCGGAACGGCAACCGGAACTGGAGACATGGGCAGGCGAGATTCCCTGTCTGGCGGCCGGTTTTGATCTCTCATTTGACTGGGGCGGCGGTGGATTGGTCTCGACGACAGCCGATCTGATCAGGCTGCTGCGTGGCATTGTGACCGGGCAATGCTTCAGCAAGCCCGAGACAGCCAAGATGATGATGGAGTGGCAGTCGCCGGAAGGATTGAAAGCGCCGCGCCGCGCCGTTGGCCGCGGCCTGTTCCAGATTGAGGGCGGTTCCGATCATCTTCTCGGGCATAGCGGCGCCTGGGGCGGCAAGCTGTTTTTCGACCCTCAGACAGAGGTTTATTTCGCCGGTTCGGTTAACCAGTCAGGTGCGCCGGCGGACTGGTTTTATCCGTTGATCGACCGGGTGAACGCCCATGTAAAGCGAGGGTGAACATCATGCGCCGTCTGGATGATCCCTATTTTGATATCCTGCCCGAAACCCAATCGGGAATGCTTGATGTCGGTGACGGGCATGAAATCTACTGGGAGGAAGCGGGCAACCCGGACGGTATTCCGGTGATCCTCATCCATGGCGGTCCCGGGGGACGGACACAGCCGGGCTTCAGGCGATCGCTCGACTCCAATATCTGGAGGGTCATCCAGTTTGATCAGCGTGGTTGCGGCCGCTCGACACCTGAGGGGCTGATCGAGGCCAATTCACTGCAGCATACCATTGCGGACATGGAAGCGCTGCGAGAGCATCTGGAGATTGACCGCTGGGTTGTTGCCGGTGGCTCATGGGGGAGTACCGTGACGCTCGCCTATGGCATCGCGCACCCCGGCAATTGTCTGGCGCTGACGCTGATTTCCATGTGGCTGTGCCGGGACGAGGATATCCATTGGTGGTTTCAGGGCGTGCGCTACCTGTTCCCGGAGCTGTGGCATGAATTTGCCCGCCATGTACCAGAAGCCGAACGGAGCGACCTCAGAACCGCCTATTGCGCCCGGATACTGGATGGCGAGCAGGAGATTGCCGACGAATTTGCGACCCGCCTCTATCAATATGAGGAAGGCTTTATGCGCTTCGCCGCGCCGGTGGTGCCGCTGGACCTCTCCCGCGGGCCGAAATATGGGCGCATCTTCGCCCATTATGCGCGCAACAAATTCTTTGTCGCTGGTGACGAATTGCTCGACGGTGCCTCGGCCATAGCGCATCTGCCGGTGAAAATTATCACCGGGCGCTATGATTGCTGCACCACGCCGTCCAACGCCTTTGATCTGTCGCAGCGTCTGCCAGAGGCAGATATCACCCTGGTAGCCGGGGCCGGACACTATCCGACAGAAGAACGGATGTCGCTGGTTTGCCTTGAAAAGACGTCAGAGCTTGCCGACGAACTGCAAGCGTCAGGATGGCGCGCATGACGTCTGTAGATCGCAGCGAGAAAGTTCCGTTATTACAGGCGCTGGCCTATGCGCTGCCGGGCCTTCCGATCGCATGGCTCATCCCGCCTATCTATGCCATTTTGGGCGACTTTTACCTGCGGCATACAGCGGCGACAGCGGCAGGCATTGGCACAGCGATGGTTGTCTCAAAGATCGTCGATGCGGTGACCGACCCGCCTGTCGGCTATCTTTCCGATCATACCAAGGGCCGCATGGGAGCGCGCAAGCCATGGATCATTGCCGGGACATTCCTGTCCATGGTGACATTCTGGTTTCTGTTCAATCCCGGCGAAGCGGCGGGCGATGGCCATTTCCTGATCGGTATCATCCTCTATTACATCTCCTATACCTTGATCAAAATTCCCTACCGCTCATGGTTGGGGGAGATCACCAAGAGTTACAGCGAACGCTCGCGACTTTGGGGCTATGTCACCATCGGCCTGTTGCTCGGCGGCGTTATTATCATGACTATGCCGGTGGTGCTGTCGCTGCCAGGCATTGCCTTATTCGACAGTGCCGAATTTGATCGCGATATGATGTCCTTTATCGGTTGGGTTGGAGTGTTTCTGATGCCGATATGCATCTTGCCTGCACTGCTGCTCGTGCCTGCGGGCAAGCCCAATCCGGGCGCACCGCCGAAAATAAAGGACTTCTTTGCGCCGCTCTTTGTTTCACGTCCCTATCAGATGTTCATGGTGGGCTATGGGCTGAGCGCGCTGGGCTTTGGCATCATGTACTCTACCATCATCGTCGCCCTAAGCAGCTATTTCGGGATCGCCGACCGGGTTCCCTTGTTCCTGCTGTTCATGATCGCGGTACAGGTCATCAGTATCCCCTTTTGGGAGCGTGCCGCCGCGCGCTATTCCAAGCATCAGATATGGTCGACGGCGTGGCTGATCCACGGGCTGATCGGGCCGATTTTTTTGTTCATCGAGCCCGATCCGTCGAGCTTCTGGATTTTGGTTGTCTTTGGCGGGCTGACCAGCATCTTGCAGGCACCGCATATGCTGGTTCCGGTGTCGATCATGAATGACATTGTCGACTATGACACATGGAAGAGCGGGCTGAGCCGTGGCGGCAGCTTTATGGCGCTCTACACCTTTGTCGACAAAGTGTTGCACGCTGTGGGTTTCGGCATTGGCTATTATATCATTGCGGCCTTTGGTTATGACCCCAAGGCCGGTGAAAACGGCTTCTGGCAGATTGCAGGCCTGATGCTCGCGGTCTCGATCGTGCCCAGCATCTGCTTCCTGGCCGCCTCATTCTTCCTGCGCCGCTTTCCGATTACGCCTCAGCGTCACAAGGCCATTCTCTCCCGGCTGGATCGCAGAATAGGCGGGCTGACGGCACCGGGATCGCTGAGACCGTCTGCATGACCAAGTTTGACATCATTACGGAAGGTCTCCGCTTCCCTGAGGGACCGGTCGCACTTGCCGATGGTTCATGGCTGGTGGTGGAAATTGCAGGGCAGGCGCTAACGCATATTGCATCGGATGGCACCAAGACCGTCATCGCCCAGCTTGAAGGCGGGCCCAATGGCGCCGCTATGGGGCCGGATGGCTGGGTCTATATCTGCAATAGCGGCGGCTGGATCTATGCCGAGAATGACGATGGCATGTATCCGATTGGCCAATCGGAGCGCAGCGGCTGGATCGAGCGCGTCAACCTGAAAACCGGGCAAGTTGAACATCTCTATGCAGGTACATCGGAAAAAACCCTAAACTCTCCCAATGATCTGGTCTTTGATGACCATGGCGGTTTCTGGTTCACCGATTTGGGAAAACGCCGGGCAGACACGCGAGACGTTGGTGCCGTCTATTATGCCAAGGCTGATGGCAGCCATATCGAATGCGCTATCCCGCTATTATACGAGCCCAATGGGATAGGCCTGTCGCCTGATGGCGATAGGCTCTACGTCGCCGAAACGCCGACGCGGCGTGTCCTCGCTTTTGACATTATTGCTCCGGGCAAGGCCAAGTTCGCGCCCTGGCCTGCGCCGAGTGGTGGCCAGTTGGTAAGAGCCCTGCCGGGCCTGAACAATCTCGACAGCCTCGCCGTCGACAGTGCAGGTCATATATGCGTGGCGGCGCTGGGCGAGGGCGGGATCTGGGATATCAGTCCCGACGGTGCGACCGCTGATAAAACGCTTTTGCCGGACCGGTTTTCGACCAATATCTGCTTCGGCGGCAGCGATGGTACAACCGCCTTCGCCACCCTGTCGATGAGCGGTCTTCTGGTCAGCTTTCCGTGGCGCAGGCCGGGTCTGAAGCCGCGCCATCAAGGAGATCTCTGGTGAGTAAAGCGGCAGAGCTAGAGGATTTTGCGCTTTATGGCGGCCCTGTCAAAGCCGAGGTTATTCTCGACGGCAAAGAGGTCGTGAATTACGGCGGTTGCTCCTATCTCGGACTGACCGGTCATCCTGTTGCTGAAGCCGCTGCCACCAAGGCGCTTGAGCAATATGGCTTGGCCGCCAGCATCGCCAGAGCCTATGGTGTCGCCAATCCGGTGCTGCTTGAGCTGGAACAGGTCGCAGCGCGGTTCTTTGGCACCGAGGCCGCCTTTTGTGCCGCAGCGGGCTATTTGGCTTCACCTTTGGCGATCAGCGCCCTTACCGACACGAATACGCGTCTCTATGTTGATCAGGTCTGCCACCATAGCCTCGTCTTCGGTGCGCAGGCGACAGGTCAGCCGATAGAGCGTTACACTCATAATCTTGGCTGGGACGATCCCGAAGCGCTCCGCGATTTTGTGCTGCAAACCCTGCGTCCCGGCGAAAAGCCGCTCTTCGCCATGGACGGCATAACCGGGTTGCTGGGCGACATATCCCCGGTGCCGGAGTTCGTCCGGCTTGCCGATGAATTTGATGGCATTGTCTATGTTGATGACGCCCATGCGGTTGGTGTCCTGGGCGACAATGGCAGAGGCACCGCAGAATATTTTGGCATAGACAGCGACCGGGTATGTTTCGGCGCAACCTTTTCCAAGGCGCTGGGCGGGCTTGGTGGCGTGATCTTCGGCCCGGAACATTTTGTCGCGCGCGCGCGTAGCTCGGCGATGGCGAGGGGCTCCAATCTGGGCTCCATTCCCCATGCGGCGGCGGCGATCGCGCTGATGGAGCATCTGATGGCGGATAAGGCACCGATCCAGAAACTGCATCGCAACATCCGGGTATTCAAGACTCTTTTGCAGGAATTGGGCGTGTCGCTGCCAGCCTTCCCGACTTCAATCAGTTCCTTTGCCTTTGGCAGTTATGACGACCATGCCGCGATGCAGCGCAATCTTTTGCAAGACCATGGCATCTTTCTGTGCCATTCAAACTATACCGGTGCCGGGCCGGAAGGGTTGATCAGGATCGCTGTTTTTGCCGATCATTCGGATGACCATCTTGATCACCTTATCCGCGCTCTGACACCCTATCTATCAAAGTGAGCTCAGTGACCATGACCACCCATGCCGAGATCAAGACGCTCGAAGAGCTTGAGCGGACCATTCGCTGGCTCGCCTGCTGGACTATCCATAATGCCAACCATCTGCGTGAAAAGGATGTAGTGAAAGTGGGCGGGCATCAGGCGTCCTGTGCCTCAATGACCGCAATCATGGCGGCGCTCTATTTCAAGGTCTTGCGCCCGGAGGACCGGGTTGCGGTCAAGCCGCATGCATCTCCGGTCTTCCATGCGATTCAATATCTTGCTGGCAACCAGACGCGCGAGGCTCTTGAAGCCTTTCGCGGTTATGGCGGTGCACAGTCTTATCCGAGCAGAACCAAGGACCGTGACGATGTCGATTTCTCCACCGGGTCGGTCGGGCTGGGCGTGGCGATCACCGCCTTTGCCTCGATGATTCAGGACTACATCACCGCCAAATCATGGGGGACCGAGCAGCAATTGGGCCGCATGATCGCGCTGGTGGGTGACGCCGAACTTGACGAGGGTAATGTCTATGAATGTCTGCAGGAGGGGTGGAAACACGATCTCAGAAACTGCTGGTGGATCATCGACTATAACCGTCAGTCGCTCGATGGCGTGGTTCAGGAAGGCCTGTGGGAGCGCATAGAGGCGATCTTCGGTGCCTTTGGCTGGGATGTGGTCAAGATCAAATATGGCGCGCTGCAGCGGGCCGCCTTTGAGGAGCCCGGTGGCGAGGCTCTGAGAACATGGATCGACGCCTGCCCCAATCAGCTCTATTCGGCACTATGCTATCAGGGCGGCGCGGCATGGCGTGCCCGGCTTCAGGACGAGATTGGCGATCAGGGTGATGTTTCGGCACTGCTGGAGCGCCGATCCGATGAGGAGCTGGGGGCCCTTATGGCCAATCTCGGCGGCCATTGTGTCGGCACATTGCTCGAGACGTTTCAGTCCATCGACCATGATCGGCCGACCTGCTTCCTGGCCTATACCATCAAAGGCTGGGGCACGCCGCTTGCCGGCCACAAGGACAATCATGCCGGTTTGATGACGGTATCGCAGATGCGGGAATTTCAGGCTGATATGGGCGTCGCCGAAGGCGTTGAATGGGAACCCTATGCCGGGATTGCCGATAAAGCCGCCGCCGAGGGCATGATGGCGTCAGCGCCTTTCTTCTCGCAGGGAACCAGACGCTATAAGGCTCCCGTGCTGGAAGCAGGGGATACCATCTGGTTGGAAGACCGGGAGCTTTCCACCCAGGCGGGTTTCGGCAAGATCCTCGATCAGATCGCGAAGTCGGACTCACAGCTTTCGGACCGCCTGCTGACCATGTCGCCCGATGTCACCGTGTCCACCAATCTCGGGCCATGGGTGAACCGTCGCGGCCTGTTTGCGCGCGAAGCCAGTGCAGACACCTTCCGGGTCGAGAAGATTCCATCGACCCAGAAATGGAGCTTCGGGCCCGATGGCCAGCATATTGAGCTCGGGATTGCAGAGATGAACCTGTTTCTGCTGCTCGGCGCGGCAGGGCTATCGCATTCGCTTTTCAAGGAGCGGTTGATCCCTGTCGGCACCGTTTATGATCCCTTTGTCGCGCGCGGTCTCGATGCGCTCAACTATGCCTGTTATCAGGATGCGCGCTTCATCATCGCAGGCACGCCGTCCGGCGTCACGCTCGCACCTGAAGGCGGCGCGCACCAGTCAATCGGCTCACAGCTAATCGGGATCAGCCAGGATGGTCTGACATCGTTTGAACCGGCGTTTCTTGATGAATTGTCGGTCATTCTCAACTGGTCGTTCGACTATCTGCAACGCGATGGCGATTCCGATCCCGACGAGCGCACATGGCTGCGCGATGAAACAGGCGGATCGGTCTATCTGCGACTGACCACGCGTCCGATAGAACAACCCCGCTCACGCCGCGACGACCCCGCCTTCCAGCAGGGTGTGATTGATGGTGCCTATTGGTGGCGGCCGCCCGGACCGAATACCGAGCTGGTTATCGCCTATCAGGGCTGCCTCGCACCCGAGGCGATAGAAGCCGCAGGGCGCATTGCCAATGACCGGCGTGATATTGCGGTACTCGCTCTCACTTCCGCTGACCGCCTGGGTGCCGGCTGGTTCGCTGCCCAGCGCGCCAGAAGACGCGGCAACAGCAATGCCAGCTGCCATGTCGAACGCCTGCTCGGTGCGGTGCCGAAACATGCCACCATCATCAGCGTAACCGATGGCCACCCGGCAACGCTCGGCTGGCTTGGCGCAGTTCAAGGTCATCGCCAAGTCCCTCTCGGCGTCGAGCATTTCGGTCAAACCGGAACAGTCGATGACCTCTACCGTCACTTCGGCCTCGACGCAGACGCGATAGTCTCCGCCGCCCAGAACCTTATGCCCGGCCGACCGATCAGAGGCCTTTCAAGCGTGGTCTAGGAGATGTGAGCACCATCGGCTTGGCGGGGCAGGCAACCATGGGCGTTTTGAAAGATGCCATCATGCTCACGCATCAATCAATCATAGCGTCCTAGAAAGCGCAGCACGGGCGACAGGTCTATGCCTTCGGCCTTGAGCCAGTCGTGATTGAATATCGTGCTGTCATAGCGCGCGCCGCTGTCACAGATCAGGGTTACCAGACTTCCCGATTGTCCGTTTGCCACCATCTCTTCAGCAAGGGCTAGCGTAGCAAACATGTTGAGCCCGGTAGACCCGCCGACACGGCGCCCAAGCTTCTGGGAAAGCCAGTGCGTGGTGGCGATGCTGGCGGCATCAGACACGCGGATCATGCGATCCACAACGCTGGGGATAAAGGACGGCTCGAGCCGGGGTCGTCCGACCCCTTCAAGACGCGAAGGTCCGCATTCGGGAGGAACCGAACCAGGCTCCTCAAATCCGTTGAAGAAAACCGAGCCTTCCGGATCGGCGACGCATAGCTGCGTATTGCCATATTGCTCGGGCCGATAGCGAATGAAGCGGCCAATGGTCGCCGAGGTGCCACCGGTGCCGGCACCGACCACAATCCATGAAGGGGCGGGGTTCGGCTCTCGGTCCATTTGCTGGAACAGGCTTTTGGCAATATTGTTGTTGCCGCGCCAGTCGGTCGCGCGTTCTGCAAAGGTGAACTGATCCATATAATAGCCGCCATGCGCGCGGGCTATCGCCTCGGCATGATCATAGATGGCAGAGCCCGGGGCAAACTCACAGCGCCCCCCGAAATGCTCTATCTCGGCTATTTTGGCAGGGCTCGTGCTCTCGGGAACAACGGCCACCAGCTCGAGCCCCAGCAGGCGCGCAAAATACGCCTCGGAAATCGCGGTCGAGCCCGATGACGCTTCGACGATCAATGTCTCGGGCCCGATCTTGCCATTGCACAGGCCATAGAGAAACAACGAGCGCGCAAGGCGGTGCTTCAGACTGCCGGTCGGGTGGGTCGACTCATCCTTCAGGTAAATGTCTATCCCGGGAAGAGAAGCGATTGGGAATTTCAGCAAGTGGGTATCGGCCGAACGATGAAAATCCGCCTCAATCAGGCTGACTGCGCGCTTGATCCACTCACGATCAGTTGCACCGATGGTATCGCTGCAACATGCATCGCCCAGAATGGCATTTTCAAAGACGCTCTCACGCATCATTGGACTCCGCTAACTTAAATTCGTCTGCGCGTCAGTCGCGCCTCGGCTTTGCGAAATCACCTAGGCGTGTGCGCACACCATGTCTCGCGTTTTCTTCAGGGCCATCCACGATCGCTCGGTTCGTAGGCGAGGCAGCTGAATATGATACACGAAAAATGGCGGACACGGTGGGATTCGAACCCACGATACGGGGTTACCGTATACACACTTTCCAGGCGTGCGCCTTCGACCACTCGGCCACGTGTCCCCAAGACCCTGAAGCTGTTGCTTCAGGACAAAAAGCTTGGGCGCGTCTAGCGGTGAATTGACTCTTTCGCAAGGGCGGTAAATCGCATAGCCTTCACCTCATGCAAAAAACCCTGTTTTCCCTCGCCGCGCTGTCGCTTTGTCTTTCCTCCACTGGCCTGAGGGCGCAGGAGGAACCGATAGAGGCCGCGCCTTCGCCTGGGCAGATTGTTGCGCAGGCCGGGCCGGAGGAATGGGTGGCGATTGCTGCGGATGATCTGCTGGTGATGGACTTGGCGCCTGATGCCGAGAGCAATGAACGCCGCGTGATTATCCAGCTCATGCCGCCGCCATTCAGCCAGGGCTGGATCCGCAATATCCGCAAACTGGCAGCGGCGCGTTGGTGGGATGGTACGAGCGTCAACCGGGTGCAGGACAATTATGTCGTGCAATGGGGTGATGCCGATTATGATAATCCGGAAAGTGAGGGTGCGGCGAAGAGTTTGCCGGATGATCTGAGTACGGTATCTGAAGAATCATATACAACAGATTATGTTAGCATTCATGCTTCAGCCACAGGCGTCGCCGCGACGAATCCCGCTGCTAAATGGGCTGCAACGGCGTCCGATACATCTTCGACCCAGCCTGATGTTGCTAATCGCAAATGGAATAAGCGGGACGCTTATGCTGAATGGGTTCAGCTCTATAAAGGCTGGCCATTTGCTGCAGGAGGGAATGTCGACAATCCGAAATTCTGGCCCGCTCACTGCTACGGCATGGTCGGCGTTGGCCGCAATCTCTCGCCCGATACCGGCACCGGAGCAGAGCTATACACCGTGATCGGCCACGCGCCGCGGCATCTGGATCGTAATATTGCGCTGGTAGGGCGGATTATTGAGGGGATGGAGCATCTCTCCAGCCTGCCGCGCGGCAAGGGGCAGTTGGGCTTTTATGAAGACCCGGCCAAGCGGGTGCCGATTGTCTCGGTGCGGCTGGGCAGTGATCTGCCTAAGGCCGACCAGCCGCAATTTGAATATCTCGATACCGAAGGCGAGACTTTTGCCCGCTATGCCGAGGCCCGGGCCAATCGCCGTGATCCGTTTTTCAATGTCCCTGCCGGTGGTGCGGATATCTGCAATATTCCGGTCCCGGTCCGGCGGGTTGCTGAATGAGACCGGCCTCTTACTTCGTCATGCTGAACTTGTTTCAGCATCTCGGGCCAATTTGCACCAAGTCTATGAAGATCCTGAAACGAGTTCAGGATGACGAGAATGGGGATGGATAGCTTTGAAGCTGAAGCCGAGCTTTGGATTTGGCACCCGGAGACCGGGAAGGGCAGTTGGCATTTTCTGACTATCTCTGGAGACACTGCCAAGGCGATCAGCGACGCGGCGGTTATCAATCGGCTGGAACTGGGCCTGCCCAAAAAGCGCGGCTGGGGCGCGGTGAAGGTTGAGGCGGCGATTGGTGATACGGTTTGGCAGACTTCGCTGTTTCCGCTCAGCAAGACCGGGGAGTTTATGCTTCCGGTCAAGGCGGCTGTGCGTAAGGCGGAGGGTGTTGTTGTCGGGGATAAGCTTCGGGTTTTGCTCAAGTTGATATGATGTTGGTTTCATAAAAGCCACTAAGGGAAAAAGCATAAAGGGGTTGTGCTGTATTGCGCGCTAATCTGATCTGACGCTGCCCTTTTGCGCGTTGAACCGTCGATAATGCTTTCCGTCCCCAAAAGGGGACGGAGATTCTATTGCCTCCTCTCCCCACAGATCATCAAATGCGTTTGCGAGCCAAGGGATAGGCCAGACACACCCTCTTCTTCCCTTTTTCCCTTAGTGGTTTTTATGAAACCTTTTCCAGCACGCTGTGGCCACCCCACCCACCTCAGAAAATTGCGCATAAATTTCCATTTCTTGCGCTTTCGGATTCGCCAATTCGTCCAAAGCGGATTATAGCGAGTCCCGTCATCCTCCCCGGCTGAAGGACTTTTTTATGCGCGTCGGTACCCCCAAGGAAATCAAGAATCACGAATATCGCGTCGGCCTGACGCCGGAAAGCGTGCGTGAGCTGGTTGAGCATGGCCATGAGGTGCAGGTCGAGCGATCCGCTGGTCTCGGCATTGGTGCCACCGATGAGCATTATCGTGAAGCTGGGGCGCAGCTGGTCGACAGCGCCGAGCAGCTTTTTGCCGAATGCGATATGGTGGTGAAGGTCAAGGAACCGCAGGCTGTCGAGCGCGCGATGCTGCGCGAGGGACAGATCCTCTATACCTATCTCCACCTTGCGCCAGACCCGGAGCAGACGGCTGATCTGGTCAAATCGGGTGCCATCTGCATCGCCTATGAGACCGTCACCGGCAAGGGTGGTCTGCCGCTATTGAAGCCGATGAGTCAGGTCGCCGGGCGCATGTCAATTCAGGCCGGGGCCACAGCGTTGGAAAAAGCGCATGGCGGGCGTGGCGTATTGCTGGGTGGCGTGCCGGGTGTTTCCCCGGCCAAAGTGGCGGTGATCGGCGGCGGCGTGGTCGGCTTTAACGCGGCGCAGATGGCAGCGGGCCTTGGTGCCGATGTCACCATATTGGATCGCGACCCCGATGTGCTCGAAAAACTCGGCAATTATTTTGAGGCGCGCGCCAAAACGCGTTTCTCCAATGTTGCCAATCTCGCTGAATGTGTGGCTGAGGCCGATCTTGTCATCGGCGCGGTGCTGATCCCCGGCGCGGCGGCGCCGAAGCTGGTGACACGCGATATGCTCTCGACGATGAAGCCGGGCGCGGTGCTTGCAGACGTGGCGATTGATCAGGGCGGCTGTTTCGAAACCTCGCACCCGACGACGCATGACGACCCGACCTATATTGTTGACGGCATTGTCCATTATTGCGTCGCCAATATGCCGGGAGCTGTCTCGCGCACCTCGACCTATGCGCTTAACAATGTCACCCTGCCGCATGCGCTGCGCATTGCCGATCTCGGCTGGAAAGAGGCGATGCGGCATGATCCTGATCTTGCCGAGGGCCTGAATGTCTGGAACGGCCATATCACCTATGAAGCGGTGGCGCGCGATCTGGGCTATGCCTATAAATCGGTGGCCGAGGTGCTGGACTGATCGGCTAAGAGCATTACACTCTTCTCCAATGATCGGGCGAATCCCGGCGCACAGGAGAGGATGCATAATGACAGATAGTACACAGCAACCGGTCAATTCGGGCTTTGGCGCATTTAGTGAGCCTGACGAAGTGCTGGCCGGTATTGATCTGGCGGGCAAACAGGCGGTGGTTACGGGCGGTTATTCGGGCATCGGGCTGGAGACCGTGCGGGCATTGGCCAAGCGCGGGGTCAAGGTGCTGGTGCCGGTGCGTGATCCGGCGAAAGCGCAAGACGCACTCGCCGATGTAGAAGGCGATGTTGCCACTGCTGCGATGGACCTTGCCGATCTCGCCTCGGTGCGGGGCTTTGCCGATCAGGTTGTGGCTGATTGGGACCGGCTGGACCTGTTGATCAACAATGCCGGGATTATGGCCTGCCCCGAAACCCGCACCGATCAGGGCTGGGAGATGCAGTTTGCGGTCAACCATATCGGCCATTTTGTGCTGGCTCAGGGGCTGATGCCGTTGCTGCAAAAGACCGATGCGCCGCGGGTTGTGGCGCTGTCTTCCACCGGCCATAAACAATCACCCATTCGCTGGGACGACCCGTTCTTTACCAAGGAGCCCTATGACAAATGGGTGGCCTATGGTCAGTCCAAGACCGCCAATGCGCTGTTCGCGCGCGCATTGCATCCGCGGCTCGCAGCCAGTGGTGGCCATGCCTTTGGCGTGCATCCCGGCGGCATTGACACACCGCTGCAACGCCATCTGCAGGATGAGGAAATGATAGCGCTGGGCTGGAAGGATGAAAGCGGTGACTGGTCCGAAGCAGCCAAGGCGATGTTCAAATCGCCAACACAGGGCTGCACCACGAGTCTTTGGGCCGCAACCAGCCCGATGCTCGCCGACAAAGGCGGACAATATTGCGAGGATTGCGATATCGCCGCTTTGAGCGATCCGGATAATCCGGTGCGCTACAAAAATGTCGAGCCGCATGCCTGTGACGATGATGCGGCTGAACGGCTTTGGGTGATGACCGAGGATTTGCTATCAGATAGCTGATGTTTGCGCGAGCCGCGCTCAGCCTATCTTCGCCGCCGCTTCGGCATTGGCTTGCACTACGCTGGCATCGAACGCGCCGCCGGGCACAATCCAGCTACCACCGACGCAAAGGACCTGGTCGAGCGCGAGCCAGTCTTGTGCATTATCGGGCTTGATGCCGCCGGTGGGGCAGAAGCGGGCATTACCAAAGGGGCCGGTCAGTGCCTTGAGCGCGGGCACTCCGCCATTGGCCATGGCGGGGAAGAATTTGAAATGAGCAAGCCCCAATTCCATGCCGCGCATAATGTCACCGGCATTCGCGATGCCGGGCAGGAACGGCACGTCATTGGCAATCGCCGCTTGGCCCAGCGTATCGGTGAGGCCGGGTGAGACGATAAATTCGCTGCCCGCATCAAGCGCCTTGTCGAGATCGGCGGTGCTGCTCACTGTGCCTGCGCCGACAATCGCGCCATCGACCTGCCGCATTTCCCTGATCACCTCGAGCGCGCAATCGGTGCGCAGCGTGACCTCGAGCACGGGCAGACCGCCAGCGACCAGCGCTTCGGCCATGGGGATGGCGGTTGCGACATCGTGCACCACGAGCACCGGGATTACCGGCGCGGTGCGCATGATCGTTTCTATGTCTCGCATGCAGGAAATTCCTTCAAATAGGCGGCAGCCGCGCCGTACAGGCCGGGCTCGTCAATCAACAGCCGTTTGACCGGCATGGTTTCCATCATCCAGCGAAACCGCCCTTTTGCGAGCAGTCTCTCACGAAAGCCCGATTGCGCGAATTTTTCACCAATACGAGCGCCAAGGCCACCCGCGAGTACGATGCTGTGTGCGCCTTGCACCAGCGCGATATCGCCGACAACGCTGCCCAGGCACAGACAAAAGCGATCAAAGGCGGCGGCCGCGAGGCTGTCTTCACCGGACAAAGCAAGCGTCCATAGCGCCTTGTCATCAAGATCGCGCGCGGCCTGTCCCTCCATCTCTGCGAGCACGCGATAGATCACATTGAGGCCACTGCCTGAGACGATACGTTCTGCCGAGACACGGCTATGCTGTTTGCGCAGCGCAGCCAAAATCCGGTCTTCCACAGCATCATGCGGCGCAAAGTCGAGATGCCCGCCCTCGGTCTCGGTAACAATATACCGGCCCTGATCCCAGACGATATGCGCAACGCCAAGTCCGGTGCCCGGTCCGACGACGCTGACCAAACCATCACGCTGCAAATCCTGATCCTCCGGGCCGCACAGATGGGCGAAGTCCTCCGCGCCCGCCTGCGCCACCGCATGGGCCACGGCACCAAAATCATTGATCAGGGTAAAATGCTCCAGCCCCAGCTTCTCCTGTGCCAGTGCCGGGCGCAGCATCCAGCTGGAATTGGTGAAGGTCATAACCTCGCCATTGACCCGCGCGGCGGCGGCAATAGCGCCATGACGGGGCAGGGAGCGGCCAATCTGCCGGGCATAATCCTGCCAGGCAATCTGCAGGCTGGCATGATCGGCGGTGCGCAGCTTTTCCATATGGCTAAGCTCTGCCAGCCTCCCCTCGGCGATATGGGCAATAGCAAAGCGCGCATGGGTGCCGCCAATATCGGCGACCACCAGCTCTTCAGCATGGGTCTGGCTCACAGCCCGGCCTCGCTCAGCATGGCCGAGCCGCCTTTTTCTGCCGGATCAGCAAAGCGGCGCATCATCGCAAACAACTCGCGGCCTACGCCCTGTTCAGGTGGCGGTGGTGCGACATTGTCGCGGGCGTCCCACTCTGCCCTATCGACCAAAGCCTCAAGCACGCCGCTATGGGCGCACACGCGCACCATGTCACCATCGCGCAGCTTGGCGAGCGGGCCGCCATGATGTGCTTCGGGCGACACATGGATGGCGGCGGGCACCTTGCCGCTCGCGCCCGACATGCGGCCATCGGTGACAAAGGCGATTTTGTGGCCACGATCCTGCAACACACCGAGCGACGGGGTCAGCTTGTGCAATTCGGGCATACCATTGGCGGCTGGCCCCTGAAAACGGACAACAATGACCGCATCGCCGTCCAACTCACCTGCCTTGAATGCGGTGACGACATCTTCCTGTCGGGTGAATATCCGCGCCGGTGCCTCTATGGTCCAGCGCTCGCTGGCGACGGCGCTGACCTTGATGGTGGCGCGACCGAGATTGCCGGTGAGCAGCTTCATGCCGCCTTCGGGCTGAAATGGTGCCGATACCGGGCGCAGCATGCTGTCATCAAGGCTGGTCTCCGGCGGCGCGTCAAAGTGCAGCGCACCCTGCTCGTCAAGCCGTGGCTCGCGGGCGCCATCGGATAACGATGTACCATAAACGGTACGGATATCATCATGCGCCAGCCCGGCATTGACCAACTCACGAATGACAAAGGGCATGCCGCCTGCCGCGGCGAAATGGTTCACGTCCCCGGTACCATTGGGGTAGATGCTGGTGATCAGCGGCACCACTTTGGACAGGGCATCCAGATCATCCCAGTCAATGATAATCCCGGCGGCGCGGGCAATGGCGGGGATATGGATGACATGGTTGGTAGAGCCGCCGGTGGCAAGCAAGCCGACCGCGGCATTGACGATGGCTTTTTCATCAATGCAATGGCCGAGCGCGCGATAATCCTCTTCGGCTGTATCCGTGCCGCCTGCAGCCCAGCCAATTTCGGTGACGCGGTGCACTGCGGCGCGGGTCAGCTCCTGACGCAGCTTTTGCCCCGGATTGACAAAGCTGGCCCCGGGCATATGCAGCCCCATCATCTCCATCATCATCTGGTTGGAATTGGCGGTGCCATAAAAGGTACAGGTGCCAGCGCCGTGATAAGAGGCGCTTTCCGCTTCGAGCAGCTCCTTCTTGCCTACCTTGCCCTCGGCATAAAGCTGGCGCACCCGGATTTTCTCCTTGTTAGCGAGGCCCGAAGGCATCGGACCCGCCGGGATCAGGATCATCGGCAAATGGCCAAAGCGCAGCGCGCCGATCAGCAGGCCGGGGACGATCTTGTCGCAAATACCGAGCAGCACCGCGCCCTCAAACATGCCATGGCTCAGCGCGACCGAGGTTGCCATGGCGATAACGTCGCGGCTGAACAGCGAGAGTTCCATGCCGGGCTGTCCCTGGGTCACACCGTCACACATGGCCGGAACGCCGCCCGCGACCTGTGCGGTTGCGCCTTTCTCGCGCGCAAATATCTTGATCTGCTCCGGATAGCGGCCATAGGGCTGATGCGCTGACAGCATCTCATTATAGGCGGTGACAATGCCGATATTCATCGTCTTGCCGCCGCGAATGGCGGGCTTGTCATCGCCACTGGCGGCAAAGCCATGTGCCAGATTGCCGCAGGAGAGATTGGGCCGATGCACGCCTTCATCACGCGCACGATCAATCAGGTCGAGATAGGCGCCGCGCCCGGGCTTGGAGCGCGCAATAATGCGCTGGGTTACCTCTTCAACGACCGGATTCAAAGTCATGATTCACTCCAGTAAACAGTTACGGGTGGGCCGGGGATGCGCAGCAATCGCGCAATTGGCAGATCATTCTCATTGGCCATTGCGGCATCAAATATGGCGCGCTTTTCTTTACCTTTGCCGACAAGGATGATGGCATCGCTGTTATTGATCGCAGCCAGATTGAGGCTGATCCGGTCAAAAGGTGCTTCCGGCGGCAAGGGATCGGGTGTCAGGGTGACGATAGCCGGGTCGCCGTCAGGTCGCGGGTCACTGCTGGGGAAGAGCGAGGCAATATGGCCATCCGCGCCCATGCCGATCCACATAAGATCAAAACGCGGTGGCGGATTATCGAGCTCTTGCAGCGGGGTGACGACTGCCTCCGTCGCCTCAAGCGTATTGGCAAGACGGCCATGGTTGCTGGCCTGATGATCGGCAGGAACCAAGCGGTCATCACCCAATATCAGCAGCACATCATCCCACTGTATCGGGCGCTTTGCCAATTCGGCAAAGATGGGGAATGGTGTGCTGCCTCCAGGAACAGCGATGGCACGCCTACCTTGTTTGTGCAGCGCTGCCTGCACTGCATCAGCGACCATAGCAGATGTCGCATTCTCGATAATGTCGATCGCGCGTGCCTCACTCATTCCAGCTGACCCCGTCGCGTTCGGTGAGCGCAATGCCCGCACTCGGCCCCCAGCTGCCCGAGCCATAGGCTTTGGGTGCCTCGCCCGATTGTGCCCATTGGGCGCGGATGTCGTCGATCCAGCGCCATTGTGCCTCAACCTCGTCGCGGCGCACGAACAGCGTCGGATCGCCATCGATAAGATCGAGCAGCAGCCGCTCATAGGCGATACGCCGCCGCGCCTTGGCAAAGGCCTGCGTCAGCGACAGGTCAAGCGGCACCTCGCGCAGCACCACCGCCTCACGGTCCATGCCCGGCTGTTTCGCCATTACCTGCAGGCGGACATATTCCTCAGGCTGCAAGCGGATCACCAGACGGTTGGCGTTGAGCTTGCCGCCGCGTGCGGCAAAGATATTGTGCGGCACGCATTTGAACTGGATGACAATCTCGCTGCGCCGTTCAGCCAGCCTTTTGCCGGTGCGCAGATAAAAGGGCACACCCTGCCAGCGCCAATTGTCGATATGCGCCTTGATCGCAACAAAGGTCTCGGTGTCGCTCACCTCGCCCAGATCATCGGCATAGCTCTCAACGCTTTCACCGCCAATCGCACCGCTGCCATATTGGCCGCGCACCATCTCGCTGTTGCGCACCGGCCGCAGCGAGCGCAGCACCTTCACCTTCTCATCGCGCACCGATGCGGCATCAAGGTCCGCCGGTGGCTCCATCGCGGTCAGCGCCAGCAATTGCAGCATATGGTTCTGCACCATATCGCGCAACGCACCGGTATCATTGTAAAAGCCGTGTCGTCCTTCCAGGCCGACCGTCTCGGATACGGTGATCTGGACATGATCAATCTCGCCCGCATCCCAAAGCGGCTCGAACATCATATTGGCAAAGCGCAGCGCCATCAGGTTCTGCACCGTCTCCTTGCCGAGATAATGGTCGATGCGGAAAATCTGGTCTTCGCTGAACACGCTGGCAACCGCATCATTGATCGCGGCCGAGCTTTCCAAATCATTGCCCAGCGGCTTTTCCAGACCGATGCGCACCTGCTCGCCAGTCAGTCCGGCACTGGCCAGCCCCTTGATCGTCGGTTCAAACAGAAACGGCGCGGTGGAGAGGAAGATCGCCAGACCATCGCTAATATCCCCCAGCTTCTGCGCCAGCGCATCAAAGCCCTTGATCGTCGAGGCATCCAGCGGCTGATAATAGAGCCGCTCGAGAAAGCCGGTAATGGCATCGGCATTTTTGCGGTCATCGGGGAGAAACTCATCCAGCGCCGCGCGCGCCATATCGCGATAGGCGGCATCATCCATCTCGCTGCGTGCGGTGCCGACAATGCGCAGGCCCTGGTTGATCAGCCCATCCTCGTGCAGCGCAAACAGCGAAGGCAACAGCTTGCGCCGCGCCAAATCACCCGTCGCTCCAAACAGCAAAAGCGCAGAACAGCTCTTGGCTTCGATCATTGTGTTTTCATCCTATCAGCCGCCCGTTTTCCGCGGATATACTCTATGTGAGACAGAGTAATGGACTTGGCAATATAGCGGCATAACTCGAGGAGATGTATTTGTATGCAAATGGCGTATTCTGGCCTACCCGACCATCTCTTCCAGCTCCATGCCGCGCGTCTCGCGCACCATGATCCAGACAAAGAAAACCGAAATCAAGGCGGCAAGGGCATAAAGGCCATAGGCACCCGCCAGACCAATTCCCGCCAACAATACAGGAAAGCTGAGCGTGATGCCGAAATTGGCGGCCCATTGGGCAAAACCGCTGACCGCCAGACCCGAACCACGAATCTGGTTGGGGAACATTTCGCCCAGCATCACCCACATCACCGGGCCCCAGCTGAAGTTGAACAGCGCGGCATAGGCATTGGCGGCGATCAGTGCGACCAGTCCAGCGCCATCGGAAAGCTGCAATGCGCCATCGACGAAGCTGCCGCTGGAAAAGGCGATCGCCATCGCGCCCAAGGTGATCACCATGCCTGCTGATCCGATCAACAGCAGCGGCTTGCGCCCGATCCTGTCGATAAGGGCTATGGCCGCAAGGCAGGAGGCGATGGAAAGCGTACCGCTCAATATGTTTATCTTGAGCGCATCGGCTTCGGAAAAACCCACCGCCTGCCACAATACCGCGCCGTAATAGAAAACCACATTGATTCCCACCAGTTGCTGAAACACCGCAAGCCCGATGCCGACCCAGACGATGGTGCGGATTTTGCCGCTGTTCTTATCGATCAGATCACTCATCTGCGGGCGATGATCCTCGGACAATGTGGTGCGGATGGCATCGACCTTGGCAGGTGCCTGATCAGGGCCAACGACATTGGCGAGAACCGCCTCGGCCTGCGCATCCTCGCCCTTGCTCACCAGAAAGCGCGGGCTTTCCGGGATGACCAGCAAGGCGAACAGGAAAATGCCCGCCGGGATAAGCTCGGCCCAGAACATCCAGCGCCATGCTTCATAGCCTGCCCACCAGATTTCGGTCGAGGCACCGGCGGCACCGGCGATTATGTAGTTGGACAAAAAGGCGGCGGTCAGCCCTACAATGATCATGATCTGCTGGATGGAGGACAGACGACCGCGCAGGCTGGCAGGGGTGACCTCGCTGATATAGACCGGGGCCAGCACACTCGCCGCGCCAACCGCTAAGCCGCCGAGCAAGCGATAGAATACAAACTCGGTCGAGCCTCCCGCGATGCCGGATCCCCAGGCGCTGATCAGGAACAGCGCCGCCGATACCAGCAAGATACGCCGCCGCCCGAACACATCGGCCATGCGCCCTGCGGCAAACGCACCCAAAGCACAACCGAGCAGCATTGACGCGACATTGAAGCCGGTGCCGACACTGTCGGAATCGAAAGCCTGTTGCAGGCCATCGACTGTGCCGTTGATGACACCGCTGTCATAGCCAAAGAGGAACCCGCCCAAGGTCGCCACCGAAACGATGAGCGTGATAAACCCCAGATTATGTGCGCTGTCGCTTGGCGCACTATCAGCTGCTGCGCTGGCCTCGGCCATAGAGAACTCTCCTTATCGGGCTTGTCCGCCCGCTTTAGTCTTGTGTCTTGGTGGCGTCATGGCCTGCCCCTGCAAGCAGCCAGCCCAGTATTTCTGGCAGGCGCTCGGCCCAGGCATTTTCCTCATGCGGCGCGCCTTCATACACCCGGCTTTCAAAGTCGCGACCCTGCTGCCAGCCCAAGGCAATCACCTGTTGGTCCACTGCCGCCTGATAGCGCGGATAATGCGCGTCCAGCGTCGCCGTGCCATGGTCCAGCCATAGCCGCCGTCCATCCGGGCTCCCAAGATTCTCGGCAAAATAGCGTGGCCACATCGCCAGCACATCGGCATCAGGCGCGGGCGGGCCATCGGGCAGGGCAATAAGCGGCCAATGGGTGCTGATACAGGCGGCGCGACCGAAGACACCCGGATGGCGCATAAAGGCATAGCAGCTGATCAGTCCACCCATGCTTGACCCGGCAATGGCGGTGTTGTCGCGATCTGCAAGGGTGCGGAAATTCTTGTCAATGCGTGGCTTCAGCCGATGGACGATATAATCGAGATAGCTGTTTGAGAGGATCGGGCCATTATTCATCAGCGGCAAGGCACTGTCCTGCTTCGCCTGGGGCAGGCGCTCAAATGGCCCTTGGGGGGCATATTGGCGATAGCGGTCCGCCTCGGGATGCCAGATGCCGACAATGATATGCGGCTCGATTGTGCCCTGCTCGACCAGAGCTATCATCGCCTTGTCCGCGGCCCAGACTTTGTTGAAATTGGATTTCGCCGGATCAAACAGGTTCTGCGCATCGTGCATATAGAGCACCGGATAGCGCCGCTCGCTGTCGGTAAGATATCCGCGCGGCAGCCAGATTGACAGCGACTGGTCGGGCAAACCCGCCACGACAATATCGGATATATCGACAAGCATCGGCTCGCTCTCAGCACCCGGCTTATCCTGTGCATTGGCAGCGATCGGTGCCAATGTCATGATGATCAGCCAAGCAAAAGCCAGCGCCAAAGCGCGCCCTGACAGAAAGCTCGGCGAAGCCGGCATTACTCAACCGGCTCCAATGATATGGCGAATCCACCCGCCCGGGCCATGCTGATGTCGAGTGCATCCTCAGCGCCCAGCTCGCGGCTTTCAATCACGATATCGTGCCGGTCCTCGCCCAGACCATCGGCATTGGGCCCATCGCGATAGATGGTCGCGGTGTAGCGCGTGCCCTTGTCGAGAAAGTCGAGCGGCACCGAGAGCGAACGCGCATCGCTGTCGGTAACACCGCCAATATACCAGGCCTTGCTGTTGCGGTCCTGGCGCGCGATCACGGCATGGTCGCCAATCTCGCCCAAAAGGGTGCGGCTCTGCTGCCAGTCGGCAGGGACTTTGGAGATAAATTCCAGTTCGCGCGGATATTGCGCCAGATTTTCCGGCAGGTCAGCCGCCATCTGGATCGGCGAATAGAGCACCACATACAGCGCCAATTGTCGCGCCAATGTCGATTGCAGGCGGGTTTCACCCCGGCCGATCAGCGAAAGCACGCCCGGAGTATAATCCATCGGGCCGGAAAGCATACGGGTAAACACCAATGTCGGCACATGTTCGGGTGGGTTTTTCGGCTCACCCCATGCCTGATATTCCATGCCGCGCGCGCCTTCACGGCTGACCCAATTGGGATAGGTGCGGCGCAGGCCGGTGGCCTTGACCGGCTCATGTGCATTGACCGCAATGCGGTTCTTCGCCGCCTCTTTCACCGCAAGCAAATGATGCTGCACCATGCGCTGGCCATCATGCCAGACAAATTGCTCGCCGCCATCGGGGCCAGCGGCAATAATAGCGCCCGCATCGGTCACATAACCGGTCTTTACCGCATCAATGCCCAGTTCCCTGTAATAGGCCATGGCGTCGGCAAGCTGCTCTTCATAGACCTTGATATTGCCACCGGTCTCATGATGGCCGATCAGCCGCACGCCCTTGTCGAGCCCGTAACGGGTGATCTCTGCAATATCGAAATCCTCGGTTGGCCGGGTGAAGTTGAACGCACGGCCATTGCCAAACCATGGCCCGTCCCAGCCGACATTCCAGCCTTCGATCAATACCCCGCGAAAACCATGCTTGGCGGCAAAATCGATATAGCGTTTGGCATTTTCGGTATTCGCGCCGTGTTTCGGGCCGGTGTTCCAGCTTTCGGTATCCAGATGCATACCCCACCAGATGCCGATATATTTATGCGGCTCAAACCAGCTGACATCGCCCAGCTTATTGGGCTCGTTGAGGTTTAGGTCGATGTCATTGTCATACAGCCCGGCGGCATCATCGGCGATGCGAATGGTGCGCCAGGGCGTGGCAAAAGGCAGATCACGCACCACCTTTGCCCCTGTGGCTGAAGGCGCCAGCTCGGCGCGGAAGCGCAGTTTTTCTATCCGCTTGATCCACATGCCGGAATAATCAACCAGCGCCGCTTCATGCAGTGCGACATGAACGCCATTGTTAAGGCGGAAGCTGATCGGGCTGTGCGCTGTCGGCACCGCATCTGCAGCGGTTTCGGAATAGATATATTCATAGCGATTCCAGTCGCCTGCCGGCACCCACCATGCGGTGCCATTGTCGGCGAGATTAAACTCGGTGAGTTCATCGGTTATGCGCGCCGTGTCCCAGCCGGATTGCTCGGGAAAGACATAGCGAAAGCCGACCCCGCCGTTAAATACACGGAAGTTAATGTCCATCTTGCGCGTATTATCCCCGATGGTCTGTTCCAGCTGCACCACCAGGCCATTATGCTGATCGCGGACAAAGCGGCGCTCACCCCATGGCTGCTCCCATGTCTCGTCGCCGGAATAGCTGCTGCTACCGGTGATGCGCATGTCCCGGCGCAGCGGGCCACCTTCGCTGAATTGCAGCCCCAATGTCGAGCGGGCAATAACCGCTTTGCCATCGCGCGATATGGTATAGGCCACCGTTCCCGAGCCATCGACCGAGACGTCGAGCACGATACGGCCATCAGGCGAAGCGACGCTTTCGGCCGCGGCGAGGCTGGGAAAAAGCAGTGCCAGAACCGCAACCACATAGGCTCCTAAACGCGCCAAAGCCATGATCTCTCTCCGTAAAATTGGTATCAGCAAGCCAAGAAAATCACGCCAAAGGGTGGCAGAACCTCACGCGTCGCGCCATTGGCGGTAAAGACAATGTCCGCCTCGGCATCGCAGGGCAGGGTGCCGACGGCTTGTTCCTCATCACTCATATTGAAGATACAGCACAGCGTCTGCTGCTCGCTCTGGCGGATCATGGTCAGCACTTTGTCGTCGCGATGCGAACAGCGCGCCGAGCCAAAGCGCAACGTCGGATGCTCACGCCGCATGGTCAGCAACTGCCGGGTTATCTCGAGCAGCGATTGCGGATCGCCCTCTTGCACATCAATGGCGAGCGCGCGATGTTCTTCGCCCAGCGGCAGCCATGGCTCGCCCTCGGTAAAGCCGCCATGTGCTGCATTCCCCTGCCAGGGCAGTGGCGTGCGCGCACCATCACGTGACAGGGTCAGCGGCCAGTTTTTCAGCGCTTCCGGGTCCTGTACCAGCTCGAACGGAATATCGACCTGATCCAGCCCCAGCTCTTCACCCTGATAGAGGATGATGCTGCCACGCAAGGCGGTTAGCAACGCCATTTTCATCGTGGCAAAGGCTTTGTGGTCATGCCCCTGTGCCCAGCGCGACAGCGCACGCGGTGCGTCATGATTCTCAAACGCCCAGCTCGGCCAGCCATGGCCCGGGCCCTCTTTCCAGCGGCTTTGCGTATCGCAGACAAGGCTGGGCGTCAGCGCCGAGGCATAGAGAAAGTCAAAGCCATAGGCGCTGTTGACGCGCTTGCCATCGGCACAGGCTTGTAAGAAAGGCCCGGCATCTGCACTGCCGCCAACTTCGGCAACGGTGAAAACCGCGCCATATTCATCGGTCATTTTCCGCACACGGGCGAGAAAATCGAGCACCTCGGGCTGGGCCTGGTTATGGATATTCTGCTGAAAGTCATGGCTGCGCGCGCGCAGACGATGGGGGTCATTATTTGGCGGATTATCGGTAAGCGCCTGATTGTGCATCATGTGCAGCACCGCATCGATACGAAACCCGTTGACGCCGCGATCCAGCCAGAACCGCCCGACATTGAGTAGCTCTTCCTGCACCTCGGGATTGTGCAGGTTGAGGTCAGGCTGCTGCGGCAGGAAATTGTGGAAATAATATTGGCCGCGTCGCGCATCCCATGACCATGCCGGGCCGGAGAATATCGACTGCCAGTTATTCGGCGGCGTGCCATCGCTTTTGGCATCGGCCCAGACATACCAGTCGGCCTTGTCATTGTCGCGGCTGCTGCGGCTTTCTGTGAACCAGCGATGCAGGTCAGAGCTGTGCGAATAGACCTGATCGATAATCACCTTCAGCCCGAGCCCATGAGCGCGAGCGACAAGTGCGTCAAAATCATCGAGCGTGCCGAAAATCGGATCAACATCGCGAAACGCCGCAACATCATAGCCAAAATCAAGCATTGGCGAGGTGAAGAAAGGCGATATCCAGATGGCATCGGCGCCGAGATCGGCGACATGGCCCAGATGGCTGGTAATGCCAGGCAGATCACCAATACCATCGCCATTGGAGTCCATGAAGCTGCGCGGATAAATCTGATAGATAGAGGCACCGCGCCACCATGGCTGGGCGGCTATCTCTGCCGCCAGCGGGTCATCGGCCATTATCTGTGCTACGCTTTGCCCGGGGAGGTCGCTTAAGGCCGAAACCTGATTCACTCAGCATCTCCATCATCACGTACTTCAGCGCAGATCAGCGCACCAAAGGCCGGTAAAGATACCGCCAGCGCACCCGGTGCGCGCACGCTGCTGGCGCAGTCGCCATAGATGCTTTCAACCTGCCTAACGCCATAGCCCATGCGGACATTGCCCTGAACCGGTTCGGCAGATGTGTTGTACACCAACACATATTCGCGATCAGTATCAGGCTCAAAGCGTGACACCGCAAACAGGCCCGGCGTATCGCCATTGGCCCGCGGCAGCTGGCGGCCGCGGCGCAAGGCCGGATGGTCACGCCGCAGCTTGGCGAAGTCCGCGACGGTTTGATAAAGCACATGACTCTGATCAAAATTGTCCTCAGCGGTGGTGGCATCGGTGCCGATCAGGTCATTATCATTATAGCTGTCCACCTTTGAGGGGAACATGTCTTCGCGCGCGGCCTGATCATTGCCATCGCCGACAAAGCCCTGTTCTGTACCGGAATAGATTGTCGGCACGCCGCGCAGGCCGAGCATCATCATATGCCCAAGCTTGACCCGCGCCAGCAATTCTTCCTGGCTGATATCGGGATTGTCTTGCTTGATCACGGTCGAGAACCGCGCGACATCATGATTGCCGAGAAATGTCGGTAGCTGCAAAGCGGCTTTTTCGCCGCCAGCATAGAGCACATCGCCTGCATAATGGCGAAAGAGATTATTGGTCGCGCCATCGGATTTGAGCGTCTCGCGCATTGCGGCACGGAACGAGAAATCGAGCAATGCCGGGAAGCCATCGCGCACCGAATATTGTGCCAGATAGCCCGGATCGGCGGTTTCGGAATAGACCTCGCCAAAGATATGGAAGTTGGGAATCCCCTGTTCCTTGGCCACCTGCAACATGGCTGGCACAAATTGCTGCCAGAATTCCGGATTGACATGGCGCGCGGTATCGATGCGGAAGCCATCAACTCCAAAATCGCGGATCCAGTCGGCGTATACCTCGATAAACCCGGCAACCACACGCGGATGCTCGGTCATCACGTCATCCAGGCCGACAAAATCGCCCATGCGACTGCTTTCGCCGGTGAAGGTCGTATCACCGCGATTATGGTAATAGATCGGATTGTTGAGCCACGCCGGACGCTTAACATCTGCCTCTTCGGCCGGGACATAGGGCTGATAGGCAAAATTGGGGTCGGTGAGCCGGGAAAAATTCTCTTCGGTCAGTACCTTCTCGCCGAGGAAACCGTCATTGATCGGTTCGCCATCGGCATCGCCTTTGGTGGACCAGGGATAATCGGCGATCGAGCGATAGCGATAGCCATTCTCATCGCCGTCGCGAAAAACGATGACATCGGCGGTGTGATTGGTGATGATGTCCATATAGACCTTCATCCCCCGCGCATGCGCGGCTTCGACAAAGGTCTTGAAATCCTCATTGGTGCCGAAATGCGGGTCAACCTTGGTGAAGTCGGTCACCCAATAGCCATGATAACCGGCGGATTCTTCGCCCGGATCGCCCTGGACCGGCTTGTTGGTGAAGATCGGGGCGAACCAGATCGCGGTGATGCCCATATCCTCGATATAGTCGAGCTTCTCGATCAGTCCTTTAAGATCGCCGCCATGATAAAAGCCCTTATGCGTCGGGTCATATCCGGTTTTCAGCGCACCGCCGGTCAGGCCACCACGATCATTGTCAGGGTCGGCATTGGCAAAGCGGTCCGGCAAGACGAAATAGATGATCTCATCCTGCGGCAACCGCGCGCGCACCTCGGCGAGGCTGGCATCCGCACCATATTGCGCCGGTGGTGTTGGCACATGATCCTGTGCGGCAACCGGGGCGGCGGCCAAAAGCGCACCGCCCAACAGGGCCGAACCATATTGCGCCGCGCGGCGCGTCCAAAAAGGGCTCAGGGTGGAAACAAAAGACTTTTTCATATCTTACCTCTTATCTTGGCCCAAAATGGCTGCGCAATGCGCGTGGTTGGTTTAGTGATCAGAAACTATAGGTCGCCCCCAGGAAAAAGGTGCGGCCAAAGAACTGTAGCGTACCGGTCTGGTCACGGGTTCCGAAGAAGCTGCGGGTCGGCTCATCGGTGAAGTTATTCGCCTGGGCCAAGAGCTTCAGACCCGAAAGCGTGCTGGTTTCCGAGAATTCATAGGAAAGCTGGGCGTCAAACACGGTTTCCGGTGCGTTGGTTACGACAAATTGCGAGATGCCGATTTGCGGTGCCACAAAGCTGGACCGATGGCGCATGCCGACACGACCACCAAAACCGGACTTCTCATAATAGAGCGTCGGGTTGAAGACATGCTCGGAAAGACCGGGCAGCGGCAGGCTAATATCCAGCCCGCTACGGTCATCGGGGAAATCAAGCTCACTCTGGGAGAAAGAGTAGTTCATGATAACCCCGAAACCGTCCAGCGGTGCCGGCAGCAGATCGTCAAAGCTGTAGGTGAAGTTCAGCTCCAAGCCCCAGACATAGCCGCCATCGCCGTTAACAGGCGCTGAGAGTGGGCCAGTTTCCTGAAATGGGGCTGTAACGTCTCCTGCAGGAGGAGCGATGAACACGCCTGCATCCACAAAGTTGAAATCGGGAACGACGCCGCCAATGATAAAGCTTTCCAGATGCTTGTAGAAAAGCGCCGCGGCGAAAACGCCGTCATTGCCGAAATAATGCTCATAGCTGATGTCGAACTGATTGGCGCGGAACGGACGCAATTGCGGGTTGCCGCCACCGCCAGCGGGTACACCATCAAGACCAAAAGTGGCGTTGATCGCACCGCCCAGATCAATGAGCGGTGGACGCGAAAGCTGGCGGGTATAGCTGATGCGCAGCACATCCGTCGGCGACAGATCAAGGATGAGGTTTGCTGACGGCAAGACATCCCAATAATTCGCGCCATCCGAAGCAACGTCTCCGCCGGAGAGGAAGTTTGACGACTGGTCTGTGTTGACAAGGCGCAGACCAATATTGCCGCGCACACCAATAGTGCCCGCTTCACCGTCAAAATTCAGTTGAGCATAGCCTGCCCAGACATCCTCGGCTACACCGAAACTCTGTTCTAAGGTGAAGGGCTGTGACTGATCGGTAGGTTGATTGACGCCAAGGTCATTGCCGAGGGCTAGATTGTAGACGCCGTCGATATCAAAAACGGCAAAATCGGGGAAACCATTTGCTGCAAAGCCGCCTTCAAACCCGGCAATGGTTACCAGTTCGTCCGGAACCTGGAAGGGAACGCCAGGAAACCCATTGGGGAGGTTCAAGGAGGTGACGGTACGCTGCGTATCCCTAGTCGCATAGCGGGTTCCAAACTCAAAGCTGCTGAAGAAGCTGCTATTCAAATCAACATCAAAATCAAGCGCGACCGCAAACAGATCGTCCACGTCTCTTTGCGGCACCAGGAACTGGCCATCAACCAGAAACTCGGATGTATCGGTGAAATTGCCGGATATATTGCTGATCGTGGGAAGATCGAGCCGGTTGGTTTGGAATGTTGTTGATATCAGACCCGGAACAGAGTCCTGACGCACCAAATCGCCATCAGCGTTTCTGGTGAATGGCGCTGAATTGATGCCCGCGTTTGTGAAGAAACTCTCCCCGCGCGAATAGCTGACGTCGAGCGCGGCGGTAAAGCTGTCCGACACATCCCAGGCGATGTTACCGCCAAAGGTGTAGAGCTCGTCATCGCGTCCCTCGTCCTGATTGACCAAAGTTGTCCCGAGAGCGAAATTAAAATCGTTCACACCGCGCTGGTTGGTGAAGGTGCCACCGGTTACAGCGTTGTTCACGATTGTCGGATCGGTAATGATGGTGTCACCGCTCTGGGTGGAGAAAACCCGGAAGCCTCTGCGTTTCACATCTGATTGCAGGCGCGAATAATAGCCATCGACCATGACGCGAAACTCTGGCGTCGGCTCCCATTGCAGCACGCCGATCAGGCCATCACGGTCTTCACGACCACCGAATTGAACGCCCTCATAGCCGAAGGAACGGCGATCCGGAGTGCCATTGCCATCCAGGTCGCTGTCTCCGGGAGAACCGTTGTTGCCGGGAATCGGGAAGTCAAATTGCACAAAGCGGGTCGCGACATTGGGCTGATACAGTTTCGCATAGCCCAGCGCATAGCCCAGCGTGTCATTGGCCAGCTTGCCTTGAATCGATGCGGAGAAGCGATAGCCAAACTCGCCAACATCGGGGCTTTGATCTGCACGATCATTGTAAAGGGCGCGGATATTGAACGTCGCGGTAAAGTCTTCCTTATTATCCAGCGGTCGCGCCGTTTCCAGCTCAACCCGGCCAGCGACGCCGCCTTCAATGATCGAGGCCATCGGCGTTTTGTACACCGCTGCCTGACGGATCAGCTCGGATGGATATTGGTTGAACTCGATAATCCGGTTGCCGCTGGTGGCGACCTGTTCGCGACCGTTGAGCGAGGCGGACACCAGATCCTGTGACAGGCCGCGAATATTGATGGCGCTGGCCTGGCCGCCGGTACGCTGTGAGGTAACACCGGGCAGACGGGCCAGTGATTCCGCGATGGAGACATCGGGCAGGCCTGCAATATCATCGGCGCTGACAACTTCTGCGATAAAGTCCAGATTGCGCTTTTCCTGCACCGCATTGGCCACCGATGAGCGGAAGCCGGAAACCACGATCACATCATCATCGTCAAACTCTTCGTCTTCGGCTTGCTGTTGCGGCTCGGTGTCTTGCGTGTCTTGCGCATAGGCCGCCGGGCTGGCTGCGAGCAGGCCAAAGCTGAGGGCAATGCCGCTGACGCCGGACACGATGGATGACTGTTTGCTCATGCTGTTCTCTCCCCATTTTCTGCGCCACCAAATTGCCTTTATGGCCCCTTTGATCGGGTCGGTTGGTGCAGAACCAATTGCATATTTCGCGGCGCCTTGGATCGCCGAACGCTTCCGCATATGACGGGAAAATGACGGTGCTAATAGCGGGCATACGTATTCAAATCTGCACCGAAACAATGCTGCACTGCGGCATTATCGCGTCTTCAACGCCCATGATCAGCAAGTAATTGGCGCGGCCAATGCATAAAATAATCTACTATATACAGTGGCTTGCATAAATCCCGCGCAAAACAGTCTTGCAATGGATGCAAAGGGTGTTGCGGTGCAGACAATTATCGTGCGTATTTCTTGGCAAATGGGCCTAAGATGTACAGTCAGACGCCTGTTTACAGATTCAGACACGGTTCATTTGCGACTCACACCATGCCCAATTCCCGCCCGACCTCTTTTGACATTGCCTATCTCGCAGGCGTCTCTCAGCCAACGGTATCGCGCGCCCTGCGCGGCAGCCCGGCGGTAAGCGCCAAGACGCGTGAGAAGATTGAGCGTATTGCCCGGGAATTGAACTACACTGTTGACCGCAATGCCTCGAGCCTGCGCTCGCAGCGCGCCAATACGCTGGCGCTGCTGCTGTTTGAGGATGACAGTGGCGATGAGTCCAATATCAACCCGTTTTTTCAGTCGATGCTGGGGACCATCATCCGCGAGTCCTCCCGCCGCGGCTATGACCTGTTGGTATCGTTCCAGCAGACCGATGACAATTGGCATGCGCGCTATCAGGACAGCCGCCGCGCCGATGGCATCATCCTGCTCGGCTATGGCGATTTTCGTGACCATGTTGAACGGCTTGAGGCGCTCAAGGCCGATGGCACCCAATTTGTCCGCTGGGGTCCGCAGAGTGACGACATGGCCGGGATCACATTGGGCTCGGACAATATTGGTGCCGGACGCATTGCGGGCGAGCATCTGATAGGATGCGGGCGCAAGCATATTGCCTTTTTGGGCACCGCGACACCCAACTTTCCCGAGTTTCATGACCGCTATGCCGGATTTTGCACGGCACTCGGCGAAGGGCAGAGCCCGCCACAATTTGAGGCGATGTCGAGCGAGGAAGATGGCTATCGCGCGGCGCAGCAAATGCTCACCGACTATCCTGAATGCGATGCGGTGTTTGCCGCCAGCGACCTGATCGCGATAGGCGCGATGCGGGCGATGCGTGAGGCGGGCAAGCAATTGCCACAGGACATCGCCATTGTCGGCTTTGACAATATTGCTTCGGCTGCCCTCACCAATCCGGCGTTGACCACGGTGATGCAGGATGCGCAAAGCGCGGGTCGGGCTTTGGTGCGCTCGCTTATTGCCGCGATTGAGGGGCAGGAGGTGGAGCCCGCCATCCTGCCCACACGCCTGATCGTGCGCGAAAGCTGCGGCAGCCATAGCAACTGAATTGGCGGCGACTGCGCCAAATTGCACGCCCAAGGCGCGCTTTCATGGCTGAGGTATTCGTATACATGACCCGGAAACACCCTGTGCGATATTGCCCTGTCTCATTGGGCGCGTAAGCTGGACCGGCATTTTTTGCAGTTTTCATGGACCGGCACAAAATCATCAAAAAGATGCCCGGCCATGATGAGGAGAGACATAATGACAGGGCAGAGTGCCGCCCCCGGCATTGCGGAAAAGCCGCGCCAGAGTTTCTGGGGGCTGTGGAATATCAGCTTCGGCTTTTTTGGTATCCAGATCGGGTTCGCGTTGCAGAACTCCAATATGAGCCGCATCTTCGAGACACTGGGGACGGCGGTCGATGATCTGCCCGCGCTTTGGGTTGCCGCGCCACTGACTGGCCTGTTGGTGCAGCCGATTATCGGCTATTTCAGCGACAAGACCTGGACCAAGCTCGGCCGCCGCCGCCCCTATTTTCTCGCTGGCGCAATCCTGGCGGCGATCTCGCTGTTTATCATGCCGCTTGCCCCCTATTTGCTGTTCGCGGCCTTTATGCTGTGGGTGCTCGACGCTTCGCTCAATGTCTCGATGGAGCCGTTCCGCGCCTTTGTCGGCGATATGCTGCGTACTGACCAGCATACCGCCGGTTATATCGTGCAAACCGGATTTATCGGCGCCGGGGCCTGTATCGGGTCTTTCTTCCCCTTCTTCCTCGATTGGGCGGGTGTCGCCAATGTCGCACCGCCGGGCGTGGTGCCCGATACGGTGCGCTACAGCTTCTGGTTCGGCGCGGTGGTGCTGTTCCTGGCGGTGTTGTGGACGGTGGTGTTTACCCGCGAATACAGCCCGGACGAGATGCGCCGTTTTGAAGGGCCGGATGCCGAGCCCTCCGGCTCGCCAATCCGCGCGCTTGCGGCCAAATCCTTTGGCAGCGGCATGCTTTGGATTGCCGCGGGTGCATTAGTGCTGCTGCTGGTGAACCGGCTTGACCTTGAAAAAGAAGTGTATCTGCTCGGCGGCTTGCTGGTGTTTTACGGATTGGCGTCCATGCTGGCGATCCAGCTCGCCAAGGCGGGCAACCGCACCAATATGTTGAGCAGCATTGTCGGCGATTTCTCCGGCATGCCAGAGGTGATGAAGCGGTTAGCGGTTGTCCAGTTTTTCAGCTGGTCTGCCCTGTTTATCATGTGGATTTTCACCACCCGTGTGGTGGCGCAATATGTTTGGGGCACCACCGATTCCGGCAGCGCCGCGTTTAATCAGGCAGGCAATTGGGTCGGGGTATTGTTCGGCATCTATAATGGCGTCGCGGCGGTTGCGGCGCTGACTCTGCTGCCGCTGCTGTCGCGTCGGCTGGGTGCCGCCTATACCCATGCCGCTTGCCTTTTGCTCGGAGCGCTCGGGTTTCTCGGCTTTATGTTTATCCGTGATCAATATCTGCTGATCCTGTGCGAGATCGGCATTGGCATTTTATGGGCCTCGGTGTTGGCCATGCCCTATGCCATTTTGGCCAGCAATCTGCCCCAGTCCAAGCTTGGCATCTATATGGGGCTTTTCAACATCTTCATCGTGATCCCGCAGCTATTGGTGGCCACGGTGATGGGCCAGATCATGCTTTGGCTATTCCCCGATGACCCGATCTGGACCATGGCCTTTGCCGCCGGATCACTGGCGATTGCCGCGTTTTTCATGCTGCCGGTACAGGCCTTGCTGCAAAACAAGGCGCGTCAGGATGGCTCGCCCGAAGCCGAAGGGGTTTATGCGCAATAGCAGTGTTGCACGATTGACTGGCAGGCGGATTGAGGAGGACGCGATGAAAAGACAGGGTTTGACAATGTTGCTTTCGGGCCTTGCCTTGCTCGCCACTGGCGGCGCAGGGGTTCAGGCGCAAGAGGCTGCATCCGAGACCGGACAGACGCAAGCGGCGGAGCCTTTCTCCTTTGGCGGTGTCTTTGAAGGCGGGATCGCCGGAGAGATTGACCGCACTGTCATACCGCGCCGCCCTGATGGCCCGCCCAATATTGTGTTTATCATCGCCGATGATCTTGGCTGGCCCTATCTTGGCTTTCTCGGCGACCGAAATGTCATCACCCCGAACATGGACATATTGGGCCGTGGTGGCGTGGTGTTTGAGCGCGGCCATTCCTCGGCCAATCACTGCCGTCCGACGCTGCAATCTCTGGTGTCCGGCCTGTATCCCTCGCAATATGCCGATCAGGCCAGCCGCATTGCCGATGCGCGCATGGCGAATGGGCCGGTGCCGCAAGAAGTGGACACGGCGCGCGAGCGGCAGCAGCTCTGGAAGCAATATGAGACCAGCGCGATTGAGCAGATCGCGACGCTGCCGCGCATCCTGCAACAGGCGGGCTATGTCTCGTTCCAGAGCGGCAAATGGTGGGAGCAATCCTATCGCCATGGCGGCTTCACCCATGGCATGACGCCATCATGGAACTGGAAGGATGCAGCGGCGCTGGGCGATAACTGGTTCTTCACCTTTATGGGCGGGCGCGGCAATGAAATTGGCCGCCAGACTATGGCCCCGGTGCTGGATTTTGTCGAAGACAATGCCGAGCAGCCGTTTTTCCTGTGGTATGGCCCGGCGCTGCCGCACACGCCGCTTAACCCGCCAGATCGCTTCTTCAAATTCTATCAGGATCGTGATGACATCTCGGAATCGGCCAAGCTGTATTATGCCAATATCGCCTGGTTTGACTGGGGGGTCGGCCAATTGCTCGACAAGCTGCGTGAGGAGCGGCTGATGGACAATACGCTGATCGTCTATGTCAATGACAATGGCTGGCAACAGCCGCCGACCGCCGAATATGCCGACAACCCGTTTTTCTTCCCCAATGGCGGGCCGCGCGGCAAAGGGTCGGCGTTTGAAACCGCGTTCCGCACACCGATCATCTTCTATTGGGCCGATCAAATTGCCGCGCGCCTTGACCGGCGGCAGTTGGTGAACGCGATTGATATCATGCCCACCGTGCTCGACTATGCCGGGGTGACATCTCCGGTGGAGCTGCCCGGCTATTCGTTGCGCAACCATATTGAAGGCAAGAGCAGCGCGCCATTGCGCCCGGCGCTGTTCGGTCGTATCGACACCCATCGCGCCGGAACCGATTTTCGCGGCCAACGCGACGAGGCGGTGACCGATATGATGGGGGGCAGCTTCGATGCCTATTACCGCACCGATGAGACCTGGCATTTTGTCTGGAAAACCGACTCTGACGAGGTCGCGCTTTGGGACATTACCGGCGATCCCAATAGCAATAGCGATGTTGCGGCGGATCACCCCGACCTTGTGGCCGAATTCAAGCAAGAGATTAGCGGCTGGCGGCAGCAATATGTCCCCAATGGCTAGGCGCTAAATGGCGGCGCGCCGTTTCGCTCTGACAGTTATGGCGGTCGGCATCGCCGCTGCCTGCTCGCCAGCGCCCGAGGAGAATAGTGAGCCGCAATGGGTCGCACTGTCCGGTGGCTGTTTCCAAATGGGCGAAAGCCGGATTTACCCCGAAGAAGGACCGGTGCGAGAAGCCTGTGTCGCGCCGTTCGAGATGATGCGCCACGAGGTCACCAACGCGCAATTTGCCGCTTTTGTCGACGCCACCGGTTATAAGACCCGGGCAGAGCGTGGTTGGTCTGCCGACGAAGCCGATGGCCCCGGGGTCGACCTTCCGCCCTCATCAGCGGTCTTTGCCCCCAGCGCCGAGCAGCGTCAGGAAAATCTCAGCTGGTGGCGACTTGTCGAGGGCGCCTATTGGCAGCGTCCTTTCGGCCCAGATCGGGATGACGAACCCGACCCGCAAGCACCGGTTGTCCATATCACCCGCGAAGATGCGCAAGCCTATGCCAAATGGGCCGGAGGACGCCTGCCGAGCGAGGCGGAATGGGAATATGCCGCGCGTGGCGGTCTGGATGGCAAGCTGATGGCCTGGGAGGATGCAGAAGCGGCAGCAGTCACGCAAAAGGCCAATACATGGCAAGGTGCCTTCCCGGCTTATGACGCCGCTTCCGATGGCTTTGCCGGTGTCGCCCCGGTGGGCAGCTTTCCCGCCAATGGCTTTGGCCTCTATGATATGATCGGCAATGTCTGGGAATGGACCGCGACGCCCTATGCCCCGGACCATTCAGATGACGCGCGCGCCCGTGCTGGCGTCAATGGGCTGGACCCGGCACAACCCGGTGCCAGTGTCGGCACCATTCGCGGCGGTTCTTTTCTGTGCGCCAAATCCTATTGCTATCGCTACCGCCCCGCCGCGCGCCAAGCACAAGACCTCAGCTTTGGCACATCGCATATCGGCTTTCGCCTGGTGCGTGATTGAGCCTTGAGCTACTCCACCAAGACATCCCGAGCAGATCGAGTTGGCAGAGCTCACCACAGAATGATGTAGAAGCCGACCAGCAATGTGACGACTGATAGCGCAAGGCCATTAAACAACGCCTGGGTCGAGAATTGCATCTTGCCCAATTGCACCGGCTGGCCATCTTCAGGCGGCGCGGTCGCCAACGAGGCGACAACCGCCAGCGCAAGACAGCCCATAAAGACGATCCAGACGCGGATGATGAAGGGGATATCCGGGGCACCGAATTTGAGTGCCAGATTGAGCGCGATAGACGCCAGCAGAGCGGTAAAGGCACCTGCGGCATTCATCCGTTTCCAGAAAAAGCCCATCAGAAAGACGATGACAATGCCTGGCGCAACGAAACCGGAATATTCCTGCACCGTCTGAAAACCGCTCTCAAAACCGCCGATAAAGGGACGCGCCAGCAACAGGGCAATCAGCATCACGGTAAAGGCAGTGATACGCCCCACCAGCACATAATGCTCATCGCGACGATCCGCCTGCCATGAACGATAGAGATCCATGGTGAAGATGGTGGAGATGGAGTTCATCATCGATGCCAGCGATGACACAATTGCCGCGATCAGCGCTGCGAAGACCAGACCGCGCACACCGACCGGCGCCAATTTGATCAGCTCGCCATAGGTATTGTCCGATTTTGCGGCCAGCGCAGTGCCATCAATTGTGCCCTGGCTCGCCAGTTGCAGCATCGCAATACCGGGGATCACCACGATCAACGGGATCAGCAGCTTCAGAAAGGCGGCGAACGCAAGGCCCTTTTGCGCCTCGTTCAGGTTCTCCGCACCGAGCGCGCGCTGGATGATATATTGGTTGAAGCCCCAATAGGAGAAATGCAGCACCCACAGGCCACCAAGCAAGGTCCAGATGCCGGGCAGATCGCCATAGGCTGGATGCTGCTCATCGAGGATCATGGTGAAATGGCCGGGCAGAGCCTCATAGATGCGGGCGAAACCGGCAAGCGCGCCACCCTCTTCACCACTGACCAGATCAAGGGCGACCCAGGTGATAAACAGGCCACCAACAATCAGGATGACCACCTGAATGATGTCGGTCAGCGCCACCGCTTTCAACCCGCCATAGACTGAATAGAGAAAGGCAAATCCGGCGAGCAAGGCCATGGCGGTGAAAATCGGCAGGCCGGTAAGCGAGACTACCGCGAGTCCGCCAAGCCACAGCACCGTTGTCAGATTGACCGCGGTGTAGAGAATGATCCAGTAAATCGATGTGGTGATGCGGACACCCGAGCCATAACGCGCATCAAGAAATTGCGGCATGGTGTAGATTTTGTGTTTGAGGAAGATCGGCAGGAACCATTTGGCAACGATGATCAGGACAATCGCCGCCTGCCATTCATAGGCGGCGATGGCCATACCGACAGCATAGCCCTGGCCTGACTGGCCGATAATCTGCTCCGCCGAAATATTCGACGCGATCAGCGATGCGCCAATCGCCCACCAGGGCAGGGCGCGACCGGCGAGGAAATAGTCCTCGGTATTCTTGGCATGGCCGCTTTTCTCCCGCGATACCCAAAAGGCGATGCCGAACAGCCCGGCTGCATAGACAGCTATGATGATCAGATCGGTGGTCGCAAGGGTCATGGCAGCGGGCACTCCGCCGTCTCTGCTGCCTCAATCGCTGCGGCATGGATAGCAATCTGCATTGCATCATCGCCCGATAGGCCAATGCGGGTCAGCTCCCCGGCAGGATCGCCAAAACAGGTCAGCGGGATGACCGATCGGGTCCAGCTTTGCGGGCTGAGGGTGCTTAGCAATGGGCCGATATCCGCCTGGCGGGCACAGTCCGCGCCACAGCCCCACAACATGGTCGCCTCCGCTTTCGGCGCCTGCATCACCTTCCAGTCAATCACCAGCGCCAGATTGGCCGCGTTGCCAAGGGCGGAGAGATCAATGGCGCGCGATGTGCGCACACTCCATTCACCCTTGCCACCGCCTTGCCATTGGATCGCGCGAGAATCTTCCTGCGCACGATAGTCGATACCGCTGAGCTTTATCGCTCCGCCCAGGCTTTCGGCGGTGAGTGTGGTGACCGGAATATTGGCGTTGGACGCATCACCAAGATACATTTGCAGCCCGGCAGCGGCATCGCCCCGCTCAACCAGCTTGCCCGTAAACCGGCTATCGAGATTGACGCCCGGGTCTTCGCTCAGCGCTGCCAGGGTCTTGCTGTCACCATATCCCAGGCCATAGCCAAAGGGAAAGGCGACCTTCTCGCCTTCATTGCCATTAATCGGCGTGCCTTCACCGGTGGCGGGCCAGGAGAAAGAGAGCTTGCCGGTAAAGTCATAGCGCGCTTGGCCCTGTGTGTCGGCGATCAGAACATCGGCAATGCCGCCTCCCTCTGTGCCGGGTAACCAGGCCGCAATGAAAGCATCGGAGGCGTTGATATGCGGATTAACCCAGAGCGGTCTTCCGGAGAGAAACACCGAGATAACCGGGATATCGGCGGCCTTCAACTTCTTCAGCAGCGCCAGGTCGCTGCCACCATCTGTCTCATAGACCAGATCACTGCGATCACCGCGAAACTCGGCATAGGGCTGCTCGCCAAAGACGACGATGGCGACATCGGGCTTGGCGGTATAGCTGCCATCGACCGACAGGATGGCGCGGCTGTCAATCGCCTCCAATGCCGTTTTCAACCCGGCATAAATGGTCTCGGCATGGGCGAACTCATCATTGCTGTTGCCCGTGCCTTGCCAGTTCAATGTCCATCCGCCCGATTGCTGTTCGATGCTGTCTGCACCGCTTCCGGCAATCAGCACGGTCTGCCCGCTCTGCAGGGGCAACAGGCTGGAATTGTTCTTCAGCAGCACCAAGGATTTCCGCACCGCCTCGCGGGCCACTTCCCGATGGGCGTCGCTGCCCAATAGGCTGGCATTGCTCGATGCCCGCTCGGACGGCTTGGGTGCATCAAACAGCCCGGCGCGCAGCTTGACCTTGAGGATACGCATCACCGCATCATCAAGCCGATCAAGATCAAGATCGCCGTTTTTCGCTGCGTCGAGCAGATTGTCATAAAGCTCGCGCCAGCTATCGGGGGCCATATACATGTCCAGCCCGGCATGCAGCGCGGCATCGCAATCGCCGGCAGTGCAGCCAGGTATCTCGGCATGGCCATTCCAGTCGCCGACAACAAAGCCGTCAAAGCCCATTTCGCCTTTGAGCCGGTCGGTGAGCAGCGCTTTATAGCCATGCATCTTGGTGCCGTTGATGCTGGAAAAACTTGCCATAACCGTCTGCACATCGGCCGAGATCGCCGGTCCATAGCCCGCGCCATGCAGCGTCAATATCTCCTCCAGATCGCCCTGGGTATCGCCCTTGTCGATGCCCTGTTCGGTGCCGCCATCGCCGACAAAATGCTTGGCGGTGGCAATCACATGGTCGCTGGTGAGAAAGTCCTCGGCGCCCGATTGCCCCTGTAGGCCCTGCACCATGGATCCGGCATAGGCGGCGACAATATCAGGGGCTTCTGAATAGCTTTCATACGTGCGGCCCCAACGGTCATCGCGCGCCACGGCCAGTGTCGGCGCAAAGGTCCATTCCTGCCCGGTCGCACGCACTTCACGCGCAGTGACTTCGGCGATGCGACCGATAAGGTCAGGATCATTGGCGGCGCCAAGGCCGATATTATGGGGAAAGATAACCGCGCTTTGCAGATTATTATGGCCATGTACCGCATCGGTGCCCCAGATCAGCGGGATGCCGACACGGCCATCGCCTTTGTCAGTGGAGGCTTCCCAAAAGGCATCGGCAAGCGCCAGCCATTCTCTTGCATCGGCGACCTTGCCGCCACCGGGAGCGGAATTACCGCCGTTGAGGACAGAACCCAGATGGTATTTGCGCACATCCTCTGGTGTCACTGCAGAGATATCCGCCTGAATAATCTGGCCGACCTTCTCTTCCATCGTCATTTGCGCCAGAATTTCGCTAGCGCGATCTGTCACCGGATCGCTCATCATGCTGCAAGAGGTGAGCATAAGGATAGAAAGCGCGGCCAGAATATTGCGGACCATGATTATTCGCCTTTCTGTGCTGCGGGCGCTGTCGGCTGATAGACGCGGACATAATCAATCTCCATGCGCGCCGGCACCGCGTCGTCAGCAATGCCTTTCTGCCCGCCCCAGCTGCCGCCAATGGCGATGTTGAGCAGCAAATGCTGCGGCCGATCAAAGGGCCAGCGGCTGCGTTTGCTGCTTTCCTTTTTGAACAGGAATTTCGGTTTGTCATCGACACCGAACATCATGAAATCGCTGGTCCAGAGCAGCTGATATTTGTGCATGGCATCGCAGGCGCTTTCCAGCTCATGCTTGGAGGTCATCTGTGTGCCACGCGAGAAGTTGAAGGCAGTGGTATGGACGGAATGATGGATGACGCCGGGCTCAAACCCGACATGTTCCATAATATCGATCTCGCCGCCCTCGGGCCATTCAATGTCGGGATCGGAAGGCAGCATCCAGATGGCAGGCCATGTGCCAACACCGCAGGGCAGCTTGGCCCTGATTTCGAAAAAGCCATAGGTCCAGTCGCCCAGTCCTTGGGTGATGAGCCGTGCCGAGCTGAATTCCTGACCACCCCAATCAGGGAACAGCGCGGGGTCCAGCGCTTCTTTGCGCGCCTCGATGATTAGATTGCCCGATTCAATCCGGGCATTTTCGGCCCGGTTGGCCGAGTAATACTGCTTTTCGTTGTTGAACCAGCCCTGCTTGTTGCGGAACGTGTCATATTTCCACTTGGCCGGATCGGGCAGTCCGGGGGTGCTGAATTCGTCTGACCAGACCAGTGCATAGCCATTGGGAATATTGGTGGCGACGCTTTCGCCCGCCTGGTCTTGAGCGGGGGCCTGAGAGGCCGTTTCCGGCTGTGGCGATACAGCACTGTCTTGCGCCTGCGCGGAGGCCGTTAACACCAATGCCGTCAGAAATGATAAACTGGTAATGCGCACCAAATGCTCTCCCAAGGCCTAATATGCGTAGTGGACATGACTCCAATTGGCGGTTTGTCACGAGGCCCGGGCTCGTGGAAGAACCCGGGCCCCGCTCAGGGTCATTCCAGGGTCAGAAACAGGGCCTGACCCTAGAACTTCGCCCGGAACCGCGCGCCATAGGTGCGCGGGCGGGTGAAGAAGCGTGTGTTGTCAAACTGGGTGATGATGATCGCCGCTTCATGAATGGCGTTGGTAACATTATTGGCAAAGCCTTCGAGGCGATATTTGCCGGCATCATCAATCGACCAGCCAATGCCGAGGTCCATGGTCCAATAGCCGTCGATCCGGTCGAGCAAGCGGCCACTGGTCACTTCGGTGCCATTGCCGTCAGCATCGAATTCGATCGAGTTGAAGATGGTGTGATATTGCGAAGAGCGATAGCCCAGCGAAATCACATAATCGAGCTCACCCTGGGGCAGTTCAAACGCCTGTGACAGACGAGCATTGAACTGCCAGCGCGGTGTCCTTGGCAGGCGGCGGCCCTCAATCTCCCGGAACACGGCATTTTCCGGGTCGACATCCGCCTGGAAGCGGAAGTCCTGAATCGGCTCGGCATTTCCGATCTCGGCCTCCAGCCACAACAGGTTGAAGTCGAGCTTGATATTCTCCGGCAGGTCAAAGCCGCCGTCAAGCTGTGCGCCGTAGATGCGTGAATCTGCCGCATTGAAGCTGAAAGAGACAACCAGCGCCTGATTGGTGCCGCCCGGCAAATCGACTTCGACGCCGCCCAACTCTGCCGCCTGTGCGACCGAAAGCAGCGAGGTGAATACCTGATCGCTATAGTCGTTATAGAAGAGCGAAGCGTTGAGACGCACGCCGACATTACCGAGCGAAAACTCGTTCTTGGTGCCGAGCTCGTAAAGAATGACATTTTCGGTGCCATAGGTCGGTGCGACACCCAGATCACCCAGATTGTCGTTGAAACCGCCCGATTTATGGCCGCTGGCAATCAGCGCATAAACCAGATTATCCGGCGTGATGTCCCATTCACCGCGGATACGCCAATCGACAAATTCATCGTCAAAATTGCCGTCCTGGCGGAAAATCTGGCCACCAAATGGCACGGCAAAGGTGAAGTTGTCGGTATCGGCAAAGCCGTTACAGGTGAGGTTGTCGCCGGTGATGGTGTCGAGGCAGGGCGCATCGGTTGCGCCGGGGCCATTGGCGAAAATCTCGTCAACATTGTCGCGATCGCCAAATTGCTTGATGCCGTCAAAATAGAAATCGATGATTTCCTGGTTATTGATCGTGCCATCGCCATCAGTATCGGGATTGAAGATGGTCCGTTCGCGCGCAGCAAACTCAAATCCTTCAGTGCCGACGCGCACGCCCATACAGCAATTGAAATTGTCATCGCCAATGGCAAAGCCATAGCGCGCGGCAACACCCTGGCGTTGCTTGCTGTCATTGGTGTAGCGCAGACCGCCGGTTATCCGGAAGCGACCGTCAATCTCGTATGTCGCATCGCCATAAAAGGCAAAGGAATCGGTATCGACTGTAGTGTTGAACTCAAGCCCCGAGAAGAAAGGCGAACGGTCCCCGGTGGAGGCTAGGAACGAGAATTGATCCTCGCGGATATACAGGCCGCCGACGCTCCAGATAAAGTCGCCTTCGGTGTCGAAAATGCGCAGTTCATGGAAATGTGAGCGGGAATCGGTGATCGTGCGGAAACGCGAAAAGTCGTCCAGATTCTCGGCCAGTACGATGTTCGGATCAACCAGCGGCTGGCTGCCATCCGGATTGGCCGGTGCCAGCGCATCCTCGCGGAAGCTGAGCGAATCCAGAACCCCTGGGAAGAATGGGGTCAGCGGCGTGGTTGCTTCATAGTCATAATCAACATCGCGATAGCTGCCGGTATACTCGATTTTGAAGTCATCGGCATCATAGGTGATTTTGGTGCGGATGCCCCAATGGTCGGAGTCGAGCACCGGCGTAATGCCGCGCGCGATTACATCGCGGGGATTGTCGATCTCGTCGAGGCTGGAAAGGTTGCCATTCTCAATCTCACCCAGAGGCAGGGCAAAGTTGGAGCCGGTAAAGCCTGTGCCGTTCTCGCTGATATAGTCCCCAGCGATCAGAATCGACAGCCTGTCGGTTGGCTCCCAATATAGCTGGGCGCGGCCGGCATAATTGTCTTCAGCCTCGGCGACATCAATGCCGCGTACCGGGCCGACATTGTCATAATAGGAGTCATGCTCAAGATACATGCCGGAGAAGCGCACCGCCATATTGTCGGTGACCGGGATGTTGACCACGCCGCGCAGTGAGCGATGCTCATAATTGCCGGCTTCGAATTCCAGCGAGCCGTCAAAACTGCCCAGGCCAGGGCGGAAGGTGATCGCATTGATCGAGCCTGCAGTGGCGTTGCGGCCGCGCAATGTTCCCTGCGGTCCGGTGTTCACCTCGACCCGCTGAATATCGAAAAAGGCAGAACCAATGCCGCGCGGTCGGGGCAGGTTCACACCATCAAGATGGAATGCCGCTGCCGGGTCACCAAGCTCGGTGTTATTGCTGCTGCCAATGCCACGGATAAAGACTTCGACATTGCCTTGATTGTTGGCAATGGAAAGGCCGGGAACCTGCTCTTGCAGGTCGGTGACATTCTGCACCCCGATCTTGCGTAAGTCCTCGCCGCTGAAAACCGAAATGGTGCCGGCGAAATCCTGCAGCGATTGTTCGCGGCGTTCAGCAGTAACGACGACAATATCATCATCGTCCAATGGTGGCTCTGCCTGATCGCTGGCTTCTGCAGGAGTCGGTTGTGTGGTGTCCTGTGCCATCGCCAAAGCTGGCAGGCAAAGGGCTGTAGACGCGGCCAACATGGCGCGCGCAAAAAGTCGCGTATTCATCTGTTCCTCCCCTAGGCGTCCCACCGCCTTCGAGACTTTTGTGCTCGGAAAGAAGCTGTGCATTGTCCCATGCGTTCAGCGTCTCCGAGAGGCCAAAATCCGCCTGCATGTCCGGAAGTTGCAACCGGTTTGCAGTAAGCGGGCGTTTTTCTGCAGCGAGCGGTCACATAATGCCGGATCGATCGAGCCAGGCCATGGTTTTGCTGCGGAATCGACGGCTGACGGGGATCGCTCTGCCAGAAGAAAGGCACAGTTCTGACCCGCCCTGATCGCTCTTTTCCAGCCGCAGAACATAGGCCGCATTGGCGATATAGGAGCGGTGTACCTGGCAGAAGCCCGACGGAAGTTCCTGAGCAAAACTTTTGAGCGAGCCGCGCAACATCCGTTTCTGCCCGCCGACATAGAGCGCGATATATTCGCTTTCTGCGCGGGCATATTCGATATCGGTGAGCGCAATATAATCGGTCCCTTTACCTGAAGGGACCGCCACGCGTCCGTCTTGTCTGTCGGCATCGCTATCGCGTGATCGGGTGACGCGCTCTATGGCGCGGATCACTCTTTCGGCCGAGATCGGTTTGAGCAGATAGTCTGCTGCCTCGACATCAAAGGCCTGCACCGCAAAGCGGCTATAGGCGGTGGTGAAAATCACCTTTGGCCGCTCTGCGAAAGGCATTTCCTCAAGCGCTGAGACCACCGAAAAGCCGTCTCCGGCGGGCATGTTAATATCGAGAAACACAATATCCGGGCGCTCGGCCGCGATAGCTGCAACCGTTTCTTCGCCAGTCGCGGTCTGTGAGACGAGCTTGAGGCCGGGAACGTCAGCGGTAATCTCGTCAAAGATCGTTGCAAGAAGATCGCGGCTCAGCGCTTCATCATCGGCAATGGCAATGCGGATCGTCATGCCAGTCCGTTCTCAACCGGCAACCGCATCGTCACCATGGCACCGCGCGCAGCGGGATTGTTTTCAATGGTGAAGACATAATTGTCGCCATAGGCCGTGGCTAGGCGCGCGGCGATATTGCGCATGCCGATGCCGCCGCGGCGCTTGTCGCTATGCGCATCACCGCTCAGACCCGGGCCGGTGTCGGTAATGACCACGACGAGCTCACCGTCTTGTCGCTTCGCGGTGATGGTGATCTGGCATTGTGCATGCTGGCCCTCAACGCCATGGCGCACTGCATTTTCGATAACTGGTTGCAAAATCAACGCCGGGACTGGGACAGAGTGGCAATCGGGCTTAATGTCGATCACGGTCTCGAGCCGATCCTTGAACCGCATCTTCTCGACCGAGAGATAGCGGTTGATGGTCATGATCTCCTCTTCCAGCGGCACGAACAGCCTGTCCTCATCATCCAGTGTCAGCCGGAGAAAATCGCTGAACCGCTCAATCATCTCGCGCGCCTCGCTATTGCGCTTGGTGGCGACCAGCGCGTTGACCGAGTTCATGGTGTTGAAGATGAAATGCGGGTTGATCTGGTAGCGAAGCATTTGCAACTGCGCATCGCGCGACTGGCCCTCGGCGGTGACCCGGCGCAGATGCTCCTTTTGCGCCCGCGCCTGTTCTTCGGCCATCGCACTATAGGCCTGAACGATATAGTGCAGCGTCGTCCACAGCGCGAAAATCAGGATGGAAGCGAAATACCAGCCGCCAAATTCCTCCCATATCTTGGCATCGGGGAAAAATATCTGGAATGTCGTCATGCGCAGCACATTCCACAGGAAAGCAAGCGCCGCTACACAGAGCAGTTGCAAGGCAAAGCTCAGCGCAACCGGCAAACGCTGGACATGGCGCAGCGACCATTCGAGCGGCAGCACCAGCAACGCTCCGGATACTGCCTCAAGCAGGATCTGCACCACATGCAGCCATTCCGGCTCACCATACCATAGGGTCAGCGAGAGGAATGAGACGACGCAATAGAGCGCCCAGGCGAGCAATTGCAGCGCCCACCAGGGCAGCAAAACGCCGCGCGGTTGCGGCGCAATGGGGGACTGGGAACCGGTATTCATCACCGCCCTATAGCCAAAAACAGACCAAGGCCCAAAACCGGGGCGGCAGTTATTTCTCGATAATATAGAGTTACTTATAGATACATCAGGATATCCGTGCCGACAAAGCCGAGGGTCATGGCCACCACCAGCAACGCCCCGACGAGCTTGGGCGGAGCGGGTAGTGGAAGGTCAAAAGAGCGGCAGCCATAGCCGATGGCGAAACCGAGCAAGATACCTGTGAACGAAGCGGCCATCAGCGTTTTTCATCCAGGCTGGCCAATGGGTCATCTGTCTTGCTGATCCGGCGATCAGCGGCCAGATAGCCCAATGTCATGGCAAGAACGAGCATCGCGCCGATCAGCGCCGGTGGCGCCGGGAGCGGCACTCCGGTCAGCCGGGCAAGCGCGCCAATGGTGAGGGCCAAGAGCAGGGAAAGAGCTATCTTCATAACAGAAGGCCGTTCTGTGGTCGGAATGGTCCTCCCATCCTGTTTCTGAACTCAGGTACTGGCGGCATAAACACTTCCCAGGTCCGTCCCACGCACGCGCCGCATAAACCGGTAGACGGGCGCTGCCACCCTCAGGGCAAATGGACCCTTGGCGATTTCCCTGGCAAAGGCCGGACGCTGCAGCAGGCGTTGATAATAGGCAGCAAGGCGCGGATGATCGGCAATCGGATAGCCTGCCAGAACCAGCCGGTGAATATTGATAAACCAGGCAATGTCGACCAGCATCGGGTGATCGCCGAGCAGCCATTGCCGGTCTGCAAGATGCTGTTCCAGATCAACAAAGACCGCGCGGAATGCAGTCGCCGCATCTCGTGCTTCGCTGTCGCTGATGCCGTTCTCAGCAAAGGCACGCCACCACGCTACTTGTGCTTTGCGATGGTCATTGTCCGGCCCGTTGGCGAGATAGGCCTGCAGCTCCGGTTCGGTCTTGGCCATCATCTTTTTCGGCGCGAGAAACCCCATGGTGATTGCGCGCAATTGCGGATGTAGCGCTGCTTCGGTGTCGAGCAAGGCCTGTGCCTCGGCCTGTTCAGCTGCATTGGTGGGCAGCCAGCTCTGTTCGCTGGGATAGCGCTCTTCGAGATAGGCGAGGATGTCATTGCTCTCGATATGCACATCGCCATTATCGACCAGCACCGGGACAACACCGCGCGGATTAATGCCCAGAAACCAGGGCGTTGTATGCTCCAGCTTTTTCAGGTCCACCTCGCGCGATTGGTAAGGCAGGCCTTTCTCAGCAAGCAAAATGCGGATCTTTTGCGAGCAGCTACTCTGCGCATTGTTGAGCAGATGCAGGCCTTTCCAGCCCAGAACTTCTCGCGTGGTGATGGCGTCTGTGTCGAGTTTCATCGGAGTCTCTCCTTGTTCTACTGACAATTATTGCATCATGTTATATTTTTTCAAGATAAAAATTGACACACGTTATAAAAATAGCATAGTTGATTCCCATGACACGCAGAGAAGAAGCCAAAGCGTTCAATCGTGCCCGCATTCGCAGTGCGGCTGAGGACATTATCCGCAAACAGGGCATAGAGGCGCTGACCATGCGCCATCTCGCCGAGGAAGCAGGGGTCAGCCTGCGCACGCCCTATAATCTATTCGGCTCCAAGACAGATGTTCTGGTTGCGCTGCTCGAGGACGCGGAGTTCGATCCGATGCAGCTGGCCAGTGAAGCAGGCGACGCGCTGGCAACCGCGATGCTGCTCACCGCATTGGACAAGATTGAGGCGTTTTTTGAGCGTGATGAAGCCTTTTACCGCGACATTTACGGCGCAATCATGGCCTCGGATCATCAGGATGCGCGCACTGCCGGGGTCGAGCGGGTTATCGCCTCGGGCCGGATGATGGCAGCGCACGCGCTCGCCAATGGTGAGCTGACACCTGATACCGACGCCAGCGAACTCGGCCGCTATCTCGCGCTCGATCTGCTCGCCATGCTCGGAATGTGGGGCGGCGGCTTTTTCTCCAATCGCGCTTGTATGGCGCTGGTGCGCAGAAGCTGGTGCGGCGTTTTGCTCAACCACTGCACCGAGACGGCCAGACCGCCGCTGCAACAAGCCTATCACCAAACACTATCACGAGGAGAGTGATACCATGGCGCTCCAAAATCTGGGATATTCCGATCAGGAACTGGCCGAAGGGCCCTATGCCGAATTCTACAACCCCGAAATCGGGGCGATGCAGGAACAGGTCAAAGAAGCGTTACTGGCTAGAAATCAGGCGCATGAACTGTTCCCGCCGGTTGAAGAGGCAGCCAGCATGGTTGAACCCGGATATTGGCCGGTGGAAACCGGCTATACTCGCGCGCCGGACAGCGCGATCCGCGTCTTCTGCCTCACCAAAATGCCCCGCGTCACCCCGGCGATGTGGGACTGGTGGTTTGGTTGGCATGGCTGCGAGGCGCGGCGCTATAAGCTGTGGCACCCCAAGGCGCATATTGAGGCGAAATGGGCCGATGGCCGCGATGACGAGGCCTATATTGGCCGGACATCGCTGATTACCGAATATCTTGGCCCCAATATCGCCAAGGCAGGGATCAGCTTTTTGCCGCCTTCGGCCATGTGTTTTGACGAGAGACGGCTGGCGGCACAGGGTGAGGTCGTGGTCTGCGCCCGTGTTGGTATGCCGGGTTCACCGCTCAAGGCGGGCTGGCTGTTGCACCAGTTGCGCCCGGTTGAAGGCGGATCGGAGATGCGATCGCGCATGTGGATGGGCGGTGCCAATTCCGCCATTGGTGAAGACCCCGGTGCCTTGGCGCGCGGCGCGATACGGATGCTGCGCCCGGTAGCCAGCACACTGCTTCCCGATCCGGCGGAATTGCTGGTGCATAATGCCCAGGAAATGGCGCATCTCGCCGGGTTCCTGCCCGAACTCCATGCCCGTTTTGGCCCCGAAGCAAAAAGGCAAGCAGCATGAAAAGACCAAAGGGAAAAGGCCGCATCTGGAAGCGCGGCGAGCCGGGTTTTGACGCCGCCGTTCTCGGCACCAGTTTCAATGCCCGCGACAAAGGACATAGGCCGCAAATGCTGGTCGAGGCGAATAACGCTGCCGACGTGCAAATGGCGCTGGCCACCGCGCGCGAGAATGATTGGAAGGTCAGCATCGTCTCAGGCGGGCATAGCTGGGCGCAAAACCATTTGCGCGAAGGCGGAATGCTGCTCAGCATGGCGCGGATCAACCAGATTGAAATTGACGCCGAAGCACGTACTGCCAGGGTCGGCCCGGGATGTTGGGGTCTCGACCTTGACCGCGCTCTCAAGAAACACAAGCTGTTCTTTCCCATCGCCCATGCCCCCGATGTGGCGCTGGGCGGGTTCCTGCTGCAGGGCGGTTTTGGCTGGGGCAGTCGTGAGCTCGGTCTAGCCACGCAAAGTGTTATCGGGATGGATCTGGTGCTTGCTGACGGCCGGCAAATCCATGCCAGTGAAAGCGAAAATGCGGATATCTTCTGGGCCGCGCGCGGTTCTGGCCCCGGCTTCTTCGCCGTGGTCCTATGCTATCATCTGAAACTCCATCCCCGGCATAAGCATACTGCGCTCAAGATGCAGATATTCAAACGCAAGCACCTTGATGCGCTTTATCGCTGGGCTGACGAGATCGGCCCTGAGGTACCGCGCTCGGTCGAGTTTCAGATGGTGATCACGCCCAAGGCGGGCGGCATATTCGGACCCGGCATCGAGGTTGTCGCGCCCGTTCTTGCGAACAGCCGCAAAGAGGCAAAGGAGGCTTTGCGCTTTCTTGACGAGAGCCCGATCCGGCACCTTGCCAGCTTCACCACACCGCTTATCCCGATCAGCACCAGTCTCATGTCGATTGGCGCCAATATCACGCACTTCCCGCCCGATGTGCGCTGGTGCGCGGACAATATCTGGACGGAAGCGCCTATTGATGACCTGCTGCCCGGTTTGAACAACATCGCCGACACCATGCCACCCGCGCCGAGCCATAGTCTGTGGCTCAACTGGCAACCACCCAAAGAGCGCCCGGACATGGCGTTTGGGCTCGAGTCCAAGCATTATCTTGCGGTGTACGGCGAATGGAAGAATGCCGAGGACGATCACAAATATGAAGGCTGGGCGACCGAATGCATGGAGCAGATGCAGCAACATGCGCTTGGCATCCAATTGGCAGACGAAAATCTGGGCAACCGCCCCGCGCGCTTTACTCAAGATTCAAAGCTACAACGCCTTGATGCACTGCGTTCCAAATATGATCCTGATGGCCTGTTCCATCACTGGATGGGGCGGCATGACAAGGCTTCAGAAAATAGTAGCACGCCTGCCCCAGATACCAGCCTGAGCCATGCGTAAACTCCTGCTTGTCGCTCTGGCTTTGGGCGTCATTGCGCTTGGTTATCATGGCTTTGGTGAAATCCAGGAGAGTCGCGAAATCGGTCCGGCAAGGGACGCCGTGTTGGCCATGCAAACCGACACCAACGCGCCTGCATCGCAGACCGGACAAGTGACGCTGCCAGAAAGCCCGCCCAATATCGTCATCATTGTCGCCGATGATCTGGGATGGCGCGATGTCGGTTATAATTTCAGCGAGATACGCACCCCCAATATCGACCGCCTTGCTGCTGCAGGGCTGACGCTGAATCGCTTCTATGTGCATCCCTCTTGCAGCCCCACCAGGGCCGCATTGATGACCGGCAAATCGCCGATGCGGCTGGGCATTTTGAACCCGCTGTCAAAGAACAATCCCACCGGCCTGCCGATAGAAGAGCCGACCTTGGCGGACTATCTCAAAGCGGTTGGCTATCAAACGGCATTAACCGGCAAATGGCATTTGGGGCCGCGCAACCTTGCCTATCATCCCAATAATCGCGGCTTTGACCATTTTTACGGGCATCTCACCGGCGGTGTCGGCTATTATGACAAGGTGCATGGCGGCGGCTATGACTGGCAGCGCAATGGCAAGACGGTGCGCAATGGCCGTTATTCGACCCATTTGGTCGCTGATGAGGCGGTCCGTTTCATCAACGCCAGAGATTCAGAGGGTCCGTTTTTTCTCTATGCCGCGTTTGGCGCACCGCATCTGCCAAATGAGGCGCCAGAAGCCAGCATAGAATCCTATAAGAGCATCGCCGACACAAACCGGCGTATCCATGCGGCGATGGTGAGCGAGCTCGACAGTGCGATCGGGCGGATTCACGATGCGCTGATTGCCCAAGGCATAGAGCAGGAGACGCTGATCTGGTTTATGAGCGATAACGGCGGTCTCTACCCCTATAATCCGGCGCGATACCTGCCTGACCCGCTTTTCAGCTGGGCAGCAGCCAGCATGCTTGGTGTCGAAATGACGCCCGAATTTGCCAGCTTCTTGCGCACCAATCTGAACGATGGTGGTGCCGACAATCGCCCCTTTGCCAGTGGCAAGCAAAGCGTTCAGGAAGGCGGTGTGCGGGTGCCGTCGTTCATCTATTGGCCCGGCCAGATCGAAGCCGACGCGTATAATTTCATGGCTACGGTGCAGGATATTGTGCCGACCCTGCTGGAAATAACTGGCGGTTCCGCGATTGGCACCGCCTTTGATGGCCGCAGCCTGTGGCCCTCCTTGCAAAGCAATACCGCGCCAGCGCCCAAGGAATACATCGTTGCCACCCGGGTTTCGAGCGAAGCCGATGCGGTTTATCTTTATCCCTATAAGCTGATCGAGCAAGGCGGCGACCAGCGGCTTTATGATCTGGAAAACGATCCGCTCGAAACGACCGATATTGCGGCGCGAGAGCCGGATATTGTCGCTGACCTTTCCGACTATCTCGCCACATTTCCGCGCGGCAAGAATGTCGCTGTCCCTTTGCAGCAGGTTGTCAACGATCCTGATTTTTTCGGTGGTGAAGAAGACCGCAAACCCTGGGCCGAGCAGGCTTACGCGAGTGAATAGGCCCTAAGCCTCAACGAAAGGAGTTATCTTCGATGCGCTACTCATTGAAATCCGACTGGCTGTTCTATCTTTTCCTGCTGAGCTACGCCTATCTGATCATCAATATGACCGCGCGGCTGTGGTTTGGCGATGGCGTCAATATCTTTGCAAGCTATAGCGATGCGGCGCTTCCGGCCCAAGTGATTATCGACGCCAACAAGGTCTATTGGTCAAAAACCTGCTTTCTTTTCAGTATCTTGCTACTGATGGGGCTAAATGTTGATTTTCGCGCGGCGGCCGGGCTTGGAGGGGTCTTCTGGTCCAGCTCATTGATGATCATGTTTGGATTTAGTCAGACTTTGATTGGCGCATTTGCCATGGGATTGCTTCTGGTTGCGCTGCAATTATGGCGCGGACAGTTTTTCTCTGACCGGGCGCTTGATTCCTCTGCGGTCTCGCAAGAGTTACGCTAGGGACAGAGTGCATCAAATAGGTGGGTGAGGTGCCAAAATGAAACGCAAATTGCAGCTATCTGGTTTGATCGTCTTGTTAATCACCATCGGCATCTTCGCAGCATGGGCGACAGCGCCTGACCCCAAATATAACATCGCCAGCTTTGAAGACACACCGCTGCAACCGGCCATCGCACCGCTCGACAAGGCGATAACCCTGGCGCAATTCCATGACGAAGCCGATGTGACGCACACCATGCTGGTTACCGGGTTTGCCGGGGATACCGTCATCGGCATTGATCTTGTTGCCATGGGCGCGAAACCTGAAGATGATCCATTTGCCGCTCTCGCATCCCTGCCCCGCTTGCCACAAAGCGCTGCGGATATTGCCGATTTGCCGACAACAACAATGGTCATGTCGCGCCTGCTCCCCAGCGGCAGCAGCGGTGAGCGCCATATCGGCACCGGGACCAACTTCCCCGAACATGCCGAGGAAGCCAATAGCGGCTCGGTGTTCCAATTCCCGAAATTCGGCGCAGCGACCCCTGCGCGAACCGAAGTGCAGGCCAGGCCCGGCATATTGCTCGATTATGAAGTCGAACTGTGCATGCGCTTTGACCGCGACATTGCGTCGCTGGCCGATTTTGACGCGGCGGTGAAGAGCGTGTTTCTTTGCGGCGATTTCACCAACCGCAATGCGCTTGTCGAGCTTGCCGATCCAGACAATCTCGATTCCGGCTCCGGCTTCAGCGACGCGAAAAGCGGGCCGGATTTCTTTCCGACCGGGCCATTTTTGGTCATCCCCAAAGACTGGCGGAGCTTTGTCGCCGAACTGCGGATGACAACAATGGTCAATGACGAAGCTCGGCAGGACGCACGCGGCGGTGAGATGACCCTCGACTTCCGCCAGCTCGTCACCAAGGCGCTGGGCGACATGGCCGAGCCGCGCTTTCTCTATAAGGCGGATCGGGTCTATCTCGCCAATGACCGCAAGATCGCCAAGGACATGACCCTGATGTCGGGCACTGCAGAGGGCACGATCTTCACCCCGCCCAGCCGCGCCGACATAATCGAGGGCGTGCTGCGCTATGCCGCCAATGGCGGGCCGTTGTCAGAGCAAGGCCTGATAGACACCGCCAAGGCGCAGTTTATTGAAAATGAGCTGCAGTCCGGTCACTTTTTGCAAGCCGGAGACAGGGTGGAACATGGCTCAACCTATCTCGGTAGTATCGAGGTTACGGTTGCTGAGTAAGCCTTGCGAATCCGAGTCGCCTGCACTTATTTCGGTGACAGCACCATCAGCATCTGGCGGCCTTCAAGGCGCGGATAGGCTTCCACCTTGGCGTCTTCCTTGGTGTCTTCCTGCACCCGCTGCAGCAATTGCATGCCGAGCTGCTGATGCGACATTTCACGCCCGCGAAAGCGCAGCGTGACCTTGACCTTGTCGCCCTTTTCGATGAACTGATGCACCTTCTTCATCTTGACCATATAGTCATGGTCATCGATGTTGGGCCGCATCTTGATCTCTTTAATATCCTGTGTTTTCTGAGTCTTGCGCGCAGCATTGGCCTTTTTCTGCGCCTCATATTTGAACTTGCCGACATCCAGAAACTTGGCCACTGGCGGTTCGGCATTGGGGGAGACCTCGACCAGATCAAGACCAACCGCACGAGCACGATCAATCGCTTCCTCGGTATTCATGACGCCCAGATTTTCGCCCTTGTCATCGATGACACGTACATTGGGCGACTGAATAAAATCATTGAAACGGGGACCGTTTTTCGGGGGCGCGGACGGTCCGCGACGGGAATATGGCGGGCGTATGGGTCTATCTCCTTGTGAGTCTTTCTTGATTGCGCCTGTGTAGGGATTTCAGCGGCGCAAATAAAGGGGTGGTAACGAAAAGGCGCGGCATTGCGGCGTTTATGCCACTATCGCCGCGCCATTCTCTGTGTTCATCATTGCGCCAAGGGTGGTGCGTTATTCGCCCTTATGCTCTTCGGCATGCGCGCTATGGTCATGGTCATCGCCATGTTTGTGATCTTCATGGTCATGGTCGCCATGATCATGATCGGCGTGATCATGATCCGCATGGTCTCCATGGTCATGCCCGGCATGGTCGGAGGCTTTGATCTCTTCCAGCCCACGTTCCTTTAGCCAGTTGCGCATCCAGGCGATTTCTTCCTCCTGCGCCTTGATGATGTTGCGCGCCAATTCCTTGGCTTCCTCATCATCGCCATGTTCGAGCACGATATTCGCCATATCCACCGCGCCCTGATGATGCGGGATCATGCCCTGGATAAAGGCGGTGTCGGCGTCTTCGTCAATCACGCCCATACCGGCATGCATTCGTTCATTGGCCTCGGCATAAGCCTTTTGCGGAGCGTTGAGATTGGTGGTTTCAGGCGCACTCGCTTCAGCCGGCTCCTCTTCCAGAAACGGGCTTTTCTCTTCGGCACATCCACCTAAGGCGAGGCCCAAAGCTGAGGTCAGTGCCAATATGGCGATTATGCTAGCGTTTTTCATCGCTATTCGATGCTCCCTTTTTTAATGTATATTGAATAGGTCTAACCTGGCTCGGTCTAGCTGTCGCTGAGTTCCAAACGTTTCTCTATACGGTCTAACCGCGACTGGATGCTGCTGATAGCGCCATCTTGTGACAATTCGGTCTGCATAAAACCAGCCATATGCGCTTTCAGCCCACGCATATCCGCTTTGATATCAGTCACATCATCGCCAAGAGAGACCAGCTTGGTCTGCATTGCCTTGAGCGTCTCATATATAAGCTCATTGGTGACATTATCTGCCATGGTTCGCACAATCCTTTGCATTTGAGCTAGCTTCTCGAAGTACAAATATAGCAGCGGAAGCTGAAAAGGCCACTTTCCAGCTTATCGCAAATCCGGTGGTGTTACTTCCTCGAGCAGCATCGCAATCGCCTCGTCGAGCGAGACAAATTGCTGTTGCTTCTCGCCCAGCTTGCGCCAGGCGACGGTACCCTTCTCGGCTTCCTGCTTGCCGACAACCAACAGATTGGGCACTTTTTTGAGGCTATGCTCGCGCACCTTATAGTTGATCTTTTCGTTGCGCAGATCCGCCTCGGCGCGCAGGCCAGCGGCCTTGAGCTTAGTCAGCACCTCTTGCGCATAGTCATCGGCGTCCGAGACGATGGTAGCCACCACCGCCTGTCTCGGCGCGAGCCAGAGTGGCAGCTTGCCTGCATAATGCTCGATCAATATGCCGATAAACCGTTCCAGCGAACCGAACAGCGCGCGATGCAGCATCACCGGGCGATGGCGCTCGCCATCCTCGCCGATATAGCCGATATCGAACGCTTCGGGCAGGTTCATATCGACCTGCAGTGTGCCGCATTGCCAATCGCGGCCAATCGCATCGCGCAGCACAAACTCCAGCTTGGGCCCGTAAAACGCGCCTTCGCCTTCATTGATCGAGTATTCCAAGCCCATGGCATCAAGCGTATCGATCAGCGAGCCTTCCAGCACGTCCCAGACTTCGTCAGAGCCCATGCGGTTTTCCGGCCGTGTCGACAGCTTTATCCGCACATCGTCAAAGCCGAACTCGCGATAGATATCGAGCACCAGCTCTACCACAGCGCGGTTCTCATCATTGAGCTGATCGGGTGTGCAGAAGATATGCGCATCATCCTGGGTGAAATGGCGCACACGCATCAGGCCGTGCAGCGCACCGGACGGCTCGTAGCGATGCACCTTACCGAATTCGGCCATGCGCAGCGGCAGATCGCGATAGCTTTTCAGGCCATGCGCGAACAGCGATACGCCACCGGGGCAGTTCATCGGCTTCAGCGCAAAGACACGGCTGTCCTCGGTCTGCGTCGTGAACATATGCTCGTGATAGTTGAACCAGTGGCCCGATGTTTCCCAGAGGCTGCGGTCCATCACATCGGGGGTATTGACCTCGACATAACCGGCGCGCTCCTGACGGCGGCGCATATAGGTGAGCAGGTTCTGGAACATCTGCCAGCCATGCGGATGCCAGAAGACCGCGCCCGGACCGAATTCCTCGAAATGGAACAGGTCGAGCTCGCGGCCCAGCTTGCGATGGTCGCGCTTGGCCGCTTCTTCCAGCCGGTGCAGATGGGCATTCAACTGCTTTTTGTTGAGCCAGCCCGTGCCATAGATGCGCGTCAGCTGTGCGTTCTTCTGGTCGCCGCGCCAATAGGCTCCGGCGACGCGCATCAGCTTGAATGCCTGCGGGTCGAGCTTGCCCGTCGAGGCGAGATGCGGCCCGCGGCACATATCCAGCCACGCGCCCTCGCTGCCCGGTTCGCCCGACCAATAGACTGTCAGCTCTTCGTCTTCGGGCAGTTCCTTGGCCCACTCGGCCTTGAACGTCTCGCCTTCCTTTTCCCATTTGTCGATAAGCTGCTGACGACTCCATACCTCGCGCACCAAGGGCTTATCGGCTTTGATGATCTCGCGCATCTTTTCCTCAATCGCGGGCAGATCATCCAGACTGAAGGGCTCTCGCGAGGCCGGGGCCATCACGTCATAGTAAAAGCCATCCTCTGTCGCCGGGCCGAAAGTAATCTGCGTGCCGGGCCATAGGGCCTGTACCGCCTCGGCGAGCACATGGGCATAGTCATGCCGCACTAGCTCAAGCGCGTCTTCTTCATCGCGATTGGTGATGAGCGCGAGGTCGGTATCATTATCCAGCGGGCGCATAATATCGCGCACCTCGCCATCAATCCGCGCCGCCATCGCCGCTTTGGCGAGGCCGGGGCCGATATCCGCGGCGATCTCAGCCGGAGTGGTACCCGATGCGACTTCACGTGCAGAACCATCGGGCAGTGTGATCTTGATCATCTTTGTCATCGCGTCTCATCCATCATTTAGCCGCGCATTGGCATAAATAACGCGGCGATTAAAGCTGGCGTCGCGAAGTTTTTGACGATTTTTCGATGAAGCCGACGCCCCGCCTCATCCAAACCGGAGGCGGGTGTGTCTCGATTATGGCTAGTTAACGCCAGCCACAGACCATCCGCCCCCGAACGTCGGGGTGGTAGTAGTGGTCGTGGTGGTCAGTGCGTTGGCCATCAGGTCGATATAATGATTCGATGTTGCGAAGTCACTAACAAACGCGTGCCTATAGTCTATTTTTTAGACTTATCTTGCATCGTGCGGTTTTAGCTGGCAGCAATGGTGCATGGCTGACTCTCATGAAAACGCAGGCAAGGCCTGCATCATAATCGGCGCGGGTGATGATACCGGCAGCGCCATTGCCCGGGCCTTTGCCACCAAGGGATATACCATATGCGTGTCGCGGCGTCCGCGTCATGCCGAGGCGCTGGATACACTGGTGAGTAGTATCGAGGCCGAAGGTGGCAAGGCAGTGGCCTGCCCAGTGGATGCCCGTGATGAAGAGGCGATGGAAGCCTTGTTTGCGCAGATAGAGCGCGATGTCGGGCCGATTGAGGTCGCGGTGTTCAATATCGGAGCCAATGTGAACTTCCCGGTGCGCGAGACGACGGGCCGGGTCTATCGCAAAGTCTGGGAAATGGCAGCCTTTGCCGGTTTCCTCACAGGGCGCGAGGCGGCGAAGCATATGGTGCCGCGCGGCACGGGCACGATCCTGTTCACCGGTGCCACCGCCAGCGTGCGCGGCGGCAAGGGCTATAGCGCCTTTGCCGGGGCCAAATTTGCACTGCGGGCGCTGGCGCAGGCAATGGCACGCGAATTGGGGCCGGAAGGCATCCATGTCGCGCATATCATAGTCGATGGCGCGATTGACTCGAACTTCATTCGGCAGAATGTCCCCGATGTTGATGCGAAGCGCGCGGAGGATGCGATCCTCTCGCCCGATGCCATTGCCGCCAATTATGTCATGCTGCACGAACAACCGCGCAGCGCCTGGACGCATGAGCTTGATTTACGACCCTGGAAGGAAAACTGGTGATGCCCAAGACTGTTGAATTTCTCTTCGATTTTGCCAGCCCCAATGGCTATCTGGTGCACCGCGCTTTGCCGGCGATCACCGCGGATACTGGCATAGAGTTCGAATATTCTCTGGCGCTGCTCGGGGGCATTTTTAAGCTGACCGGGAATCAGGCGCCGATGGTGGCCTTTGGCAATATCCCCAAAAAGCTCGCCTATGAGCAGCTGGAAATTCAGCGGTTCGTCAAGAAATACGCCATCGATCAGTTCCAGTTTAACCCGAACTTCCCTATCAACACCGTGCTGCTGATGCGCGGGGCGCTGCTCGCGGAGAAAGAGGGGCGCCTGACCGAGTATATCGAGACCGGCCTGCAGCATATGTGGGAGCGCGGCACCCATATGGGTGACAAAGAAGCCTTTGCCGCTGCTATGACCGAAGAGGGTTTTGACGGCGACGCGCTGGTCGCTGCCTATGACGATGCCGCGATCAAGCAGGACCTGATGGAGCGCACGCAAAAAGCCGTAGATCGCGGCGCCTTTGGCATCCCGACCTTCTTTGTCGGCGATGAGATGTTTTTTGGCAAAGAACGGCTAGGCCAGGTCGTAGAGGCAGCACTGGCGGAGTGAGCTTACGAGCGGGGCAGGTAGTGCTGATGCAGAGACCTGCACCGCTCAATTAGAGGATTACGCCAGCGCGATATGGCGCTTCATATGATGATCGATATTGCCGAACTCGGAATCGAAGATCGTCAGCCGTTTGAAATAGGCGCCAATCGCCAGCTCATCGGTCATGCCCATGCCGCCATGGATCTGGATCGCCTCCTGGCCGATATGATGCGCCGCCTGTCCAACGCGGACCTTGGCGGCGGAGACCGCCAGCTTGCGCTCGCGCTCCTCGGCATCGAGCTTCAGCGTCGCGAGATAGGTCATCGACACGGACTGCTCATATTCGGTGTACATATCGACCATGCGGTGTTGCAGCACCTGAAAGCTGGCTATCGGAACGCCGAATTGCTTGCGCTGCTTGGCATAGTCGAGCGTCATCGCATGCGCGACTTTCATCACGCCGCAAGCCTCGGCACATTGCGCCGCAATCGCTTCATCGGTGACCCGTTCGATCAGCGGCAGCGCGCCGCCTTCCTCACCGATCAGTGCATCCGCCGGGACCGAGACATTCTCGAAATAGACCTCTGAGGCATGGCGGCCATCGACTGTGGGATAATCGCGCGTCACCACGCCCTTGGCGGATTTGTCGACGACGAATACCGAGACCCCATCCGTCTCGCGCTGCCCACCTGAGGTGCGCGCGGTGACGATCAGATGGCTTGCCCAGGGCGCGCCGATAACCACCGCCTTATGGCCATTGAGCACATAGCCGTCACCGTCCTTCTTCGCGGTGGTGGTGAGATCAGCATAGTCATAGCGGCCGCGCGGCTCGGCATAGGCGAAGGCGTAGGTGCGGCTGCCATCGACAATGCCGCCAATATGCTCTTCCTTCTGCGCCGCGCTGCCAGCGTGCTTGAGGAAGCCGCCGGCACAGACAACCGTCGGCACAAAAGGTTCGACCACCAGCCCTTTGCCAAACTCTTCCATCACCACCATGGCATCAACCGCGCCGCCGCCAAAGCCGCCATCTTCTTCGGCAAAGGGCATGCCGAGAATGCCGAGCTCCGCCAGTTGCGCCCATATTTCGGGGCGCCATCCGGCCTCGCTGTCGACCACGCCGCGGCGCGTGTCCCAGTCATATTGCTCGCGTACCATGCGCGTCAGGCCGTCGCGCACCATCGTCTGTTCTTCGGTAAAGTTGAAGTCCACTTGGCGTTCCTCTCTCGTGTCCTTGGGTTTCTTAAAGGCCCAGGATCATCTTGCTTATGATGTTGCGCTGAATCTCGTTCGATCCGCCATAGATCGATGTTTTGCGCATGTTGAAATAGGTCGATGCGGCATGTTGCGCATAGTCCGGGCCGACCGGATACTGGTTCGATCCGGCATCGGCGATGCTGCCATATAGCGGCGTGCCATAGCTGCCGACTGCCTCCAGCGTAAGCTCGGTCAGCCGCTGCTGGATCTCGGTGCCCTTGATCTTGAGGATCGAGCTTTCCGGCCCCGGCCCCTTGCCCGCCTGTTCCCCGGCCAGCGTGCGCAATTCGGTGATTTCCAGCGCCGCCAGATCAATCTCCAGCTGGCTGACCTTGCGGGCAAAATCAAAGTCGCTCATCAGCGGCTCGCCATCGAGCAGCTCTGCCCCGGCAATTTCACGCAGCTTTTCCACCCCGCGCTTGGAGCGCGCCACGCCCGCAATCCCGCTGCGCTCATGCGCCAGTAGGAATTTTGCATAGGTCCAGCCCATATTTTCCTGGCCGACCAGATTTTCCACCGGCACACGCACATCGGTGAGCCAGGTCTCATTGACCTCATAACCGCCATCGATCAGCTTGATCGGACGCACTTCCACGCCCGGCGTGTTCATATCGACCAGGATGAAGCTGATGCCTTCCTGCGGCTTGGCAGCATCGGGATCGGTGCGGCACAGGAAAAAGCCCCAATCGGCATATTGCGCCAGCGTCGTCCAGGTCTTCTGGCCGTTAATCACATAATGGTCGCCATCGCGGACCGCGGTGGTCTTGAGCGAGGCAAGATCGGAGCCTGCACCCGGCTCGGAATAGCCCTGACACCACCACACATCGCCCGAACGGATACCCGGCAGATGCTGTGCTTTCTGCTCGTCATTGCCAAAGCTGTAGATCACCGGACCGACCATGGAGACGCCAAAGGGCAGCGGCATCAGCGCATTGACGCGGGCATTTTCCTCCGACCAGATATAGCGCTGTGTCGGCGTCCAGCCGGTGCCGCCATATTCTGTCGGCCATGCCGGAACCGACCAGCCCTTTTCGCCCAGCACCTTATGCCAAGCGAGAAAATCCTCACGCGGCAGATCCTCGCGCATCCCGGCATCGGCGAGATGCTTGGGATAGCTGGCTTCAATAAAGGCGCGCACTTCCTGACGAAAGGCAATCTCTTCGGGCGTGAACTCAAGATTCATGGCATCGCTCTCTTATGATGATTGTTTTGCGGCAGTATCTAACAGTTGTGAGGCGCTGCGCAAAGCTGAAAAACCGCGCATTTGGCGGGGAAGGGGGTGTTGTGCGGTGGGGCGAGGCGGCGGGCTAAGCATTCCCTAGCGTCGGTTTCGGGATGTGGAGAAATGCAAAACAATGGCGCGCGTACCAGCCCCTCATCCTTTAGGGGAGGGGCAGCGAGACTTAGCGCCGAAGCTTCAGCGAAGGCGGTTAGTCGCAGCGGGGTGGGGCTATCCGCTTGTGTCCAGGTAAAAGCTATGTTTCGGACGGCCCCCGGTCATTTGTCCGAAAAGGTTCGATTGCGGGCAGGCTGTGAGAGAGTATGCACCAGTTGGAGGCACTCCTGAGGATCAGGCCATAATCTGTGCCATAGGCTCCTAAGGGTAACACTACTCGCTAATCGTTGGATAATAGCAGTGGTGCAAATGTGAGGTTATTGCAGGTGCCATCCATTGTACCGTATTCATCAGACGGTGAGTGTCGGCACCACCACCCACTTTGGCTATGACGGTCTGGACCTGACTGGAGAATATGCCCAGTCGAACAGTCTGTTACGCCGGCTCGGCATTGAGATGGTGGCCCGTATCATCTCATAGCTTCGCTTACGCCTTGCGTTCCATGGTTATGGTATAAAAACACAGGCACCGGCAACAGCTTCACCATGGCGTTTATCCAACCCGGGCAATCGACGCCTTATCTCACAAATAGCATTGTCGAGATCACGGATGCAGAGATAGTAAAGGTCGAGCGCGTTGCCTATCAAAGTTTAGCGGATGGCCGTACATTTAATTATGATTACTCCCAGTTTCTCCCTCCTGTATCACCTGGTAGCAATCGTACTCCGCTACCCGTGCAGACAGGGGCAAGCTATACGGATAATAACGGACATCGCGTGACTTTCGAATATGGCGTGTTCCCAGATCCATATAGTTTCTACCAGGGACCAGGAGTGGTTCTGGGCGGCACAACACCGCCTTCGCCGGTGAACTGGGGGGATGTGAACTATCAGGTAACGCCGGGCCCAGTGTTGATCCGAGATCAGCTAAATCGTGAATGGAAACTGGACTATTGCGACCCGCTGGTCGAAGCCAACCTTCCTTCCGGTCTGGTTCATCGATGCTCGGTAATGCCCAATCCGGTATCATCAGAAGACCCTGAAGGACGCGTCTCTGAATATCGCTACAGCGGTACGACCAGAAATATCATTGAGACGCGGACAAAAGCCAAGCCCGGCTCAGGTGAGGCCGATATTGTTACCAGTTCTGGATACAGCAACTGCCTTAATCCCAAATTTTGCGCCAAGCCAATTCGCACGACCGAAGCGAAACGGCAATGTGACGGATTATGAGTATGCGTCATCGCATGGTGGTGTGACACGGGTTCGTGGTCCTGCGGTTGGTGGTGTGCGTCCTGAGACGCGGTATAGCTATGGGCAATATTATGCCTGGACGCGTGCTGGCTCGGGCAGCAGCTTTGTGCGGGCGGCAACGCCTGTCTGGCTGTTATCGAGCGAGCGGACCTGTATCAGCAGCGCGATGACCTCTTCTGGCTGTGCTGGCGGTGCAGCCGATCAGGTGGTGACCAATTACCAATATGAAGCAGGCAATGCCTCGCGAGGCAGCAATTTGCTGTTGCTGGGAACGGCGGTGACAGCGCGCAATGCCTCTGGCCAGACCGAGACGCTGCGCACCTGTTATGCCTATGACGATCAGGGCAGGCGTATCAGCGAGACCTCGCCGCGCGCCAATCTGTCGAGCTGTCCATCATGAGGGGGCGTATGATGTGCAGGTCAGGGATTCAGGGGGCTGTGATGAGCAAGGGTCTGATGCACCGGAATAGCCTGTTACAACTTCTGGCCGCGCTTCTGCTCCTGGTACTGCCATCTGTGGCATCGGCACAGTCCTATACCAGCCATGTGCGCTATGATGATCTGGGCCGCGAGGTGGGGACGATCTCGCCTGATCCGGATAGCGGTGGCACCCTGCCGCGCCTGGCAACGCGCACGACCTATGATGGGCGTGGCAATGTGATCCGGGTGGAGACAGGCACCATTACCAGCGTCCCTGCCGCAAATGTGCTGCCTGCCGCATGGTCTGGCTTTACCATGCATAATCAGGTCGATACGCAATATGACATCATGAACCGCAAGACCCGCGAGACAATGCGTGGCTCTAACAATGCAGTCTATGGTGTTACCGATTACAGCTATGACAATGTCGGCCGACTGGAATGCACCGCGGTCAGAATGCGTTTTACCAGCCTGCCGAGCAATGCCTGTACGCCAAGCGCCGGTGGCGTGGATGGCCCGGACCGGATTACCCGCCATATCTATGATGCCGCCGGCCAGTTGCTGCAGCTGCGCAAAGCTGTTGGTACGCCGCTGGAACAGGCCTATGCCACCTACGACTATACCGGCAATGGTTTGCAGCGCACGATTATTGACGCCAATGGTAACAGAGCCCGTTTGGAATATGATGGTTTTGATCGACTAAAGCGTTGGCGCTTTCCCGGCAAGGCAAAGCCGTTAAACTATAATGATGCAACGCCCACTACCGCCTTTAACAGCGCCGGTGCAGTGTCGCCCGGCGACTATGAACAATATGGTTATGACGTCCATGGCAATCGTACCAGCATGCGCAAACGCGATGGTCGGGTGATCACCTATCAATATGACACGCTAAACCGGATGATCGCAAAGATCATCCCCAATGGTTCTGGTCTGGCCGCCACCCATACCCGCAATGTCTATTATGGCTATGACCTAAGAGGCCTGCAGACCTATGCGCGGTTCGACAGCCATGGCGGCGGTGATGGCATCCAGACCAGCTATGATGGCTTTGGCCGGGTTGCCAGTTCAAACAACACCATGGGCGGGTGGAACAAGACGCTCTCCTACCAATATGACAGCAACAGCAACCGCACCCGAATTACCCATCCTGACGGTACCTACTTTAACACCAGCTATGATCAGCTGGACCGGCAATTTGATGTCCGCGAAAACGGCAGTGCGCGGATAAGTGCATATCGCTATCATGTCAGAGGCCAGTTCGCATACAATTATCGGCACAGCGGTCTCTATGACTATTACAATTATGATGCCGCTGGTCGTGCTAGTAGGCTGCGTTTCTTTAAGCCAGGCGGCACCGACTATGTCGACTTCACTTTCGGCTTTAATCCCGCAGGCCAGATCAAGAGCCGCACGACCAGCAATGACAACTATGCCAATACAGCGCATTATGATGTCGACCGCAATTATGCTGTGAACGGTCTCAACCAATACACCTCAGCCGGCACTGCCAGCTTCACCCATGATGCGAATGGCAATCTTACTGCTGATGGCTCTGTAAGTTTTACCTATGATGTCGAGAACCGCCTGGTGCAGGCCATGGGCGCAAAACAGGCGACGCTGACCTATGACCCGATGGGGCGGTTATGGCAGGTCGATGGTACGGCGGCAGGCGGCACCATCACCCGCTTCCTCTATGACGGCGATGCGCTGGTGTCGGAATATGACAGCCTGGGCAATGTAATCGAACGCTATGTCCATGGCGTGGGCGCTGATGTCCCGACCCAATGGTATGAAGGCAGTGCGGTCAATAGCAGCACCCGGCGCCATCTGTTCGCCAACTGGCAAGGCTCGATCGCGCTGATCAGTGATGCCACAGGCAATACCGTCAACATCAACGCCTATGATGCTTATGGCATTGCCAATGAGACCAATATCGGCCGGTTCCAATATACCGGCCAGATCGCCATCCCCGAGCTTGGGCTCTATCATTACAAGGCAAGGGTCTACTCCCCCACGCTCGGCAGGTTCCTGCAAACCGATCCCATCGGATATGAGGATCAGGTGAACCTCTATGCTTATGTCGGCAATGATCCGGTTAATATGGTCGATCCTATGGGTATGTATGAATGTAACAATCGCAAAGACTGCTCCACAGCAAGACGCGGGGTCGAAGAGATTACACAGGCTAGAGACAATATGCGCACTCAGGCACGACGGGCGGGAAGGAATCTGAAGCGAAAAATGGCTTTTGATAAGGCTGCGGATCAAATGGATACTGTGTTGGAAACATTGGGTACAGAAAATGACGGCAATCGTCTGACAATAAGAACAGGTTCTTTGCCAAAGAATAATTTTGGAAATTTCAACCCCAATGATAACAGTATTACAATAGATACAACACAGGCCATATCAAGTAACAAGAGCTCGGGTATAGGACACACGCTTGCCCATGAGGCTAGTCATGCTAGAGATCATAGGCTAGGTTCGGGTCAAAATTGGTGGCGTCGAGAGGCTAGAGCTCTTGCTATTGGTATCCATGTAGACATTGGCAATCAAACCCGAAGTCATCTTTATCGGCCTGGGTTACGCGGCAAGGGTATTAGAAATAACATAAGAGAGAACCTGAGAAAAAGATGTCAAGGAAGAATGGGAGGTATGACAAATTGTTCAGCGCTTTCTCGAAGATATGTTCCCTAGTATTCGTCCTACCACTTTGTTTTTTCGCCGTATCTTGTGCCATCGGCGATGAGCAGGAAAATTTGCTTCTTGAATCATGTTGGTACCCAGAAGATGGCAAAGCACAATATCTAACCGCCATTGTCCTTATACACGAGATAGATAGTGCTTATTATGGCAGGGCATATTCATTATTCTGCGCAAACGACATAGATAATCCAGCATACTTTCAAGGCCAATTAAACTTGCCTTTAGAGAAAGATAAGATGCGCTATAAAAGTCAAACTATATCTCCTGGAACATTGTCTCATGGGATTGAGCTTAACTCTCTAAAGTATATTGTTATTGTTGAAGGGCATGGCGATGTCTTAAATTCTGAATACTATGGTATAGAAGCTCACACACTGGATTTTCAAGATGTTGAGAATGTTGAGTTTGTACAACATAATTATGAAGAATTATGGAATATGAAAGAGAAGGATTTCAGAGACATATTGAATAGTATTTGGAGAGAATAAAATGGTTGCGGTGACAGCTTACTAAATCCCTAAATGGGGCCGTGCTTTACAATCCCGCAGGCCAGATCAAGAGCCGCACGACCAGCAATGATAACTATGCGAACACAGCGTATTATGATGTCGACCGCAATTATGCGATGAATGGTCTCAACCAATACACCGCCGCCAGCCTATCGAGTATCACCCATGATGCCAATGGCAATCTGACCGCTGATGGCAGTGTGACCTTTATCTAGATGCAAGAGAACCGCTTGGTCAAAGCCATGTGCGCGAAGCAGGGGCAGCTTTAATCTTCACAAACACCCTTGCTGTGGCCGATAAATATCTACCGTTTGATAGATTGCCTGTTCATTAGCCAGCACCCGCACTATCCATCGTTGAGGCATCTGCTCAACCGCCAATTACGGTGACAGTTTACTGAATCCCTAATTAGGCACCTTCAGATTACAGGTTAGGCACCTTCAGATTACAGGCAATTAAAGTGGCCAGATCAAGAGCCGCACGCTGGACAATGACAGCTATGCCAACACCGCGCATTATGATGTCAACCGCAGCTATCAGGCAAACGGTCTTAATCAATACACCTCAGCCGGCGCTGCCAGCATCACCCATGATGCGAATGGCAATCTTACTGCTGATGGCTCTGTAAGTTTTACCTATGATGTCGAGAACCGCCTGGTGCAGGCCATGGGCGCAAAACAGGCGACGCTGACCTATGACCCGATGGGGCGGTTATGGCAGGTCGATGGTACGGCGGCAGGCGGCACCATCACCCGCTTCCTCTATGACGGCGATGCGCTGGTGTCGGAATATGACAGCCTGGGCAATGTAATCGAACGCTATGTCCATGGCGTGGGCGCTGATGTCCCGACCCAATGGTATGAAGGCAGTGCGGTCAATAGCAGCACCCGGCGCCATCTGTTCGCCAACTGGCAAGGCTCGATCGCGCTGATCAGTGATGCCACAGGCAATACCGTCAACATCAACGCCTATGATGCTTATGGCATTGCCAATGAGACCAATATCGGCCGGTTCCAATATACCGGCCAGATCGCCATCCCCGAGCTTGGGCTCTATCATTACAAGGCAAGGGTCTACTCCCCCACGCTCGGCAGGTTCCTGCAAACCGATCCTATCGGATATGAGGATCAGGTTAATCTGTACGCTTATGTCGGCAATGACCCGGTTAATCTGGTGGATCCTACTGGGATGTGGGGTTGGCTGGTGAAATTTGTCAAAGACGGCGTTAAGAAGATCGCCAAAGTGTCAAAGGAAGATGCAGTTAAAGCGCGAAGAAGTGGTCAGAATGTTCAGGCCAGATCGAGGCAAGAGGCTCGCCAAATAGAACGTCAAGTCAGTGATGATCCTAGCAAGCTGAAACGACACAAAGGCCATGATTTAAGGGACAGCGATGGCAATCCAACTGGTCAGCAAGGTCGGCCGCACTACCAAACTGAGGGGCAGCGGGGTCACACATTTTGGTCGGCAACTGGAGCGCTGGCATTCCTCGAGCAGGCTCTTGATGTGATTGACCAGCTAACGAATCCCTTTTACGTAACTGAAATGGGCGATGGCACTTGCCCTGCAAGCGGTTGTGGCCAGCCAATGTCGCCATCGGAGGCCTCACCAGGGCCCGCAACAGATATTGGTGCTGAGCAAAGAAGCAACAGCGATCGTCCGATAAGCGGCGCTGCGGTTGTGGTGTGCCGAGCACGGGCGAGTCGAATCGATACAGGATGCTAGCCTCCGGCCTTGGGGGCTGTTCGAAAGCGGAATAGGATCGAATGAAATGAGCGTGTATGAGATTATGTTTGAGGGGATTTTCGCTCAAGATTGGTTGCGACCGAATGGAAGGTTTGCTGGAATCGAAGGATTTTATGCGCTTCGCCAGATCGCAGCTAAATCCGTGGGCGAAGCTGTAGAAAAAGGGGCGGAAGCTATTCGCATGGAATTAGCTTCTGAGGACAATGCCCTGGCTGCGAATTTGGAGCGACTAATTCCAAGCGAATCAAGAATGCTCGATAACTTTGACAGACCGCCTGCATCTGGATTTACCTTTTTCTGATTTTCAGAATTACAAGAATTGGATGATTTACTGAATTCCGAAATATTTCGCGCTACGTACAATCCGTCCAGCCCATCGAGCTTCATCCATGATGCGAATGGCAATCTGACCTCTGATGGCAGTGTGACCTTTATCTAGATGCAAGAGAACCGCCTGGTACGGGCCATGGGCGCGAAACAGGCAACGCTGACCTATGATCCGATGGGGCGGTTATGGCAGGTTGATGGCACGGCGGCAGGCGGCAGCATTACCCGCTTCTTATATGATGGCGATGCGCTGGTGGCGGAATATGATGCTCTGGGTAATCTTACCGATCGCTATGTCCATGGTGTCGATGCCGATGTCCCCACCCAATGGTATGAAGGCAGCACGGTCAATAGCAGCACCCGGCATCATCTGTTCGCCAACTGGCAAGGCTCAATCGCGCCTTTGCGGGCATATGCCCTTCCCAGTGTCTAAAGAATAGAAGGGAGCGCCACGGATAGAATCCATCCGCGCGGCGCTGATGTAATCCGCTAGCTCCTCGGCCTTCAGCAGGCAATAGACTGAGGTCTCCGATAGGAAGTACCGGTTCTTAAGAGTAAGCTCAGCGAGGCACTCCTTCAGATCACGAGACTTACAGCGCAGACCCTCAACCTCGTACGTAATCGCAAAACGGGTAGTGTCATAAGCAAGCCCAAGCTTACTGGCTTCCATGAACTCCTTGGGCCAGGTGTAATGCCGGTTCTGTATCATCCCTTCTCGGCATGAACCTTGACTTACTGTTCTTTGAGTATTTGATTCTTAAGTCTTAACTGCAATCTGTGTCTTGGGTGCGGACCGGCGATGATTCATAATGATCATTGTCGGATGTACAGCCAGCAGCTGCAAAGAGTATCATTTTTTGGCAATGCAGGCCTTGCTGCAAGGCCAGATACCATGGCCACCGGCGATGAAGTCCGCCTCCTCATCGGTGATCTGGTATTTGCGTCCGATCCTGAAAAGGATGGAACCCATATCCATGTTCCTTTCATCAAGGAAGTATTCTACGCTCCAGCGCCAATTTGGGTTTGTTCGCGCAGAGTCTTCCGTTTTCTTCTTGGTCATCGCATCATTCCTTTTCAAAAACAGGCTGGACCCTGGGCGACATCCTGACAAACTCACGCTTGCGTCTTCCCTGATAGTCCAGCAGCTGGAATTCCTTCCCCATATCCTGATCATGAAACGCCAAAAGCTCACAGTGGCGATATGGATTGATATAGATATTTGCGCTGCGGATCTCATCCATCCCATTGGCCACCAGTGTCTGTACGATACAGTCCACGGCGTCCAGAAACTCATGCGCGCTATAAGCGCCGCTCATCCGAATTCGCATTGATTACCTCCTAAGCCGACCTTCAAAAAGCCGGGTCGTGGTAACACCCGCGACTGAGTCCGAGCGCGCTGCCGTCTTTGGGCAGAGCCTTGGACATGCACGACAGCGACCCGGCCAGAATGCTCTGGCCAAGGCTCAGTCGTGCATCAGGGTTACCACGCCCCGTGCCGCGTTTTCGATGCGGCAGGGTTATGTTGCATAGATGAAAGCCGATGTCATCTCCCCACGCAAAACAAGCAACGAGAAGCTGAGACAAAACTGTATTCACACTCCTGCGTGCTATCCGAGCAAGCATTGTCTCCTATGAGTCAAATCAGTTATATCAATAAATGGCAGCGGACCTGCACAACCGCGGGATGAAATGGTCCCAGTTCTAACCACAAACCCTACTCGCCAAGCGTGGCTTGGTTAGTCCTTGCGCGATGATGAATCTTGATTGCGCTGAAGCCCGTCGCAGTGCGACGGGTCCAAAGAAGAAGCCGGGCTAGCGCGCAGCCCTCAAACTATGGCCATTAAGGGCCGGTGTGTGGACTGTCTCCATTTAGCTTATTTTGTACATTAAGCAGACGATCTCGCAGCATCTCTGTGCCATTTGGACGCCTCAACCAATCACTTTAGATTATAGGGCCTAGAACTCCCCTGCAACGCCTGCCCTTACTGCGGTAGAATTGCCGCCTGCATAGCTGACGCCCGCGGTGATTGCGAAGGGCGTTTCGCTGTCGAGGCGATGCATCAGACCGAGTGAGAAACCGACCTCACCGCGATAGACGGCGAAGTTGCTGGCATAGCTTGTGCGCCCGGCCTCGCTGGGGAAATGCGGGTTGGCTTGGGCTGCAATCGCAGCGATGCCGCGTTGGGCGTCCCTGTCGACAGTGTTGGCGAGATCAAAGGCGGCGACCATCTGTCCTTCGAGTGTGGCCACACGCCCATCGAGCTGGCTCAGAGATGCAAGGTTTAGACTGCTGGTCCCGAGATTGCCCAGCGCATCGGTTGTCACCAGGCTGACAGCGCCTTGTTGGGCCGCATTGCTCGCATCTGAGGTGATGCCCGCGAAGCGATAAGTGGCGACCTCTGATCCCAGTGCTATGAGGTTAGGCTGGTTGGCAATCGCGCCGGTGCCGATGGCAACCGCGCCATCGGCTGTCGCCATGGCACCATTGCCCAGCGCCACTGCACCATTGCCGGTGGCAACATTGACATTGCCAAGCGCAACCGCACCTGTGCCGGTGGCTATATTCCCCGCGCCGAGGGCCACGGCTCCGGTACCGATTGCACTATTGGGATTGCCTATAGCGACGGCGCCATCACCGCTTGCCATATTGCTATAACCGATGGATACCGACTGGCCATTGCTGGCTTCGGCCATCGACCCAATAGCCACCGAACGGTCACCCGATGCCGTGCTTTGCGGGCCAATGGCAACTGCGTCGCTACCGGTTGCGACGGAGCCGTCTGCGGTGGAGTTCACCGCGAAATATTCCAGCTCCTCGCTGTTGGTCTCGGCGAGGGTCAGCGCGGCATCGGCTTCCATCTGCGCTTGCAGCGCTGTTGTGCGCGCATCATCGGCATCGTTCTGCGCATCCAATGCTCGCTCAAAGGCGGCATCCGCCTGTGCCAAGGCTTCCACGCTATTTTCTCCAGCCATAGCTGCTGCTACAGCCGCTTCACGCGCTTCTATGCGTGCCTGATCGGCAACGTCCTGTGCTGTCGCTGCATTGGTGAAAGCCTCATCCGCACGCGCCTGGGCTGCAGCGGCATTAGTGATCGCGGTATCCGCTGTGCCCTGTGCTGTGGCTGCGTTTATGCTTGCCGTATCCGCTGTGTTCTGAGCAGTCGCGGCATTGGCGATTGCTTGGTCTGCAGTATCCTGTGCTGCGGCAGCACTCGCTGAATTAGCTGCGATTTCGCCATTCTGCAAAGCGTTTTCACTTAGTGCTTGGTCTGCAGAAGCTTGAGCCGCTGCAGCATCTGCAATTGCAGTATCCGCTGTATCCTGCGCAGCAGCTGCGCTGACAGCGTTAGTCGCGATCAATCCATCTTGTGTTACATTTTCGGCTAAGGCCTGATCAGCTGACGATTGGGCCCTCGCAGCGTTAGCAAGAGCCGTATCTGCTGTCCCCTGAGCCGTCGCGGCATTGGCCAGCGCCTGATCCGCCGTGTCCTGCGCTGCCGCCGCATTTGTGATGGCTGTATCAGCAGTGTCCTGCGCCGTAGCTGCACTAGCCGTATTGGCGGCAATCAAGCTATCCTGCGTCGCATTTTCGCTAAGAGCCTGGTCTGCCGATGATTGCGCCGCCGCTGCATTGGTAAGCGCCTGTGTCGCATCGTTCTGGGCGGCATCTGCCATTGCTTGGGCGCTAGCAGCATCAGTGAGCGCTTGGCTGGCATCGTTCTGGGCCATATCTGCTGCTGCCTGTGCAGCATCAGCGCTGGACTGTGCCGTCGCCGCATTGGCCAGCGCCTGATCCGCCGTGCCCTGCGCTGCCGCCGCATTCATGATGGCTGTATCAGCAGTGTCCTGCGCCGTAGCTGCACTAGCCGTATTGGCGGCAATCAAGCCGTCCTGTGTTGCATTTTCATTCAGAGCTTGATCTGCCGATGATTGCGCCGCCGCTGCATTGGTAAGCGCCTGTGTGGCGTCATTCTGGGCCGAGGCCGCATCCGACAAAGCCTGTGTCGCATCCGCCTGTGCAGCACTGGCAGCAGTGCTTACTGTGTTAAGCTGCGCCAGATTGACGGCGTCATTATCCTGTGTTCCCGCAGCGACATTGACGATCTGCCGCTCACTGCCGACGGCGCCAACCGAGACGCTATTGTCACGGTCCGCAACCGAGCCTGCACCGAGTGCGACCGCATTGGTGACATTCATGGCCACACTGGCGCCATTGCCCAGGGCAACACCATTGGTTGCGCCCATATTGACAAGCGCGCCCTGGCCGATAGCTATTCCGTCAGTACCCAAAGAAACGGCTGCCGTTCCTGTAGAGTTCACATCAAAATATTCTAGTTCCTCTGCATTGGCGTCGGCGCTGGCCTGTGCCGCATCAGCGCTATCCTGCGCATCCGAAGCATCAGACAAAGCCTGATCCGCGTCCGTTTGTGCATCATTGGCGGCGGTCTGTGCTGTTGCCGCATCGGCAAGTGCCTGAGTTGCATCGGTCTGGGCGTTATCTGCTGCGGTTTGCGCGGTCGCCGCATCCGCCAGTGCCTGTGTCGCGTCACCCTGCGCCGCTGCAGTAGCCATGGATACGGTGTTGACTTGTCCTACGGTTGCCACGTCTGTGTCCGCCGTGCCGTCGGCGACATTGACAATACGGCGTTCCGAACCACTGGCCCCCATGGATACCGTATCCGCCTGATCAGCTAGCGAGCCAGCGCCGATAGCCACTGCATTCACTGCGGTTGCTGATGCCCCTTTACCGAAGGCCAGGCTGTTTTGCGCACTTGTGTCAATAAAGGCGCTCTCGCCTATCGCCACACCATCGGCAGCCAATGCTCTGGCGTCATCGCCAATGGCAATGCCGTTATCACCCTCGACCACGCTGTCATCACCAATAGCAATCGAATCATCCGCAATGGCGGAAGCCTGGGCGCCCAACGCTACGGCATCTTCTCCCGATGCCAGACTTTCCGAACCCAAGGCCACGGCAAAATCGCCTTCTACTAGCGCATTGAAACCAATCGCAACGCCATCAACATTGGCAGCCGTTGCAAAAGTGCCGATGGCAACCGAGTCGAGCCCAACCGCGGAGGCACCATCTCCCGTAGCAATCGAACTGTCACCCAAAGCGACAGCATCCGCCCCAAGCGCTATGGCAAAGTCACCTATGGCCTGCGCACCGATCTCGATATCGGGATCAGAAGGAAAGTCGACGTCATTACCATCGCTGCCAATCGCAATCGCACCTTCCCCGCCAGCGATCACGGTGCGTCCAACCGCAATTGCACGCTCATTGCCTGCAAAAGAACCAGCGCCTAATCCGACGCCGTCAGTAACGGCCACTGAGCCCGACCCCAAGGCCGTGGCGTCCGCACCAACGGCTTCTGCCGCATTGCCGATCGCGGTTGCGTCACTCTCGGTCGCTTCCGCGCTATAGCCGATCGCGGTCGCGCTGCCGCCCGTGGCTTCTGCCAACCCGCCCAGTGCAACGGTTTGGGACTGGGTCGCCTCGGCCCTTTCGCCGATGGCAACTGCCACTGCTCCTCCAGCGACCGCCTTCTGACCAATGGAGATAGCGTCCGCACCCGTCGCGCTCGCCGCCGTGCCGGTGGAGTTGACCACGACATAGTCGCTACTGGTAAAGGTCGCGCCACTGATGGCGGTATTGAGTTGCCCCAAATTGACAGCATCCGTTGCGGCAGTTCCGTCCGCTACATTGACGATGCGGCGCTCATTGCCTGCAGAGCCGACCGACACGGTATTCGCTTCGTTCGCTATAGAACTGCTTCCGATAGCTAAAGCGTTCTCGGCCGTGGCGGCAGCGTCGGCACCGAAGGCCGCTGCACCTTCGGCATTGGCAAGCGCGCCATTGCCGTCGTCGTCCAGATCGCCACCAATAGCGATGGCTGTAAAGCCGCTGACATCAACACCTTGGCCTATGGCGATGCTGTCTGTCTCGCTTGCAGCTGCACCATCACCAATGGCGATGGCCGCACGATCACTAGCACTCGCACCTTCCCCAATAGCGACAGTGGAGGTGTCCGTCGCCGCGCTGGATTCACCGATTGCGACAGCCTCAAAGCCCGATGAAACTGCACCAACACCAATCGCCAGGGCATTCGTGTTTGTTGCCTGCGCACCCGAGCCGATACCGATTGCGGCTATGTTATTAATCTGCACATCATGGCCAATCGCAATCGCACGCCCTCTTGTCGCTGAAGCCCCTGTTCCGTCGTCATCCAGATCGCCGCCAATGGCTATTGATCCCAGATTGGTGGCCTCTGCATCGGAACCTATTGCCACACTGTCATTATCGCTCGCAACGCTACCCACGCCGATGGCAATGGCATCCGTTCCGCCTGCGCTTGCTGCGGCACCGGTGGAGTTGGCGACGAAATAATCGCTGCTGGCAAAGGTCGCGGCACTGACGGCAGTGTTGAGCTGACCCACAGTGGCGGCGTCGGTGTCTGCTGTGCCAGCGGTGACGTTGACAATGCGGCGTTCGCTGCCGGACGCACCCACCGAAACCGTATTCGCCTGATCGGCAACGGAATTTGCTCCCAAGGCGACCGCGTTCTGAGCCGAAGCGTTTGCAAATCCCCCCAGTGCGATAGCCCCGTTTTGGCTCGCTGCGCTGGAGCGGCCTAAGGAGAGCGCATCAGTTCCAGAGGCGTTGGCCTGTCGACCGAGCGATACTGCGCCAATTGCGGTCGCCTGCGCATCTGTCCCGACCGCGACCGCTGCTGTTGCTGTTGCATCGCTGTTCTGGCCAATGGCCACCGCTTCGTTAGCGCTGGAAATCGCGATCCGCCCCAATGCGGTGCCAAAGGCTCCGGCTTGCGCGCCCGCCCCAATCGCAGTGGCATCTTCACCTGTGGCCTGGGAATCGCCGCCAACAGCGGTTGCGTTGATTCCCGAGGCGAGAGCACCTTGGGTGCCGCCATCAACGCCATCGCTGCCAATGGCGATGGCATTCTCGCCAGTGGCATCGCTGTTTGTGCCTATCGAGATAGTTGCAGAGTTGCTGGCCGTGCTCTGCACGCCAAGCGCAATCGCATTTGACCCGCTCGCGCTGGCATCGCCGCCCACAGCGGTCGCCCCATCGCCCGAGGCCGTCGTGCCGGTTCCGTCTTCGTTAAAGTCACCGCCGATGGCGACGGATGCAAAGCCGCTGGCGCTGGAGATGGTGCCAATGGCAATCGAGTAAAGATCGTTGGCATTGGCAAAAGAGCCAACCGCAACCGCCTCAAAACCGGATGCAGCCGCGTTGCTGCCAATGGCCGTTGTACCGTTGTCAGTGGCCTGAGCGTTATTCCCGATTGCCGTGGCGCTGTTGCCGCCTGTCGCCGACGCGCCGGGACCGCAAGCGAGATTACTCGCATCGCCATCATCATCCGCTCCACCATCGGTGTCGACCCCGGCGGTCGCAGTGCCATCGCCATTTGTGTCCAGCAAACATGTCTCGGCTTTCGCCTCTGGTGCCAGTGCGCTGTTAACACTGACAACGCCAAAAACTATGGCGGTTGAAAGCAAATATCTGGTCTTCATCGTGGCGCCCCTTCCTCATTACTCTCATTTGTCAATTGTCTTTGGGCTATCGATGAAGGCCGACACTGACAATGCGTGCAGGCGGTGCGGCGGGCAGATTGAGACGCTCGATAAACAGAATTGAGACGCACGGGAAAATACCCTAGAATTGGTCGTATTTCGTTTACATGAGGAACAATGCAGAGACCTGTATTTGCATGAAAAAATGTTGGAAAAGGCATCGCGGTGATCAGCGATAGCGACCATCCCAACCCTGGCCTGATAATAAAAAGATGACAGAAAAAGCCGATACCCTCCAGCATATACGCATCGATTCGACCGACATGTCAGAGCCGCAAATGCTCGCGCTGTTTCAGGGCTTTATGCCGCCTGAGTTCTCGGTTTCTGCCTTGCCGACAACAGGGCGACAGCGGAAAGCGCTTTCCGGTGGGGGGGAGACTTGGGTGCTCGATAGCCTATCCGCTTCGATAGATTATAATATCAATTGTCGTCTGCAGCACCGCTGTACGGACGAAATGGCAAAAATCGCTCGCTTACGGGTTATCACAACAGGCAGTGTTCATGGTGTGGTTGAGGGCGAAACAATATCGCTGCGCCCCGGTGACGTTATGGTCGAGGCCAGCAATATCTCCTTTCTGCTCGATCTGGAGGATTTTGGCTGTCAGGTCATCGGAGTTTCTGTGGCGCTATTGGGGCATGATCTGGTCACAGACCTGACCCATCACAAAATACCAGCAGACGCTCCCGAAGCGGTGATGATAGCTGCCAGTATGGCGGCATTTTTTGGCGGGTTAAAGTCTGCGGATGGCGAGCAGGCCGAACATATGGGCCAGCTATTGGCCGCGATACTAAAGCGGCAGCTTGAAATGCTGCAAAAGGAAAGACAGCATGAAGCCGACCGCACACGCGGCCAGCAAATGCGAATGCTGCGCTATATTGAGGAGAATTTGGCGGATCATGCCCTCAGCATCACCGACCTAACCGAGCAATTCCCGCTCTCGCGCGCCGTAATCTATCGTATGTTTGAAGAATATGGCGGTGTCAGCCACTATGTCTCCAGACGCCGCCTGTTCCGCGCACTCAGCTATCTTGTATTTGACAGCTTTGAGCGACCTATAGGCGAGATCGCGCAAGCGGTAGGCTTTGCCAACAAAGCACATTTCTCAAGCAGCTTCAAAAAGCAGTTCGGCGTATCGCCAAGTCAGGCAAGGGATGATTTTAGCTTCGACCGCGCAAATGCGCTAGAGCCATCACAAAAGCCCAAGGAATCCGGATTATTGCTCCGCGAATTGCTTAATCGGTCGCAGAATATCTGAGTGGAAACGAATTGCCAATATCTGTTTCTGACCGAACGGAAGCTTAGGACCGATCTTTGCGCGAAAAGCTCAATGGCGGCGAAACCGTCTCGGTCCTGGTCCGCCAGTTCAGTATCTCGCGTCAGATGAGCACGTGTGTGAACGTTGGTTTCGTTCCATCTCGTTGATGCAGTTTGGAGCCCAGCGCGTTATGCGGGTATCTATTGGAATTGAAGCGGGATTACAAAAGAAGCACGCTACCCTATGTTGAATACGGCCGCAAAACAACAGATGCACCGCCTCCCCCAGCCCCGGACGGAACGCCATGGCGCACCCGAAGCTATGATGCCAAGGTCGAGTTTTTACTGGATAGCCAGGTCCTGAGCGTCTGAGCCGCGATGGTTTGTAAGTGATCTTGATGGCCTGAGAGATCGCCCGATGGGCGAGATATTATATCTTCTCGCTCATGACCCTATCGAAAGGCTGTACCAGGTGGACCGCCCACCCCCGTGTCTGACCAACAGTCGCTTATCAACCAATGAGCGGAAGGTTGCTTTCAATGTGTTGGGACTGGCGCCATATTCTCTCACCATATCGCGGTTGGCAACCCGGCCATGCTGGCGGGCATAATCGAGGATCAGGACAGCCAGCTCAGGCAGGTCCGCCAAGGCACGCTCCTCGCGCTCGACCTTCATAGAGAGGCGGCGCTTTTGCTGCTGCAGGGCGCGCATGAAGAACAGCAACCAGGGCTGCCAATCGGGTTCATCGCTGCGGATTGTGGTCTGCGTCTGGCGCAAGGCCAGATAATAGCCTTCCTTGCTGTTCTCTATCACACTCTCAAGCGACGAATAGGGAACATATGCATAGCCTGCTTGCAACAGCAGCAAGGTTGTCAGGATGCGGCTCAGGCGGCCATTGCCGTCTTGGAACGGGTGTATCTCCAGGAAAACCACGACGAAAATGGCGACAATCAATAGCGGATGAAGGCGTTTAAGCGAGCGCATATCATTGAGCCACTGGACGAGCTCGGCCATGCGCTGCGGGGTGTCGAATGGACTGGCGGTCTCAAAAACCACCCCGACCATCTTGCCGCTCTCATCAAAAGCACCGACATCATTGGGTACAGTTTTATATGCGCCTCTGTGACGCTCATCCTTGCTGCTATGGCGCAGCAAGTCGCGGTGCAGCTGTTTGATATGGTTTTCTGTGATGGGGATATCCTCCCATGCCTGGAAAACCGTTTCCATCACCTCTGCATAGCTCACCACTTCCTGCACATCGCGACTATCGAACCGCTTAATGTCCAGCCTGGAGAGCAGCTGTTCAATCTCGCGATCGGTCAGCTTGCTGCCTTCAATGCGGGTTGATGATCCTATGCTCTCGATAGTTGCGACATGCCGCAAAGCTTGTAAGCGCTCAGGGGCCAGAGTCCCCAAAGCGCGCCATGCGCCCTTAAACTCGTCAATCTCCGAAAGAAGAGCGAGCAATTCGGGGGTGATCTTTATGGTGTCGGTGTTAAGCATACCCGTATATATACCGGATTAGACCGGAATAAATACCGGAATAAATACCGGTTTATACCGGATTATGATTGATGCACCATCGCGGACCTAGGTGCATGATCATACCTGCTCGATGCTGAAGTGCAGTGCTTTCTTGCTGGAGCGAATATCACTTGTGGGAAATTATAGCATGTCCTCCTCATCCCGGGCGGAGGCCATATAGAATTGTCGTTGCCGTTTTTTGGCGACCTCAACGATTTCGTCTAACTTGGTCGGGAAATGTTTTTGTGCCAGCATCTCAAGCACGATCTGGCAATATTCGGTCACGAGGCCGTTGCGCGCGATATTCTCGCAATAGCCTCTTTGCTCTGCGGCAATGCCATGCTCGATATAGTCGCAAGTGACTTCTGTCAGTGACTTGCCACTGGCCTCCGCCTTAAATCTTAGCCATTCCAGCATCTCATTATCGACGCGGATGTTCAGTTTTGGTTTGCGTTGTACCACATTTTACTCCCTCAATCCGGGCTAGTTGACGCAGAGAAAAGTCGCCGTAGCGGTATACTCAGATCAGCGCCCAGTCCGTTATATGTAGTACATTGTCACACATGAATCATTCCTTTTATCTCAAGACTTTAGCGCGATTGTGAGACAAATGTCTCACCTGTGGTACAAATGTGCCTGCCGTAAAGCATTGAATTTATGTGCCTTTCTTGCCCGGTTGCCGCGTAGGGTGTGCACTTTACCGAGGGACTAATTTTACTAGCGATTACAAGGGGCGTCCGAGCCTTGTTACATATTGCTGGAGAGCGTTGAAAGATTCCAAAATAAAACCCGTTAAGCTGCTTATGCAGCCGTGGTTTCCCTACCGATTTGCCTATGGTAGGACTCTGCGCAACCAACACAGCCAGACTAATCGGCCGTGGTTTCCCTACCGATTTGCCTATGGTAGGACCGTGCGGCAGAAAAGAAGCCGCATGACGATGCCGTGGTTTCCCTACCGATTTGCCTATGGTAGGACTAAAGCAAATTCACATTGACCCGCAGCCATGCCGTGGTTTCCCTACCGATTTGCCTATGGTAGGACCTGATGCGCTTTCGGCCGCACACTCTGTTCGCCGTGGTTTCCCTACCGATTTGCCTATGGTAGGACTCTTCGGCAGTGTGCTTCACCAAGCATGTTGCCGTGGTTTCCCTACCGATTTGCCTATGGTAGGACAAATCCTATGAAACCCGCCGCCTAGAGTATGCCGTGGTTTCCCTACCGATTTGCCTATGGTAGGACTTTTCACATCGTTGGCATCAGGGCAGCGGCGCCGTGGTTTCCCTACCGATTTGCCTATGGTAGGACATTGTCGGCGATAGAGCGATCTTGGTTAAAGCCGTGGTTTCCCTACCGATTTGCCTATGGTAGGACCGCCGCCACTGGGGCAGGCGCTGGCGCTGTGCCGTGGTTTCCCTACCGATTTGCCTATGGTAGGACTTTTCGGGAGGTCTATAAACTGGCCTCAGGGCCGTGGTTTCCCTACCGATTTGCCTATGGTAGGACCCCCATTTCTGCGCCTGCCGAGGCACTTTGGCCGTGGTTTCCCTACCGATTTGCCTATGGTAGGACGTTTGCTGTAATCGCCCGATGCAGCGAGTTGCCGTGGTTTCCCTACCGATTTGCCTATGGTAGGACGCACATATTTCTCGTACCCCCTTTGTGACTGCCGTGGTTTCCCTACCGATTTGCCTATGGTAGGACCGCCGCCACTGGGGCAGGCGCTGGCGCTATGCCGTGGTTTCCCTACCGATTTGCCTATGGTAGGACCAGGAAGGCGGCTATCCATGCAATACACGAGCCGTGGTTTCCCTACCGATTTGCCTATGGTAGGACTGTGCCGCCAATAGGCACGTCCTGCATTTGGCCGTGGTTTCCCTACCGATTTGCCTATGGTAGGACGCTGGGGGCGAACGATCAAGCGCTGATTAGGCCGTGGTTTCCCTACCGATTTGCCTATGGTAGGACTCAAGATAAATTGACATCGCACAAAGAAGCTGCCGTGGTTTCCCTACCGATTTGCCTATGGTAGGACAGCTTTTGCGCAAGCGATTGTGATTGCTGTGAATTTCGGAGTTTTTTGATTCCGGAATTCACAGCAAAACCATCTGAGAAGCACCTTCCGACTCTGTTTTTGGCGCGGTTCCAAGCATGAGTTCCATTCTCGCATATTGCTTATCGGTCACTTGCAGTGTGCGTATACTGCCTTCACTGGGCAAGTTTGCGCGCACTCTGCGAATATGTTTGTCGACAGCATCCTGCCCTCGGCAAACCCGCGCGTAAACCGATAGTTGCAACATAATAAAACCGTCTTTTTTGAGGAACTGTCGGAACCGATTGGCGCGCCGCCTTTGCGGCTTGGTTCGGGTCGGCAGATCGAAGAACACCATCAACCACATATAGCGTACCTCCGCAGCCTCCACCTTCAGTCGTGCCTTGCCAAGGGTAGGAACGGAACCTGCAATAGCCCGGCATCGCGGCCATTGATGGCTCGCACCAGGCTGGCGATCATGGCTTCTGTTGCCGCCAATACAGTCAGGCGTTCTTCTCCCAAAAAGACTGATTCATTCAGGATAGCAGCCATATGACGGCGATCCGTAACATCCAGCTCCTGCCCCTCTCTGTCGGTGCTGCGCTTGCGTGCATAGCGGTCAACACAGGGGCGAAAAGGCTCGATACAATCATCCACCAGGTTGAAGGCATTGGTGCGCGAGCGATGATGAATTCCGAATGCAGGCAGCAGCCCTGAGGCGGCACAAGCCCGAGCCAGAGCTGCACGAACAACGGCATAGCCATAGTTGAGCAGGCCATTTCTGCGATCCTGATCGTGCCGGCGAAAGCCTTCAAACAGTCTGGGCCAATAGGCACGTGCGGCCTGTGCTTCCATATTGGCCGGATCACCAGATCCTACCCGTGCGACCATGGAGGACAAAGCTTCGGCATGGTCATCGCCGATATCCCGCAAGACCGCAGCCTGATTTTCTATCTTCGCCCGGACCAACCTCTGCCAGAGCCGCTTTTGCAACGGCAGCGTCATCGCAATCTGGTCATGCGCCATGGCGGCCTGTGCATGATGCTGATGGAAAGAAAGCAACATACCGGCAGGGTGATGACGGCTGTCCGGCACGATCAGCGCCACACCTGACTCTGCCAAGGCGCTTAGCAGGGAACAGGTGAGCGATAGCTGCACGGTGTCGAGAATGATCCAGACGATATCCTCGACCGGAAAGCTGAGCTCCTCTTCCCCTTCAGGGGCAACCACTATTTGGCTATTTCTATAATTCAGCCGGGCGGGATTGGAGATGTGCAGGCCACGCCATGCCATGTACGAACCTCCGATGCTATTTCAGACCTGATGCCAAAACGATTTACTTCATATTTCTTGATAGATAGTAAAGTTTTCAAGCCTATGGCGTCCATGGAGTTGCCTAAATTGTCTTTTCGAGAATTGGAATTGTTGGGATTGAACAGAGATATTGCGCCTGTTCCTCTATGTAAGCCCTGAAAATACCCTTCCAAAATGCTTCCGTCGCGTTTCGTCACCTCGACATAGGTGCGAGGGTATAGGCTGAAGAGAAAACCAAAACTGTCATCTATGACTTGCCAGTCTCTCTCATCTTTATAGGCGATAACAGCGCGGTTAGGTGGCTCTGGCCATTGTTGCTGATTCATAATCTGATGCGGGTAGATGGGAACGGCGTAAAAGGCTTTCCTGCCACGCTTATCCAGCCTGCAAAAGATATCCACTCGAACCATATCGCCTCTGTCTGCCGTGCCGCCACGCACAGCAACGGACGGCTTGATCTTGGTCCGTAACCTCAACTTGCGTATCACATCGCCACTAGGCGATTTTGGGAGCTCATCCAGTGACTTCCCGTCTGCAAACCACTGTTCAACCGCGCTAATAATGGCTGCGTTGCGTTCCGGATCTTTGATCCTTGCGACATCACTTTGCTTCATATCGGTTACGGACTTACGTTCGAAAACGATATCCACACCGTCACGTTGTTTGACCTGGCGCACGGTTGCCGCATGACCCTCCCCTCTGGCGCGGCGGCGTTCGGGGCGGGCGACAAAGATACCGTTATACGCATGCTCAACCTCGCGACGAAAGCTGTGTGGGTCACCCCATGGCGGAGGTATCTGCCGCAGCGGGCGCGCAAGTCCCCTGCCCTCCCATTGCTGATAGGAACGGGTAAGCCACTGTATCTGTGCTTCGGTACAGGCGGCCACTATCAGTGCATCAAGCGCGTGGTGACGCGCATCATCAACCCTCCTGCCATCGATCTTTTTGAGCGACTCAACGCCCCAGGCATGACGCAATGCCGCCGTGAGGGCCCCGGGACGGGTCAGAACGCGCCGTTTCCCGTCCTTGTCCTGGCGCTCTACCTGCGGGTAGAACAGCTTCACCGCTTCGGCGAGAAGCCTGGCGGCATAGCGTGTATCATTGAGGTTCCGAGAGCGGAATCGTTCGGCCACCTCATCAGCATTTTCCAGCGTATAGTTGCGTTTCTTATATCCGCCATAATTGGGGTTGGATTCGATCCGCTCGACAAATTGCGTCCAGCCTTTCTCGTCTTGTGCGCGCATAATCCACTCATAGGGCGTATCGCTGCCCTTGTCCTGATTGGTTTTGGCCATGCACAGGGTCTTGTTGTTGAAACTGTCATCGCCAAAACGTGACCAGGGAAGGATGTGATCCACCTGAAAACTGTTGTCCTGCGCGGCAATCGACTTGGGAGGAATGGCTTGATCGGTATAGGGGCAGCGACCGCATTGTTCTTTCCACAAACGATAACGGAGCAATGTGTCGCTGCGCACATCCTCCACATCTATGCCAAGTTGGGCCGCCGCCTCAGCCCGTTCGCGCTTGCGCTGCGCGGTTGTTCGTTCGATGTTGCGGCTGATCTTGTTGCGCTCTTCCAGGCTCTTTCCAACATCCCGGGCCATCTCGATATGGATGGCGTCGGGCAGTCCCCAGCGATTACGCATCGCCCAAAGCTGCTTGAGACTCTCGGTCAGCGCTTTGCGCGCCACTGGGTTAGCGATTTCTGAGCCCATCTCCTTTACCAGGCGGTTGAACCTTGCCTTGTTGGTCACCTGCTCCCTGCCCGACCAGCGAGAAGCTGCATGGTCCCAGCCTTCAGCAGCACAAGCCTTATCATAGCGCAGGCCCTCCTCCAGATGCGGGATAAGTTTGCGTGCAGCCATGGCCGAGATATGCCCCGCCCCTTTGAAACGGGCGAAGGTGGGCAACGCCTCCAAAAGTGCATCAACGGCCCCTGCCGGGAGGTCCAGGACCTTCAGTTCGCATGATATTTTGCACTCTGTTTCAAAGAAGCTCAGTATATGGACGATCTGGTCAAGCTTTTCCGGCGTTGCGCTTAATGTACTCCATAGCCGCTCGCCCAGAGCCTCGCGCAGCTTCTTTGTGCCCGGCATCGCCTCGCCCTTGCGAGCAACGATGTCTTTATCTTCGTTTTCCGGCTTTATCGTCGTAAAAGACGCATCATCGGCCAGACCAATCGCTTTGCGCACAGCCTTGACGGAGAGCTTTGCAGTCTTGCCCATATCCGCGGTTATCAGCTGCAATTCCTCTGGTGTCAGCGAGCGGTTCACCTCACCATCGCTGATCCGCAGATTGACCAGCCTGGTCAGCAGGCGAAATCTTTCAAAAGAAGGAGAATAACGGGCCGCGCGCTTCTCGGAGGGCAAAAACAGGCAGGACCCGACCAGCTTTTCGCTGTCTTGAAACCGCCTTTGGTAAAAGGCCTCTGCTACAAATGCCTCCTCCAATGCTTCGCTCGCCAGCGCATTGCCCAATCGGCGCTGTGAGGCAAAAATCTGCTGCACTTCATGGGCAAGGTCATCGCGACTTTGGGTACGATCATAAAGGCCCTCACGATTGCGTTTGCGTTGGACATAGTCGGGATCACGGGCAAACAGTTCTCCTACAGTACGGTAGCGGCCCAGTTTTTCCTTCGTTATCTCAAGAGCCTGCAGCATCTTCTTATCATCATCGGGTTGATTGCTACCGCGCTCCTTGGCCGAGGATTTGAAACCCCGCCGCTTGGCGATGTGGCCAAGAGCAATCGCCAGTTCTTTGGGAGCTAGCGGTTTGTCCAGTGCCTTGGCACGAACCTCCCAAGGGTCAATATTGCAGTCTCTCAGAACCTCCGGTTCGTCAGTCGTTAGTAGACGGTGCTGCTTGAACAGTTTCCGTATCTCCGACATGCGTTTAGCCTTGCGGCGGATCACGCGTCGCAACAGACGATTACCTCGTCTGATCTGATTAGTCGGCGTGCGCTCCTTTTTGGTCTCGGGCGCGTCAAATATCCAGCTACCTAGAGCGATGATTTCGCCAGGCGCCTCGTCAATAACCGGCTTGCGCAATACAGCCCACCCGCAAGACGCGATACCAATATCAATCCCGAATACAAGGTCCGACAAGAAAACCTCCATTTGCAAGAATGCTCTTGACCATAGTGGATCAATATCGCAATAAAGCAACAGGCAAATCGGTAGGGAAATCACGGTAACAGTTTGGCCTGACTGAGAAGGATGCCTTTTGGCCTTTGATCTCCTTGAGAGAAATTCCTTAAACAGGTCCACTGATATCGGTTTTCATATCACCTTTAAGCCCCGCTACTATGATTGTAGTGGGGCTTAACTGTCTCTGTCTTACATGCTATAACGACTGTTTAGTAAGAAGGGGCGGTTAAAATCGATTCATACGAAATTCGTCATAAACTGGCTGAGATTGACAAGAGACGGCGCGAGATGGCCGCTGGGCGGAAGGCCATGGAAGAGCGGTTGGATCAGGTATTGGCAGCAGCAGAGCAAAGGGCATCCCAGCGCCCCCATTTTGATCGGTATCTTTGGTTATATGGGCCGATTGCAATCATGACTGTCTTGGCATTGGGCATGTATGCCGGGACATTGCTACCCTGACAGTGTAGAACGCGCATCACCGCACATCAGCCTCAAAAGGAGAAAACCAGGCAGCCATAATCCAGATAAGCCAATCGAGCATTTCCTTGGCACGCAAAACAATGCTCTCAGCCTTGAAGAAAAGCAGAAAATCATCATCGGCTCATTGTGGTTGAAATGTGTTTACACAAGCGAGCGTGAAGCACGAGACCTGATGAGGGATATCACCTTCTTCGTGAAAGACCCGGAAGAACGCAAGATCATGCAACCGGTTTTGGATGCCTTTGAGAAAGTAAGCATCTTTGATGAACATATCTGGCGTGATTGAACCATCTTTCTCCATAGATTCATATAAACATCAGTGCGTTAAGACGTTAATATCTAGGTTAGACAGTTAAGAGCGGGATGAGTGCGCTAAACTCCCTATGAAACCACGAGTCGCCAAAATCTTGCTGTTCCTGAAAGGTCGGTGATCTGTTCCTGAAGGGTCGTTGACGCGTTCCTGATGGATCGTTGATGTGTTCCCAATATGTCGTTGGGCGACGATATGGAGTTCCCATTGTGTCGAAACCTCAAACTACGCCAAGTTGATGGTTGCCAAATTGAATCACTTTCCAATGGCTTGCGGCGAAAGAGGTTCAATGTGCGTTTCGTTAGTCGATCTGGCCGATCTCGGTTCTACCTATGTGGCGACGATCACGACATATTGGGAACGCCCCTCCCCTGCCCCGTGGCTGTATATGCCATACAGGCGGTGTGATTTCCCGATCTATCCTCTCGCAATTACAGGCTATGGCGGTTGCGGGCATGGTGGCGCTTGACCCAACCGATAAAGGCTTTTTGCCAGTTGGCCGGAACCCTGCTTGTATCTGCATTGACCCAGGCTTCAAACTCGGCATGCAGTGTGTAAAGGTCCCAGCCTGGGCATTCACGACGAAGCAAATCGCGAGTGTCCTCGGTAATGATCCCTCTGGTATCGTCATAGCGCAGTCCCGCGCCGACATTCCGCAGTAGCGCGCGGGTATCAACGAAGGAGGCGCTGTCGGCATCATTGGTGGTCTGCTTGGCTCCCCTGCCCTGCCCGCAATTGCCAGGGCTTACATGCTTTTGCTTCTGCGGAGCGTGTTCGGAATGTTTCCTCGAGGAAACATTGGCTCCTTTGGCTTTCACAGACTCCGCGGTCGTTGTCGTGCCCTTCATAGTGATGGTGCTATCTGCAGCGGCAGTAGCGCTATTTTCCCGTCGCATGCGGATAAGAGGTTCGCCCTCCCCTGCCCTGTTTTCGACCAATAGCTGGTAGCCGGGAATAGCGTTTTTGTCGGCGAGCTTGAGTATCTCGAATTTGAAGCGGCGATATTGCCCCTCTGCTCCTGACTTCTCAAACAGTGTCGGCATAGAGATGGCAAAGCCCTTCTCCCCTGCCCCGCCTGCGTGTTCACGGGCCACCTTATAGAGCCAGCGCTCGCGCCCACCGGTAATGTCAAAATAGGCGCGGTCAATGGCGAGCACCCCACCCTTCATCAAGACGCCTTCATAGAACCAGTTCGACAGCTCCAGCGTCATGCCGCGGCTGCGTTCGGTGCGTTCATCGACCAGTTGCGTCCAGCCATCAAGCCAGCTGAATGTGGCTTCGCGACGATTCTCGGCACGGATATTGGTCTTGATGGTTGTCGATACAAGGCGGTCAAGTGCCTGTCCCAAAAGTTCATAGGCACGGCCCGTGGTCGGGCGGCCAATGGCACGCAGCAGATCATAGGGCATGATGTGGAGCTTGCGCGGAATATCATTGGTGCCACGTCGTGCCATATCCGCCAGCATGGAAGCGCAATAGATGAGAACATCTGCGTCCCATATCGTTGCCATGCCGTAATCAGGATTGGCTGACACATGGACCCAGAGCTTGCCATCCGGGCTGGTGTAGTCAATTGGCTTGGTCCGGCGTGTTTTTGCCAGCGAGAAAAAGGGGCGCTCCATCATTTCGCGCTGATCACGGAAATTGAGGTCAGCAATATAGGGCAGGAACAGGTCAAACTGTTCATTCACCGACTGGCGCTTGGCGCGGCTCATGGGCTTGGCTTTCTGGTGATGGGGCAGGGCGGTGAACCGATGTTTCCTGCAGGAAACATTTTGCCCGAAGCCGGGAAACCGGGCTTCCGTGCCGTTAGAAGGGCAGGGTGAGCCATGCTAGCCAATATCACGCCCCTGTTTCTTGAGTAGGGCCAATGCCTCTTTGAAACTGCGGGCCAGTTCGGCTTCGCTTGCCCCTGATCCTGCATGCAGGCGAATGGTCACGCCCTGTCGATTGGCGCTCTGGATGCTGAGGGCTAGGCGGCCCATTTTGCTCGCAAAGCTCACCGGCTCAAAGGCCGGGGCAGGGGAGAGCGCGCTATCGCTTTTATGCAACATAGCAATAATCGCCGCGGCGTCTGGCAGGGGCTCATCCTGGTCTCGCATCTCTTTGAGTGTCGCCTTTACTGTAGCGATATTGTTTCGGACCAACGGGCCGGTTTTAGCATCATCTAAGGCCTGCGCCAGCTTATAGGCCGGGTTGAGCGCTAGGCCCTGCCAGTCGGGAAAGCAGGTAAGCAGATCATCGGGCAGGGTGGCGACTTTTAACATCTTGGAGAGCCAGCCCTTGGAAATCTTCAGCCGTTCGGCCATGCGCGTTTGATGATTGCCATAATGCGCGGTCAGTGCATGGGCGTAATTGCGTGCACGCTCAATATCCGAGACATCTTTGCGCGCGCGGTTTTCAATATCGGCGAGGCGGAACGCAGCCTCATCATCAAGATCGGCCACTTGTGCCAAGAGCTTCATATCGGGATAGCTGTTGGCGCGTAGCCAGCTGATGGCGAAATGGCGGCGGGTGCCAGCGATCAGCTCATAGTCATGGCCCTTTTTGCGTGCTGCCTTGTCATCGACCCTGCGCACCACCACCGGCACTTTCTGCCCGCCCTCGGCGATGATCGAGTCAATCAGATCGTGGCAATTGTCGGCATTGATCTGCGCCTGGATTCGAGCATTGCCGGACCAGATGCGGACCTTTGCAGGGTCAAGCAATAGCTGGGTTACCTGTTTGACCTCGCCCGACGCAATGCGTGCCAGAGCGCTTTCGCGGCCCAACAGGCTGGTGCTGGCGCGGCGGCTTGATGTGTTAGCACTGTCTGCGCGCTGAGTCGGAGTAGGGGGAGCGCTTGTCGATGCGCCGTCCTTGGTTGCTGCAGTTTCTGCATCGGCACCTTCCTCGACCTCATCGGCCAAAAGGCTAGCCAGATAATCGCTTTGTTTGCGTGCCATCAGGCTGCTCCTTTCCAATTTGCAGCGAATATAACCCAGAACGCTATAAGAACGTCGTGTTGTAGGAAAGAGCCGTGATTTGCCATCATAGCGCCTCCATGCGTTCGGCAAGCCGGGCGGGTTGGTCCATATGCTGGCTCAGGATGGCGATGATCAATGCGCGATCATCCTGGGGCCGTATGAAATACAGTTTGTGCATCTTGCATCGCAGAACAAATATTGGGCCATCTTGCCCCGCAATCCCTTTTACCGCTTTGACTAAAGGTGTGCCATCGGCGCATTGCCGCATTCCATCGATTAGTGCATGACCATAGCGGCGTGCTTGCTCCACACCCCATTGCCGCCGGGAATAGCGGATAATGGTCTCATAATCGGCGAGGGCCAATGGATGCAAGGTGAAGCGGGTCAAACAGGGTCATCCTCGTCCAATATCCGTTCCATGACCTCTTCCAGATCGACGGTGACTGCATTGCCCGTCAGCGCCTCCCTGGCGCGGCGTTGCATTTCGGCGGCAAAAGCATCCCACTGCTTGCGCTGTTCCGGCGACATATCATCAGGGTCCATGTCTTCCAGCCTGCCCAGAGCGAATTCCCCCAGCGGGCGATTATCGACCCAGGGTTCATCGCCCCATTGCGCTCCATCGGGCACTGCGCCGGGAAAGGGTTGTTTGACCGTCTTGTCAGATTGGGCAGCCCTGGCCTGTTGCGGCTCGGGAAACAGCCGTTCCAGTGCATATTGCCGGATCGTCTTGCCTTCCAGCGCTGCCATGGCCTTGAGCGCTTTATGTTGGTTCTCGCTGATGTCGATGGTCAGTCTGCTCATACAAGCCTCCTTGATGCAGCCCTATTTCCGGGCGAAGTTTCCTGCAGGAAACATACCATCATTCCCACATTTTCGCAAATGTGGGAATGATGGCGCTCTTGGATGCCCCTGATTGCAGGCATAGTAATCATGATTGGCGTCTTAGGGGCCATTGATCACCTCTTCGGCGCTGGCAGGGGAGGCGACACCCCAGCTGCGCCGCACCAGTGCTTCTATTTGCGCCATGGTCTCGTTGAGATTGGTCTTGCAGCGCTTATGGGTTTTGGCGGTGCCAATCGGTTGATGGAGCTCATAAACCGTCATCATGCGGAGCGCAGCATGGCTGATTTCCGCGCTTTCCAGTATCGCCACCGGGAGCAGGGCAGGGCCGAAGGTCTGCTCCATAATCTGTCGCACCATGGCGTGGCTCGGGTCGTTACTGTCAAATTTGCTGCAGATCAGCCGGACAAAATCATAATGCACCTCAATGCCCGCCTGGGTTAGCTGCGCCGCCACCTGTTCCATCATCGAGAGAAATTGGACCGTAGAGCAGAAATCCGGCGTGGTTGCGGCTAGCGGCACTAATAGCGCATTGGCCGCCTGCATCACCGCGAGGCTGATAGTGCCGAGGGCAGGGGGGGGATCAAGCAGAACAATATCATAATTACTCGCCAGATCGGCAAGTCCCGCTTTGAGCTTGCGGAAGCGCGTCGCCAGTACCGAACCGCCATCGGCACCGGCGGCAGCAAGTTCATATTCAACGTCGAACAGTTCAAGGTTGGACGGGATGAGGTCGACATTGGGCCAGGGCGTTTTCTGCACCGCATAGAACAGATCATGCTCGGTCGGATCGATAGAGAGATAGGGATAGAGCGTTTGTTCGCGCCGAATGTTGAAATGCGGATTAAAGCCAAACAGCGTCGTCGTTGTTGCCTGGCTATCGCAATCGACCACGAGCACACGATAGCCCTGCACCGCGAAATAATGCGCCAAATGAGTAGTGACGGTAGACTTGCCGACACCACCCTTGAAGTTCTGCACCGCGATAATCGCCGGAACGTCAAGCGGAGCGCGAGCAGGGGAGGCGCCCAACACTTCGCGCATATTGAGCAGCGCCTCAATCGAGTAGCCGGGGCGACGGCCATTTTCTGTTGGTAGGGGAGGGGGGAGGCGCCCATCTTCCTCTGCCATGCGGATGCGATTGGTCGAACAACCAAGCAGCGAAGCGGCCTCGGCAATGCCGTAACGCACTGCCAGCGCCTTTCGCGATTCCGGTAAAAACGCCTGCCGCCGCAAGCGCTCAATCATCTTCTCTCCAGCCTGCGCCATCTCGGCGATGCGTTCTACTTCAGAAGAGATAGATTTTGAATGCATTCCCGAGCCTCATGGGATAGTTGAATGTTTCTTTTCCCATAGTGCACATTTTTGCTTCAGTCCAGGCCTTGCAGAGCATTGATCAGGGCCTGGTGTCTGGCAGAAGGTCGCTCCTTCTGTCTATCCATTCAGCGCAAAAGAACCTGGTACCGGTCATTCAGAAAGCGGTGAAGAACCAAAACAGCCGTTTGCAAGCATGGGCACAGCTTATTCCAGCACGGACCCGACCACAGCGCAAACCAATGTGCTCGCCGAAATATTCGATCTATAGATTGCTGAACGACGATCCCAAATTTTTCCCTCTCTCCGATGATGCTGGAAAGTCATGCGGTGATTTCGGTTCCATACCTAAGGGTGAGGAAGTGGCTTGGCTTTCCCCATCGGGGAAAGCGGAAAATATTTTGGTGCATTAGGGACCATCTCTCCCGGCCCTCAAGAGACTGATGAAAGTTTGCAGCAAGGAGAGCGATTTGAGGGTAACGGGCAGTAAAATAAGTCCCTTGGGAGAGAGCACACCGAACGCGGCAACCGGGGGCAAAAATGGATTAATATCAATGACTTGCGGCGGGCACATTGGTGACACATGTGACACATTTGTACCGCAAGCGCGCTAACTCCCTAATATGTATAGACATATACATGTGTGACAATGTACTACATACGGAAAATATAGGTCGATGATTTGCGTATACCCATGAGGCGATTTTTTTGAGTCCATCAGCCCTGTTCAAAGAGTTGCGTGTGGCGGAGCGAAAACCAATCTTCTTCTTGGGTCAGACCCCTGGTACAGTTTTGTCGCAGCTTCTCGTTGTTTGTTTTGCGTGGGGAGATGACATCGGCTTTCATCTATGCAACATAACCCTGCCGCATCGAAAACGCGGCGCGGGGCGTGGTAACCCTGATGCACGACTGAGCCTTGGCCAGAGCATTCTGGCCGGGTCGCTGTCGTGCATGTCCAAGGCTCTGCCCAAAGACGGCAGCGCGCTCGGACTCAGTCGCGGGTGTTACCACGGCCCGGCTTTTTGAAGGTCGGCTTAGGAGGTAATAAATGCGAATTCGGATGAGCGGCGCTTATAGCGCGCATGAGTTTCTGGACGCTATGGACTGTATCGTACAGACACTGGTCGCAAATGGGATGGACGAGATCCGTAACCCTAACATTTATATCAATCCATATCGTAACTGCGAGCTTTTGACGTTTCATGATCAGGATATGGGCAAGGAATTCAAGCTGTTAGAGTATCAGGGAAGAAGCAAGCGTGAGTTTGTCAGGATGTCGCCCAGGGTCCAGCCTGTTTTTGAAAAGGAATAATGTGATGACCGAGAAAAAGACCGGGGACTCTGCGCGTACAAACCCAGATCGGCGCTGGAGCGTAGAATATTGCCTTGATGAAAGGAATATGGACATGGGTTCCGTCCTTTTCAGGATCGGGCGCAAATACCAGATCACCGCTGAGGAGGCGGACTTCATCGCCGGTGGCCATGGTATCTGGCCTTGCAGCAAGGCCTGCATTGCCAAAAAATGATACTCTTTGCAGCTGCTGGCTGTACATCCGACAATGATCATTATGAATCATCGCCGGTCCGCACCCAAGACACAGATTGCAGTTAAGACTTAAGAATCAAATACTCAAAGAACAGTAAGTCAAGGTTCATGCCGAGAAGGGATGATACAGAACCGGCATTACACCTGGCCCAAGGAGTTCATGGAAGCCAGTAAGCTTGGGCTTGCTTATGACACTACCCGTTTTGCGATTACGTACGAGGTTGAGGGTCTGCGCTGTAAGTCTCGTGATCTGAAGGAGTGCCTCGCTGAGCTTACTCTTAAGAACCGGTACTTCCTATCGGAGACCTCAGTCTATTGCCTGCTGAAGGCCGAGGAGCTAGCGGATTACATCAGCGCCGCGCGGATGGATTCTATCCGTGGCGCTCCCTTCTATTCTTTAGACACTGGGAAGGGCATATGCCCGCAAAGGCGCGATTGAGCCTTGCCAGTTGGCGAACAGATGATGCCGGGTGCTGCTATTGACCGTGCTGCCTTCATACCATTGGGTGGGGACATCGGCATCGACACCATGGACATAGCGATCGGTAAGATTACCCAGAGCATCATATTCCGCCACCAGCGCATCGCCATCATATAAGAAGCGGGTAATGCTGCCGCCTGCCGCCGTGCCATCAACCTGCCATAACCGCCCCATCGGATCATAGGTCAGCGTTGCCTGTTTCGCGCCCATGGCCCGTACCAGGCGGTTCTCTTGCATCTAGATAAAGGTCACACTGCCATCAGAGGTCAGATTGCCATTCGCATCATGGATGAAGCTGGCAGCGCCGGCTGAGGTGTATTGGTTAAGACCGTTCACCTGATAGGCGCGATTCACATCATAATGTGCTGTGTTGGCATAGCTGTCATTGTCCAGCGTGCGGCTCTTGATCTGGCCACTTCAATTGTCTGTGATCTGAAGGCACCTAATTAGGGATTCAGTAAACTGTTGTCTAATTGATAACATATATCTGCCTTGTTTGCTTGCCTGCTAGCCGATGGTTGTCTTCGAGATATGCTGCTGGCTTTGACCATGGGTTTGCAGGCATTCTCATGATCGCGGTCAGGCGTTTAGAGTTGGTGTCTCCATGTCACCGGCGAAGTCATCACATAGTGATGCTTCCACAGTTTTTCCGAGATCACCGGTTTCGTGGCATATCATATGGTCATAGTGTCATTGCCCGCTGGCCGGATCGGCCCAGCTAAACTGTGTGTCTTTCTGCCACAGCAGATGCAGCAGTATGGCCAGTTTGCGTGCGAGCGCCACTCTGGCATGTTTCAGGCCCCTGGTCTGGGCCAGGGCTTTGCCCCAGTGCTGCAGGGCGCAGGGGCGCTTCTGAGCATCGGATCACCGGCCTTGGAGATACGCCCTTTATGATCGCGCTCGCCCGACTGGCTGCGGCGCGGCACCAGTCCGGCATAAGCGGCCACGCTCGCGCTGCGGGTAAAGCGCTCAGGGTCTTCTATGCTGGTGATAAAGGTCAACGCCGTTATCGGCCCGACGCCGGGGACACTCATCAGCCGACCCGCCACCGGGTCAGCAGCGGCCCTGGCATCAAGCAGTCTGGCATTGCGCGATAGCTGCGCCTCAAGCGCTTCGATCATCTCGGCCAGCGGCATAAACACCACACGCAGATCAGGGCGCTGGCCAAACAGTGTTTGCAACCGTTCGCGCCGCTTGCCCGGGGTTGTCACCCGGCCCAGCCTCAGGCCAAACAGCTTGAGCATCCCGCGCAGTTGGTTGGCAAGAGCATTGCGGCTGCTCACCAGCTGGCCCCTGATCTTCAGCGCCGCCCGGTCGATATGGCTGCCTTCTTGCTTGATATGCACCTGTTTGAACCATCCGGTGCGCGCCAGATGCGCCAGCGCTTCAGCATCATGCACATCCGATTTATTGACCCGCGCCGACAACGCTCCCTTGGCATGACGTGCACAGATACACAGCACCGGCACATCACGCTCTTTCAGCCCATGATATAAAAACACCGCCAAGGGGCCGGTCTCCAATACCACACGCGCGACACCGCCAGCATGGCGCTCCAGCCACTTGGCCAGAACATCCGGATCACTCGCCACCACATCACGGCGGACAATCTCGCCATCATCTCGCACCACACAGATATGTGTCGCCTTGTCAGATACGTCCAAACCTGCATACATCGTCATCGGTCATCCTCCTTGCTTGAAGCATGCAAAATGCATGACTTCGTTCCTACAAGGAGGATGACTACAGCAATTACGCCATGTCACCGAAAAGACCGAATTGCCTCGGCACCATCTCACCCCCGATACTGACCAAGCCACCCATGTCCTACAAGCGCCATCGCTGCTATTCTGGTTTCGGCTCTTTCTATCCGTTGATCTCCCGCGACTATTTTCCCCATTTACGGGCAAATGTGTCACCTTGCCTGTATCGGCACAAGCCGTTGCTCTAAGTCATTGAGTTAAGGCAGGAAAATAGCGTCGCTATGCCCAATCCTTACGAAAATCACAGGGTGACACCCTGTCACTTGTGTCACCTTTGGTTGGAATATCTCCGCGCCTCTGTGTCTCCGCGTGAGACTATTTCCCGCCCGATTGCGGGCAAGGTTTGTTCAAAGGGCATTGCGCAAGTGGCGAACCCCCACCCCGCTGCGACTAAGCGCCTTACGGCGCTAAGTCTCGCTGCCCCTCCCCTAAAGGTGGAGGGGGTAGGTATATTGCACGACCCCTTCGCGTTCTTGAAAATCTTCGCGTCCTTCGCGAGAAACTCTTTTAATAGGGCGGCGCTTCCAACATTGTTGGGCATCTCCAACAGAGGCACGGTTTTCTGCGCTTCATAGGTGTGAACTTTGTGAACTTAGTACAGCCCGCCTGACACTTCCCGACAATCGTCCCGCGCCACCCCCGGCTTGCAAAACCAGCGCCCGCGCCATATCGCGCTCGCCATGACCAATATTCCCGACCTCGCCCATATCGCCCGTGCCGATGGCACCAAGATCGCCTATCGCCATCGCACCGGTGCTGCCGATAAGCCGACGCTCGTATTCCTCCCCGGCTATATGTCAGACATGGAAGGCGGCAAGGCTGTGGCGATTGATGCCTGGGCCGCAGAGCATGGCATTGGCTGTCTGCGGCTGGACTATGGCGGCTGCGGCGTCAGTGAGGGTGACTTTGAAACACAGACGCTGATTGACTGGCGCGATGATGTGCTGATGTTGATCGACCGGCTGGTCGAAGGGCCGGTGATGGTGATCGGTTCGTCCATGGGCGGCTGGCTGATGCTGTTGGTGGTGCTGTCGCGGCCGAGCCGGGTGACCGGTATGCTCGGCATTGCCGCCGCGCCTGATTTCACCATGTGGGGCTTTACCCAGGAGCAGAAGATGACGATCCTGCGCGAAGGCAAGCTTGTCGAGACCAGCGACTATGGCCCCGAGCCCTATATTACCAGCAAGGCCTTTTGGCAGTCGGGCGAGGCGAACCGGCTGCTGGACCGGCCGATAGATATTGGCTGTGCGGCGCGGTTTGTCCATGGACAGGCGGACCCGGATGTGCCTTGGCAATATAGTCTGGAGACGGCCAAGCAGCTGCGTTCAGCCGATGTGCAGACGATATTTGTCAAGGACGGCGATCATCGCCTGTCCCGGCCACAGGATATCCGTCTGATCCTGACCATCTTGGAAGAGCTGGTTTCGGGGCCGGTGGAACCGAATTAACTGCGCTTTCCCAGTAGAGGTGCTTCACTTGCGTTATGTGCTGCCCATTGCCCTAGTTGCTACCGCCTTGCCGACCTCCCCGGCGCATGCGCAGCTTATGGGGCCTCCTGATCCGCGCGAGGCGCAGTTTAACCAGTGTCTCGATCTGGTGATTGAGGATCCGGCGCGCGGCGTTGCCAATGCGCGCGAATGGCTGGCCAATGGCGGCAGCTATTTTGCCTTGCATTGCCTCGCCTTTGCCTTTTCCAAGCAACAGCGCTGGCAAAGTGCCGCGGACAGCTTTGCCCAAGCGGCGCAGGATGCCGAGGCGGCCAAGGATGAGCGCTCGGCTAACTTATGGGTGCAGGCGGCCAATGCGGCGCTCGCCGATGGTCAGCCCTCGACCAGCATCGCCTTTCTCGACAGCGCGCTGATCAGCGGCATATTGGAAGGGCAGGCGCTGGGGCTGGCACATCTCGATCGGGCGCGGGCGCTGGTGGCGCTGGGTGAACTGGAGAAGGCGCGCGCGGAATTTGTGCTGGTGCAGAAACATGTGCCACAGGACCCGCTGGGCTGGCTGCTGTCGGCGACATTGGAGCGGCGGCTCGACAATCTGGAGCGGGCGCGGGCGGACATCAATGTCGCCCTGTCACTTGGGCCGGAAGACCCGGATATCCTGGTGGAGGCGGGCATTATCTCGGCGCTGCTGGGCAATGTCGAGGAGGCGCGGGTCAAATGGCAGCAGGTAGTGACCATCGACGCCCCCGGCCCGGCGCGCGTTTCGGCACAGGAATATCTGCGCCAGCTTGCCGAGATGGAGGCGGGCGAGGCGCCGGCTGCGGATCAGGCGGTCAGCCAACCACCCGTCGCTCCGGAGACCGTTAGTTCAGATAGAAGTTCACGGTAGTGACAACACGGACCTTTTTATAGGGCGTATCGCTGACGCCATAGCCGCCATCGCCATCGCGTGATTCTATCGAGAAATAGCCCTGGGTCGCGCTTTTGATCGCGCCGACATCGGTACCGCTGTCCTGAGCAAATTGTTCGGCGGCGCTGCGCGCATCCTTCGTCGCTTCGGCCACCATTTCGGGCTTGATGTCATTGAGCTTGGTAAAGCTGAAATTCATGCCCGATCCGTCCTGCAAAACCACGCCGCGCCGGACCAGATCAAATTGCTTGGAGACCGCCGCTTGGGCTTTCTCAATGTCATCGGTGCGCAATTGCAGCCGCTGGCTGATGGTGAAATTGGTTTTGCCATATTGGTTATACTGGCTAACATTCACGCCGGTTGGCTGGAGTGCATCTCCTGCGAAGCCGAGTTCGGTGAAGAAAGCGCGAATAGCGTCGGTGTCGCGGTCAATATCGCCCTGCGCCGCTTCCATCGTCTCGGCCTTGGCCGAATAGGCGATGGTCCAGGTTGCAAGGTCAGCGGTCACTTCGCGTTCGGCCAGCCCGCGCACCGTGACCGAGCGATCGGCTTCTCTGGCACGCAGCAGGCCATCGCCCAGAAGATAGCCACCCGCGATCAGGCCGATGGCAATAATGCCTGCGCTGCCCCAATACAGGCCGCGCGAAGCGGTTGGTGAGACACTATGGGTGATGGCTTCGGAATCTTCAGACATTTTCTCTTCCCCTTTGCGATCAGGATGCACAAAATACAGCTTGCGTTGCGCAGATTCGAAATAGGTTTTGAGCGATGAACCGTTTCTGAACTGCGATGAATGGAGTGAAATGGAACCAGTATGACCCAATTTCTGCACAGCATGATCCGCATCAGTGACCCAGAGAAAACCGTCGATTTCTTCAAGCTAATCGGTCTGGAAGAGGTGCGCCGCTTCGATGTTGAGGCCGGTCGCTTCACCCTGATTTTTCTTGCCGCACCGGGCGAAGAAGGGGTGGCCGAGGTCGAACTGACCTATAACTGGCCGCCCGAAGATGGCAGCGCGCCCGAAGACTATCATGGTGGCCGCAATTTCGGCCATCTCGCCTATCGCGTGGATGATATCTACGCGACGTGCCAAAAGCTGATGGATGCCGGCGTCACCATCAATCGCCCGCCGCGTGACGGCCATATGGCCTTTGTCCGCACGCCGGATGGGATTTCCATCGAATTGCTACAGGATGGCCATTTGGAACCAAAGGAGCCTTGGGCTTCGATGCCGAATTTGGGGGAGTGGTGAAGGCCTTATTGACTGAGGCTATTGCATAGCGACTTTATGGCCTTGAGCTTTAGCGCTATAATGATTGTGAAGGTGAGCGATAGTAGAAAGGCTTTATCATGCTTGGTTCTGCAAAGGTCAGCTTGAGCTTGGCTTTGTCTGGCAGCGCGGTCTTGTTGGCCGCCGCGACGGCTTTGCATTTCCCGGACATAGACCTTACCGAGGATCAACGGGCTTTGCTTGAGCGAGAACTTGAAGACAGGGTCGCGGACGACCCGGTGCAGTGCATCCCGGCGGGGCGACAACTAAAGCGTATGACCGTCATCAGCGATGACCTGATTCTCTATGAGGTTGGCAACACGATCTATGCCAATACTCCAGCGGGCGGGTGTCCCCGGCTGGAGCGCAACAATACCCTCGTGACCCTTCGCCCCCAACAGCGTCTATGTAAAGGTGACATCGCCCAAGTCACGGATTTCGGGATTCGAGCGGGCATTGCCGGCTGCTCCTTTAGTGAGTTTATTCCTTACCGTTCTGTAGAAGAGGACGAATAGGGCGCACCCATTAAAGAGCCCTGCAGGCTTTTACCGCTGGATGCGACCTCTGCCGCTTAACGAACAATAACCAAATCAACCGGCAGTGTCGGCTCGCTCAGGACTTTCGCCATCGCGGCCCAGCGCATGGCCGGATCTTGGCCAGCGCTTTCGACATAGTCGCGCACCATGTCTAGGCCCAGGCCATAGTTGATAACATAGCTGCGATAGGTGTCGGCAAAGCTGATGGATTGTTCTGCACGATTGCGACCAAAGAGCATGTATTTCTGGGTGAGCTCTATCGCTTGTTCACGGCTAATCTCGCTATCGAGATAGCGTTGCGCGATGGTAAAACGGGCGCTGGAAAGATCGCGAAGGGCTTCTTGTAACTGCGCCATTTCATCTGCGCTGTCCGGGTCGAGGCCAGCAAGCGGATAGAGCACTGACTTTTCATAAGCTAGGCGCTCCTCGCCGGGAAAGGCAAGTTCTATCCCGTAATTGGCACTGCCTTCCGCGATCAGACTTTGCGGGCTGTATAGCGGATAGATTTGATATTCGACCCAGCCTCGCTGGCGCGACAGGTTACGCTCGAGCAGCATGTTGTAAACATGATGGCCGGGATAGCCCTCATGGCAGCCCAGATCGACCGCGCGACCAATGCGGATCGGCAGGTCGGTATTGATCTCTATCCTGCTGCGATAATCGCCCTGATAATAGTTATAGCCGCTCCAGGGTTTGTCGGTGACAAAGGCCATGGTGAAGTCTTCATCTTCTGGCAACGGGATATGCTCCAGAGTACGGTTTCGACATTCGGCAATGGCGGCATTGAATACCGGCTCCAGTTTCTCCGGCGCGATAGTATGTCGTGCTGGTATGCTGCCTATGCGGCTTGCCAGTGTTCCTTTGCCCGGGAATTGTTTGTTCAACCGCTCCAAGATCGGATCATAGTGAGAGAGCGGCTTTATCTCTGGAATCACGCCGAACAGACCCAGCGCCTCATCGCGGAAGGATAGTGTTTCGCCCTGCAGCATCAGCAGCCTTGTGCGCGCGGCATTTAGCTGTGCTAGTAAAAAGGTACGACGCTTTTGTTGCATTGGGCTGAGCAGAGTCTCGTCAACCAGATCAAGACGTTCTTCCAACGCAATCACCGCATTGGCGAGATCAATCAACCCGCGCGGATTGGCCTCCGCCTCGGCTTTCCACTCGGCTGGGCCATAATAGGCGTCGATATAGCCGGGTTCCTTGGTGCCGATTTCCAAGGACAGCCGGACATAATCCTCGGCGATGCTGTCAAGTACGGATGCCGTATCGGGCGTTGCCACTGGCAGAGCGTCTTGCAGCTCGGCGACAGGGGTACAGCTTGCCATAAAGACAAACAGAGAGGCTAACCCGATTGTGGCCCAGCCTCCGATGGTCTTTGACATTACTCCGCAGCCTGAGCGTCGGTCTTTGCAGCTGCCTTGGCGGCCGCTTCCATAGCACGTTCAGCTTCCAGCTCTTTCAGCCTTTTCTGACAGGCAGAGCGCAGCACAAAATAGCCGACGACAGCAGAAACAAGCGATCCCATCAAAATGCCGATCTTTGCCTCATCGCGAAGCAGCTGCATATACTCATCATTGCCCTTAAAGGCGAGTTCCCCAATGAACAAGCTCATGGTAAAGCCAATGCCGCACATCATTGAAAGGCCGTAAATCTGCTGCCAATTGGCATTGGGTATCTTCTTGGCAAAACCGGTTTTGACACACACCCAGATACTGCCGAAAATCCCCAATTGTTTGCCGATAAGTAAGCCGAGTGCAATGCCGAGCGGCAATGGTGCAAATACCTCTTCCAAGCTCAGCTTGCCGATGATCTCCACCCCGGCATTGGCAAAACCGAAGACAGGGATGATGAAAAAGGCACTGATCGGCGCGATGGCATGTTCCAGTTTGTGCAGCGGCGATTCCGCATCGTCGGGCGCGCCGGGGCTCTTGGTAATCGGTATGGTAAGCGCCGCCAATACCCCGGCGATGGTGGCGTGGACACCTGACATGAGCACCAGATACCAGAGGATCAAGGTGAATACGAAATAGATGGGCAGCGAGCGAACGCCTGCCCGATTGATGCCGAACATGATGGCCAGCACCACCGCTGCTGCTCCAAGATAGGCGACTTTCAGGCCTGTTGTGTAAAACAGCGCGATAATCGCCACGGCGCACATATCATCGACAATGGCGACAGTGACGAGAAACAGCTTAAGCGAGGCTGGAACCCGGTTGCCGAGTAGCGCCAGGACACCAATGGCAAAGGCGATGTCGGTTGCCGCAGGAATAGCCCAGCCGCGGGATAGCTCGGGCATCCCGGCGGCATAGACGACGATCAGAAAGACAATGGCTGGAACCGCCATACCGCCCAGCGCAGCAATCACGGGCAAGCGGCGATCATCCCAGGTGGCTAGCCGGCCATCGATAAACTCGCGTTTAATCTCGAGTCCGACGAGAAAGAAGAAAATCGCCATCAGGCCATCGTTGATCCAAAGATGCGGCGTCATCGGACCGAGCTTCTCGGTCAGGACCGGGCCTTCAATCTCATGCAAGTAATGGTGATAGAACTCATAAAGCGGGCTGTTGGCGATAATCATCGCTGCAGCCGCAGCAAACATCAGCAACACACCACCAGCGGCTTCGCTCTCAAGGAATTTGCGTAGTGCAGATGCATTGCCAGTGCGGGGTGCTCGGGGCGCAGCCATGAAGGATCCTTTCACTGGGGCTTAATGTCTTAAGCCCCGATATTCTCTTAATGTCCCTATGTATAAGCATATTCGCGTGTGTCCAGCCGACAATGCGGCAAGTCCGCATGCCAATTGGCAGAGATCGTTGACAAATAGCAGGTAACAAGGAACAAATGCCCTGCAACATCGTGTAAAACGCCGTGCAGGCAGGCAGTTAATCGCACCGCAAAAAAGGGGGCATTGTGGCGGCAGATTATTGGATCTGGCTAGACATTGGCACCCGCGAACTGGCGTTTTTCGCCGCGTTCTGGTTTTTTCTCGGTGGAGTGGACGAACTACTTGTCGATCTGGTCTGGTTCCGCTCGCGTGGTCAAAGGGCCATCGCCAATATCACAGAAGTTGAGAGCGTTTCTGGCAGCCCTAAGCAATTTGCCATCTTTATAGCTGCCTGGAAGGAAGCCGATGTCATTGGCGAGACCTTGCGCAATATGGTGACCAAGTGGCAGGGCGACCATGTGCGGATATTTCTTGGTTGCTACGCCAATGATCCCGACACCCTTAAAGCGGCCATGAAGATCAATGCTGATCCGAGGCTGCAAATTGTAATCAATCCTTATCATGGCCCGACATCCAAGGCGCAATGCCTCAATGAGATGTGGCAGGCCATGGCGCAGTATGAGGAGGATTGCGGTCAGCGATTTGATGCCGTTGTCCTTCATGATGCGGAAGATATGGTCCATGCCGATGCGCTGGCTGCATTTTCTGTGGAGATGGATGACCATGAGGTGGTGCAACTGCCGGTCATACCGCTGATTCATCCGCAATCGCCGCTTGTGTCCGGTCATTATGCGGACGAATTTGCCGAAGCGCATGGCAAAGCGATGGTTGTGCGCGATTATCTTAAGGCAGGGTTGCCTCTGGCCGGCGTGGGTTGCGCGATCAACCGTGATGTGTTGCAGCAAATTGCCGACTCTCCACAAAGAGAGGGACTGGCAGGACCGTTCTCCGAAGACAGCCTCACAGAGGATTATGAGCTCGGCCTGCTGCTGCACATGATGGGTGCAAGAGCCACGCTATGCCGCAGAAAGGCCGCAAATGGCGAGTGGATCGCAACCCGCGCCTATTTTCCACATAAGCGCGTGGACTCGGTGCGGCAGAAAAGTCGCTGGATAGCAGGTATCGCGCTTAATGGTTGGGATCGCATTGGTTGGCATGGCGGATGGGCAGAGTTCTGGATGCGTCTGCGCGATCGGCGGACTGTGCTTAACGCGCTGGTGCTGAGTGCGGCCTATCTCGCAATTCTCGGCTCCGGATTGCTAATGCTCGCATCTTGGCTTGGCGTGTATAATGGTCTGCCGTTTTCACCGCTATTGCAGACGCTTCTCTGGCTTAACCTGGTGTTCCTACTGTGGCGGATTATGATGCGCATAGCCTTCACGGCGGACCTATATGGCTTTCCCCAAGGCCTGCTCGCCATGCCACGGATTGTGGTTGCCAATTTCATTACTATCCTGGCTGCAAGGCGGGCATTGGGCATTTATTGCAATATGCTCATGGGGGCGCCGCTCCATTGGGACAAGACCAGCCATTACGTGGTGAAGCGCGATTCTATATCTGAGCCAAGCTTGCATAGTCGGGTAGCGAGGTGACATCAGGACATAATCATTTGCGAGGCGAGCCATTGCGCTTTCTGGGCGCCCTGCTGGGTATCTGGATTGTCAGTCGATTAGTGTCTCTCGCTTTGGAAACAGAACCCGGCTTACCAGTTATGCCGTCGGATCAAGTTTCAAGGGTCGCACATGCGGTTTCGGTGCCGTCATACCGTCAAGAAAGACCCGATGATCCGGACACTAGCACAACGGCGATACGTTTCGGTGGAAACGAGCATTACGTGGCTGTGCCCTCCTCTGTGGCGACGCCATATTCCTCAGTAGGGAGATCGGCAGCAACCCTTTCGCAGACCGTCGCGGCACAGCAGCAAATGGCCTATTGGGAGCATGTGCGCTTTACTCCTCTGGCACCTGCATCTCCTCCTTCGGTCTTTGCCGAGCCAGTTCTCCATGCAGCGCCTGATAGGTTTCGTCTCAACCAGCTGGCCGAGCGTGTGGCTAAGCTGCGGCCCTTTTCACGGCCGGATCGTTTTGCCATTGATAGCTGGCTGTTCGCGCGTCCCGGTGGCGGCGTCAGCGCAATTGGCGGACGCTCGCAATATGGCGGCAGTCAGGGTGGAGCGATTTTGCGCTATATGCTCGGCAATGGCAGGCCATCAGCGCCCATGCTGTTTGCGCGCGCGACCCGGGCTTTTGCGGGGCCGGCGCAACCAGAGCTGGCTGTGGGTGTCAGCGCGCGGCCTGTGCCAAGCATTCCGGTTCGTATCGCGGCCGAGCAGCGTCTGGCGCTGGATGAGACCGGATTCAGCCGACCGGCCATATATGCTGTGACTGAACTCGCTCCCATGACTTTGCCGGAAGGTGCTTCGCTCAGCACCTATGGGCAGGTTGGCCTGATCGGCATAGAATCGCCCGCCTATTTCTTTGATCTGCAGTTGGTGGCGCAGAAGCCGATCATCCAAGGGAAGGACCGCACAGTCTCTATTGGCGCAGGTGTGTGGTCCGGCGGACAGGGCCCAGTGGATGAAGATGGCGGTTCAGGCATCGCACAGGTGGCCCGGCTGGACGTCGGTCCGCGCGCTGCGTTTAACCTGTCGGTTGTCGGCCAGCCTGCACAATTGGCTGTCGATTGGCGTCAGCGGATTGCCGGCAATGCTGATCCCGGTTCCGGCCCGGCGCTCACTTTGTCCACACGATTTTGACGGACCTCGCCAGAAAGGCTTGATTTTACCAGCCTGCGGTTGGTTATAGACCTTCCGGTTACGCTCTAAAGCGACTAGGTTGCAGCCAGTCATGGACGTCTATCTTCCCATTGCCAGTCTATCGGTCAACGCGCTTGTGATCATCGGTCTTGGTGGTCTGGTTGGCCTTTTGTCCGGCATGTTTGGTGTTGGCGGGGGGTTTCTGACAACCCCTTTGCTGATCTTCTATGGCATTCCTCCAACAGTTGCCGCCGCCTCGGCTTCAACTCAGGTGACCGGTGCCAGCGTTTCGGGTGTTATGGCCCATACTAAGCGCAAGGCGGTGGATTATCATATGGGCGGGCTGCTTGCCGCAGGCGGGCTTGTCGGCACATTGTTTGGAGCATTGCTGTTCCGGTTGTTTGAATCGCTCGGCCAGATCGATGTCATCATCAATGTCATCTATGTGCTGATGCTCACCAGCATTGGCGGGCTGATGGCGCGTGAGAGTATCCAGACGTTACGCACCATGCGTTCGGGCCAGCAGGTCGCTGTGCGCAAGCGGCGGCACCACCCATTGGTGGCTAATTTACCGCTGCGTTGGCGTTTCTATCGCTCCGGTCTCTATATCTCGCCTCTGGCTCCTTTGATCCTTGGCTTTGTCACTGGCATTTTGACGATGCTGCTAGGCGTTGGCGGCGGTTTTGTTATGGTCCCTGCCATGCTCTATCTGTTGGGCATGGGCGCACAGGTTGTTGTTGGGACCTCGCTCTATCAGATCCTGTTCGTCACCATTGCTGCAACCATGGTCCATAGTGTGACTACCAAAGCGGTCGATATCGTCCTCGCGATATTGCTGTTGCTTGGCAGCGTGACCGGCGCGCAAATCGGCGCGCGCATCGCCCAACGTCTAAAGCCGGAATATCTGAGGCTGGTTCTGGCGACGCTGGTACTGACCGTTGCGTTCCGGCTTGCCCTGGGGCTGGGATGGCAACCCGATGAGATTTATTCGGTGGTTGTGGAATGACTCTGGCGCACCGTATCCTGTTGGCTTTGGCCGGTCTGTTGTTGCTGACCGCAGCCGATGAGCCGGTTCTGGTACCCGATGTATCAGAACGCGAGATCAATATCCGCTATGGTTTCACCGGTGCGGAATTGCTGCTCTTTGGCGCCATCTCCTATCCCAACGCTGCCCGTCCCCCTGATGCGGAAACGGATATTGTTGTCGTGCTGCGCGGTCCGCCGCAGGCAATCATTGTAAGGGAGAAGCAGAAAATCGCCGGCATATGGGTCAATGCCGCCAGCACCGAATTTCGCTCGGCACCTTCCTTCTATGCGATTGCCGCGTCGCGACCGCTGGAAGACATTGTCGATGACCGCACCGCGCTGATCTATGAATTTGGTCTTGATAAGTTGCAACTCTCACCGGGGGGCACGATTGATCCGGAGGAGCAGCGTCGATTTATCGATGGCTTGGTCGACCTGAACACGCGCAACCAGCTATTTGATGAACGCAATAATGGCGTCACCATTGAAAAAGGGCTGCTTTATCAGGCGCGGCTCGAAATCCCGTCAACTGTGGTTGAAGGTACATATGAGGCAGAGACATTTCTGGTGCAGGATGGTGTTGTGGTGGCAGCGGAAATCCGCGAAATTGAAATCGGCAAAGTCGGTTTTGAGCGCGCCGTAGGTGTTGTTGCCGAGGATTATAGCTGGGCCTATGGCCTTGCGGCTGTCATCATTTCCCTGCTCTTTGGCTGGGCAGCAGGGCTTATCTTCCAGCGCATATGATCCTTCGATACCATGCTCTATTTCGTGCCAAAATGACCGGTAAAATCTTTATTTACCATATGCCGCTAAACCCGTCTGCCTGATAGTCTATGACACAGGATGATTTATGGCCGATATGGGGCAACATAGTTTTGGGAAATTCCAGCCCGCGTCACCGCGGGACCTTCCCAGAGAGCTGAGACAATCGCGCGCCATTGAGGAACTGGTCATTGGCGAGGTCATCGAGATTAACGGCTCGGGCAGTCAGGTTCTGATCGATTCTTCGCGGCTGGAAGCTCTGACTGATGATCCTGACCCGAGTATCTCCATGGCGGGTCAGGTCGGCAGTCAGGTAAAAATCCGTCTTGGCAATCGTTGGTTGCTCGCCAGTGTTCGCACTCAGCGCATGCACCAGCGTGAGGCTGGACTTATCGTCGCCCAGATCGACTTTCTCGGTGAAGGCGATGAGGAAAAGCTGACCGGTAAAATCTATAATTTTCGTCGCGGCGTAACGCGCTATCCGGTTCCAGGCACGAAAATCTATGCCGCCACCAGCCATGACCTGAAACAGGTCTATGCCTCGGATGGCCGCGCCAATATCGAGATTGGCACCGTCTACCCGACCAACGATACCCGCGGCGCGCTCTATGTCGATGCCATGCTGGGCAAGCATTTCGCGCTTCTGGGGTCAACCGGTACCGGTAAATCCACCTCGGCGGCGCTGATTTTGCACCGCATCTGCGATCTGGCGCCCGAGGGTCATATTGTGATGATCGACCCGCATGGCGAGTATTCCGCCGCCTTTTCTACCAATGGCGCGCTTTACGATGTCAGCAATCTGGCGATGCCCTATTGGTTGATGAATTTTGAAGAGCATTGCGAGGTGTTCGTCACCTCTGAAGGGCAGGACCGGCAGACCGACAGCGATATTCTTGCCCGTGCCCTGCTCGCCGCGCGCGCCAAGAACCGTATTGCCGAGTCGATCAGCAAGCTGACGGTGGATTCCCCCGTCCCTTATATGCTGTCCGATCTGCTTGCGAATATTCAGGACGCCATGGGCAAGCTCGACAAGTCGCACAGCACAGCGCCTTATATGCGCCTCAAAGGCAAGATTGAGGAGATCAAGGCCGATCCGCGCTATGCCTTCATGTTCTCCGGCATGTTGGTGGGCGACACCATGGCGAGCTTTATCTCCAAGATTTTCCGCCTGCCGAGCGAGAATAAACCGATTTCGATTATCGATGTGTCGGGTGTTCCGTCCGACATAACCTCGACAGTCGTTGCCGTGCTGTCACGGCTGGTGTTCGATTATGCGATCTGGAGCCGCAATGAGCCGCAGCGTCCCGTGCTGCTGGTCTGTGAAGAGGCGCACCGCTATATTCCGGCCAGCGATGTCGAGAAGAGCGTGGTGCGTGATGTGCTGTCGCGTATCGCCAAGGAAGGCCGTAAATATGGCGTCTCGCTCGGCCTGATTACCCAGCGCCCGTCTGACCTAGCCGAGGGGGTGCTGTCACAATGCGGCACCATCATTTCGATGCGCCTAAACAATGAGCGCGACCAAGGCTATGTGAAGGCCGCCATGCCCGAGGGTGCGCGCGGTTTTCTCGATTCCATCCCGGCGCTGCGCAACCGCGAATGTATTATTTGCGGCGAGGGTGTGGCGATTCCGATCCGCGTATCCTTCGACAATCTGGAAGAAGAACGCCGCCCTGCCTCGGATGACCCCAGCTTCAGCGAATTGTGGAACCAGACCGGCCAGGAAGAAGAGATTCTGGAACGCGTAATCGGCCGCTGGCGCAATCAGGGGCGTTAGAACACCGACCTGTCTCACCGTTCGCGTCGAGCGAAGTCGAGACGCTTCGCGCAACGATAGCTGTCTCTCGACTTCGCTCGAGACGAACGGATAGTGGCTCGTTGCTCAAGTGCCTCTTGTATCACCAAATAGGTGAATATGCTGCCTGTCGCTAAACGAAAAACCATGCTTGATGGCTAGCGGCGCGAGCCATTCGCCGCGCACATGCAGAGTGACGCTGTCTGTGCCTTCGGGCATCAGATAGATGCGCTCTTTCGGGATATTGTATTGTTCTTGTAGTGCCAGCACTTCGTCCAGATCGCCAGGCTCGGCAATCACAAATTTGAAGAACGCGCGCTTGTCGGTTGCATAAAAGCTGAGTTGCTCATCCACCAGCGCCAGCTCTGCCGGGTTGCCGCTATGCGTCAGCTTGGGGCTGACATTGAACTGGTCAATACGGATATCGAGCCGCGGCGGTACCGGGGTGGTGCCGTTGGTCTCTATCTCCACCGTCATCAGATCAAGCGCTTCGAGCAATTCGGCCAGCGCCGGTGCCTGTAGAAGCGGTTCGCCGCCGGTGACCACCAGCCGGTTCATGCCAAGGGCGGAAATTTGCTCGGCCACAGCGGCGACATCCATTGTCACCTGATTGGCCTTGCGGTCAAAGGTTTTGCCATCCCGATGAGGCCTGTCATCGTCGTCAAAATGCCAAGTATAGGCGGTGTCGCACCATGTGCAGGCGAGGTTGCAGCGTGAAAGGCGGACAAAGGCGACCGGCTTGCCCATGCTCGGCCCCTCGCCTTGAATCGAAGCGAAGATCTCCGCTTCGCCGGGCTCAGTGGTGGCAAGGGTAAGCTGCGGCATAACCGTTAACCGAGCCGCGCCAATGCTGCTGTCAGCCGCTCCGCCTCGGCGGATTTTTCGGCATGGTCCGCGCGCGCTTTTTCCACCGCTTCGGGCTTGGCGCGTTCGACGAAATTGGCATTGCCCAGACGGCCTTCGAGCGATTTTGCTTCTTTGCTGACGGCTTCCAGTGCTTTGGAAAGCCGCGATTTTTCGGCTTCAATATCAATCACACCTTCGAGCGGCACGGTGATGGTTTCCCCTTCGACCACCAGCTGCATCGAAGCCCCCGTAGGCGCCTCGCCAAATTGTGCAGCGCCGATACGCGCAACACGCTCCAGCGTCGATTGCAGCGCAGTGACGCGCGGTTCCAGGCTGGTCGGGAACCAGCAATCCAGCTTGGCACCGGGCGCGATGCCCAGCTCATTCTTGGCACTGCGCATGGCGGTGGTGAAGCCGATAATCCAGTCAATCTCGCCCTTGGCGTCCGCGTCAATGGCGGCGCGTGGGCTGGGCCATTTGGCGGTGATCAGATCATAGCCGCGTAGCGCATCGTCCGAGGCCATGGCATGCCACAGCTCTTCGGTGATAAACGGCATAAACGGATGCAGCATCACGAAAATCTGGTCGAGCACCCATCCCGCGACCGCGCGGGTCTCATCGGCATCTGCACCGCCTTCGCCCTGTAGCAGCGGCTTGATCAGCTCAAGATACCAGTCGCAAAAGCGGCTCCAGGTGAATTGGTAAATGGTGTTGGCCGCGGCATCGAAGCGCAGATCGGCAAGCGCCTTGTCGAGCGTTTGCAGCGTTTCCACCACCTCGCCGATAATCCAGCGATTGACCGGCAAGGTCGCTTGCGGAGCGGCCAAACTGGTGCTGGCGGCAATGCCATTGCTTTGGCAGAAGCGCGCCGCATTCCACAGCTTGGTGGCGAAGTTGCGATAACCCTCGACCCGCTTCTCATCCATTTTGATATCGCGGCCCTGGCTTTCCATCGCCGCCATGAAAAAGCGCAGCGCATCGGCGCCATATTGCTCGATCAGGCCGAGCGGATCGACGGTATTGCCCTTGGACTTGGACATTTTGCTGCCATCGGCGGCGCGCACCAGCCCATGCAGATAGAGCCGCCGCCAGGGAACCTCGCCCATAAATTGAATGCCCTGCATCGCCATCCGCGCATCCCAGAAGAACAGGATATCAAAACCGGAGATCAACAGGTCATTGGGGTAATGGCGTTTCAGGTCGGTGGTTTCTTCGGGCCAACCTATTGTGGCGAAGGGCCAGAGGGCGGACGAGAACCAGGTATCGAGAACATCCTCATCGCGATAGAGTGTGAGTGGACCACCGCTTAGAGGGGTAATGGAAGATACAACAGCTTCTTTGAGGGTGTCGGCAAAAGCGATCTCATCTGCCGGTATGCCATATAGTTCCGCGGCTGCTTGTCGGACCTCGTCTTCACTTTCTGCAACAAAAACGTGAGGATTCTCAAAGAATACTCTTTCCTCATCTGGGTGGAGATGCCCCATCTTCCAGCGTGCCTCCCGGTCTTCTGGGTTAGGCCCATACCAAACCGGGATTCGATGGCCCCACCAGAGCTGGCGCGAGATGCACCAAGGCTGGATATTCTCCATCCAGTTGAAATATGTCTTCTCCCAGCTTTTGGGCACAATCTCAATGCTGCCATCACGCACCGCCTTGATTGCGGGCTGCGCTAAAGTCTCGGCATCAACATACCACTGATCGGTCAGCCAGGGCTCGATCACCACATTCGAGCGATCACCCAGCGGCGTCATGATTTTGCGCGGCTCGGCGTCTTGCTCAATCTCCTCACCTTTTTTGGTCTTGGCGATATGCGGGATCAGCAGGCCCTGTTCTTTCAGCATCGCCACCACCGCCTTGCGCGCATCAAAGCGGTCCATGCCGATCAGCTCTTCGGGCACCAGCCCATCGGCGGTGTTCACCACATTGGCATCGCCATCGAGCATATTGAGCATATCAGCGGGCTTGATCCCGGCACGTTTGCCGACTTCAAAGTCATTAAAGTCATGCCCCGGCGTGATCTTCACCGCGCCTGAACCCAGTTCCGGATCGGCATGCTCATCGGCGACAATCGGGATCACGCGCCCGGTGATTGGCAACACCACCCTGGCCCCGTTCTCGATCAGCGCGGCATAGCGTTCGTCCGACGGATGCACCGCCGCCGCCATATCGGCGAGCATGGTTTCGGGCCGGGTGGTGGCGACGACAATATGGTCTTTGCCATCCGCCGTCGTCGCACCATCAGCCAGCGGATAGCGGAAATGCCAGAAATGGCCATTCTGCTCGACATTCTCGACTTCCAGATCGCTGATCGCGGTTTTCAGCTTCGGGTCCCAATTGACCAGTCTTTTGTCGCGATATATTAGCCCCTGATTATAGAGATCGACAAACACCTTGGTGACGGCGCGGGTAAAGCCCTCATCCATGGTGAAGCGCTCATTCGACCAGTCCATCGAGCAGCCGAGACGCCGCAACTGGCGAGTAATGGTGCCACCGCTCTCGGCCTTCCATTCCCACACCTTGTCGACAAATTCCTCGCGGGTGAAATCGGTGCGCTTCTTCTGCTCTTCAGCAAGCTGGCGCTCGACCACCATCTGTGTCGCGATCCCGGCATGATCGGTACCGACGACCCACAGCGCATCCTTGCCCTTCAATCGCTCATGCCGGATGATGATGTCCTGCAAGGTATTGTCGAGCGCATGGCCAATATGCAGCGAACCGGTGACATTGGGTGGCGGATTGACGATGGTAAACGGTTCGGCATCATCGCGCGCTGGCCGGAACTGGCCCGTTTCTTCCCAATGGGCATACCAACGCTGCTCAATCGCAGCGGGGTCAAATGTCGTGTCGAGTGTCATGCCATGCCTTTGGCATTGGTTTAGTTGGGAAACAACACCCTAAGCCAGAATCGCGTCAATCTCGGCATTGGCGCGGGCGCGCAGCTGTTGCTTGCATGCGGCGAAGCCGGGCTGGGCGTTGAGTGTTTGTGCCTGCGCGACTGCTGTTTCGATCAGCTTTGCGGTATCGCAGAGTTCATCCGCCAGCCCCGCCAGAATCGCCTGTTCCGGGGCCAAGAGTTCCGAAGACAGCGCAAGCCGCCTGCGCCAGACCGGGTCCATCCAATAGTCGAGTATGATTTGCGGTACGGGCGGGAAGGGCAGGCCCGCCTTGGCCTCGGGCAGGCCGATCTTGTAATCGCCTTTCGCGGCGACGATCCAGTCGCTGGCCAGCGCCATAATGCCACCGGCACCGATGCAATTGCCGTTGACCGCTGCGACCAGTGAACAGGGCAGACGGTGCAGTGCGGCGCAATAACTGTTGATCGCGGCGACAGCGCGTTTGACGCCCGCTTCATCCAGTGATGCCGCGACTTTGGTGTTCATACCGCAGGTAAAATGCTCGCCTGCACCGGTGAGTACAACGCCGCCTTTGGGTGGGTCTTTCACGAGCTGCTCGAACACCTTTGTGCCTTCCTCAAGCAGTTCTGGCAGCAATGTGTTGCGGTCCGGATTGTTGAGGGTGACGACGACGGTATCGCCATGGCTGCTGGTCGGGAAGTAGCTCATTCGCTTGTCGCTTCCGGTTTCAGCCAGCGATCAACCCAGTCGAACACTTCCTGATGCCAACGCACACTATTGGCACCTTTCAATATCCAGTGATTCTCATCGGGAAAGACCAGCAGACGCGACGGGATTTTCTTCTCCTGCAATACGGTGAACGCCATGAGCGATTGACCGTATGGGACGCGGAAATCCTTTTCGCCATGGATCACCAGTGTCGGCGTCTGCCAGTTGGCGACATGGTTTGCGGGGTTCCATTTCTCATACAGGTCGCGCTGTTCCTCATAGCTGCCGCCAAAATCCCAGCGCGGGAACCAAAGCTCCTCGGTGGCATAATAGAAGCTGCGCATATCGAACAGGCCGGCATGGTTGACGATGCATTTGAAACCATCATTCCACTGGCCGGAAATCCAGTTCATCATATAGCCGCCATAGCTGGCACCGAGCGCGCAGCCATTTTTGGTGTCGATTTGAGGGTCGATCTCCGGCAGCGCGGCAAGGCCGAGTTTCAGGTCAGTGAGCGGTTTGCCGCCCCAGTCCTGATTGATCGCATCCATAAAGTCCTGCCCGTAACCCGATGAGCCATGGAAATCGATGGTGACCACGGCATAGCCCTGTGCTGCCATAACCTTGGGGTTCCAGCGGGTCGACCAGCTATCGCCAAAAGAACCTTGCGGCCCGCCATGGACGAGGAACAGCATTGGCAGCTCGGCCTCTTGGCTCTCCGGCTTGATGATCTGCCCATGCACCGTGTCGCCATTGGCTCCGGCGAAGGAGAAGCGGCGGACACTGACAGGGTCAATATTCGCCAAGCGTTCGGCATTGGCCTTGGTTATATTGCTGGGCTCCTCGCCGATTTGCTGCGTATAGATATCGGTCGGGCTTTGCAGCGAATTCATGGTGTAAACATAGCCGCCATCTACAGGTACGACATTGCTCACATTGCCCTTGCCAGTAACACGCGTCACGTCGCCGCTGTCGGCATTGACGCGAAAGGCCGGATGATCGAGCACATCCTGCGCGGTGACAACCAGGTTTTCCCCGTCTGCTTCCCATGCAATTGAGCCGACCGAGCGGTCCCAATTCTTGGTAAGCGCGGTGCGCGTTTGCTTGTCGATATCGAGCACGGTGAGTACTAGCCGGTCGCTCTCATAGCCGGGGCGCGCCATGGCGGCATAGGCGATGCGATTGCCATCGTGCGAGAAAGCCGGGAGCGTATCAGTGGCGTCATTATCGGCGGTGATATTGACCGTCGGTCCCTTGCCATTGGCTGCGGCGAGATAGATATCGGTATCGGTTGATCCCGGCTCATCGGCGTCGGCAACGCGCATGGTGAAAGCGATGGTTGAGCTATCAGGCGACCAAGCGATTTCCTCGCCACCGCCAAAAGGCTTGGTCGGGCTGTCGCCTTTCAGGCCCTTCATAATATCGACACCGCTATCCGGGATGATCGTGCCATCCTCGCCGATGGAATAGACAAAGATGCGCGAATATTCGCCCGGGACTTCCCAGCTCGACCAGTGGCGGACAAATTGCTGATCATAGGCGCGGCCGGTGTCTTTGGCGGCGCTGTCGGGCTGCGGGTTCTCGGGCCGATTGCCGCGGGCAATATCGGTCCAAAGCGCGACCTTGGTGCCATCGGGCGAGACCGCAAAGCCGGAAACATCCAGCGCAAGATCGGAGACCTGCTGCGGGGTGGCGCTAGGATTTGTGATGCGCCAGATTTGTTCGCTGCCGCTCTTGTCGCTCAGAAAGTACAGATATTTGCGGAAGAGTTCGTCGCGCATATCCGGGTTGCGGGCAAATTGTGGACTATGCTCACTCGCATCATCCAGATCGGCGACTGGCTTGGGCTCTTTGGTGGAGGTACCGGAGCCTGAAACAGGCGCGATGTAATAGAGACCCGTGCGGCGCTCATAGCTGTCCGGATCGGTGGACGTAATGCTGTATACAACGGTCTGTTCGTCCTCATAGACCGTAGGCGCACCCACGCGATCCAGCGTGGCAAGGTCCTGCGGCGAAAGCGGCTCGGCAAGCGCCGGAGCGGTGACGGTGAGAGAAAGGGCGATGGCCGCGCTGGCGGCGGTGAGATGCAGCTTTTTCATAGCGCCGCACGCTAGCAAAACTGCTGATGAAAAAAAGGAGAATCTAGTATGTGCCGGGTCAGCCGCGCTTGCCGGTGATGCGGGCAATTTCCTTTGCCACCAGCTCTTCGACCATAGTCGGCAGGTTATCGTCGAGCCATTGCTGCAACATCGGGCGCAGCAATTCGCGCACCATGCCTTCGATCGAAGTCTCTCCCGAGCGCACAATTTGCGGGGCCTTGCCGGGTTCAGAAAGCGTAGAAAGCGCCGCCAGTGATTCACGCACCGCCTCCCCCGAAGCGGGATTGACCAAGGGCTCGTCGGTCTGCTCTTCGACGGTTTCTGTCAGTTCGAGCACAGTCTCTTCGGCACCTTGAGGCTTGGCCGCTTTCTTCTTAGTGCGTTTCGGTTTGGTCAGCGCAGCATCGTCCTCGGCCATCACCTTTTTGATGGAGGCCAATATATCCTCGACACTGGGTTCGGGTTCTTGCTGCGCCATGGATCACCTTTTTGCTTCAAGCACAGCCTATAGCCTCTGCGTTCCTTGTGGTGCAAGGGCATCGCACATGCCGATAGCTCGTCAATGGATGAAATGCTTATTTGTCTATTGGACCATAGGTGACGGTCTGTGCCGGGGTTTCATCGGTGCGCGTAGCCTCGGCCGTTGGGTCCGGGTCGGTGGCAAAGTCGTTCAATTTGCCGCGCACGCGATCATAATTGACTTCAGGGTCATAAAGAACCCCGCCATCTAGGCCTAGATCACGCGCTTCTGCTCGACCCATGGCGGCCAGCAAGGTGAAACCGGCAACATAGGCATTGCGCCGTGCGACCACCAATTGCGCCTGCGCGTTGACCAGTTCCTGCTCGGCATTGAGGATATCGAGAATGGTGCGATTGCCGACACTGTTTTCCGCGCGCACGCCTTCGAGCGAGAGTGCATTGGCATCCACCGCGCGTTGCGCTGACTCAATCACCTGCAATGAGGCCTGCCAGCTGGCATAGGCGGCGCGGGTCTGGGCGATAATATCGCGTTCGACCGCAATTTCCTGTTCAATGGCGACGCCCGTGCGCGCCTGTGCCTGTCGAATCTGTGCACCCGGGCGCCCGCCCTGGTAAATCGGTACCGTCAGCGATAACCCCACCTGCGCATTAGACTGTTGCTGGATGAAGTTGACGCCAGGAATATTGCCGCCAAGCGAGCCCAGAAAGTTGGCATAATCACCCGAAGCAAAGGCGTCGAGTTGCGGTTTGCGGGTGCCGCGCGCAGATTTCACATCATACTCGGCTGCTTCAATCTGCTCCTTGGCCGCTTCGATATCCGGGTTGTTTTCCAAGGCATAGCCGACCGCCGCGTTGGGGTCTTCCGGCAGGCCGGGCAAGGGAGGCGGCGGCGCCAAATTCTCCGGTGGCCTGCCCACCAGCTGGATATACACTTCCTTGCTGCGGATCAGATTGGAAATGGCGGTTTCCAGATCGCTGCGCGCGGTTTCGAGCCGCGCCTCAGACTGGGCAACATCAGTGCGGGTCAGATCGCCAATTTCAAAGCGGTCTGAGGTTGCCTGCAAGTTGGTCTCGAGCACATCGACATTGTTGCGGTTGAGTCGGACCAATGCCTCATCGCGAATGACATCCATGTAAGCGGCGACGGTCTGGCTGAAGATCGAGGATTCGGTACCACGCAGCGTCGCCTGTCCGGCATCGACCCGTTCTTTTGCTGCCTTGATCGCATTGCGGACCTGACCGCCGCGATAGACCGGAACATTGACCTCGACGCGCGCCGTCAACTGTCGTGCGGGCGCGGCAAAGGCGTTGGCGTTGACCAGAAAGTTCTCTTGATAGATCGAGGTTGCGCGCGAATTGGGCCGACCATCAGCCAAAGCGATAGGCACGCCCTCATCGGTCGCGCGCTGCTCGGCACGTGCGCCTGTCAGCGTCGGGTTATTCATATAAGCGGCAACCAGCGCCTCGCGCAGTGTATCCGCCTGAGCCGGAGTCGCGGCCAGCATTGTTACTGCCAGAATCGGTGCAAGGGCCGACCAGCGCATGGCCTTTATTCGGCCTGCTTTGTCTCTGAACTGCGGCATTGGGGTATTCCAATCAGAAAACATATTCAGCCGGACGGGCAAAAGCACTGAGCGGCGCAATTTCATTGTCGGCAAAGTGGGCAAGGCTGATCGAATCGCCAACTTTGCGGCCAATCGCCAAACGGGTCACGCCCGCTTCATTCTGACCGCATAGCAGGCGACCATCGTCGCTAAGCTGTCGGGCCAGCGGGGCGGGGATTGTCTCTACCGCTCCATCGATTACGATCAGAGAATAGGGCGCCGATTTGGGGCAGCCTTTTTCCAGCGGACCGCGTTGTACGGAAACATTGTCAATCGCGCCGACATTTTCCGAAAGCTGAGCGAAAAGCGTGTCGGATTCTTCCAGTGCGACGACGGATTCCACAATCGGGGCGAGCAAGGCGGCGATATAGCCGGTGCCTGCACCGATGATCAGCACGGTATCCGACGACACAATATTGGCATGTGTCAGCATACGACCGGTGGCTAGCGGCGGGTTAAGGACGCGGTCATCGGCCAGCGGCACCGCGCGGTCGATATAGGCCGATGCCTGGCGTTCTTCGCTAACAAAATGCTCGCGCGGCGTCACCGCCATCGCTCCGATAATTACCGGATCGTTAACGTCATTGGGGCGCAGCTGGCTGTTCACCATGGCACGGCGGGCGGTCTGAAATTCCGTATCCGCTACATTGGCGGGGGCCTGTTCAATCTCGGTCATCACTTCTGTTCCACTCTCAAACATTCAAATCCCGCTGCCCTTTCGCAATGGTGTATTAAATTCATAACACAGTCAAGCCGGACGCGTCAGGATGCTGGCTGCATATACTATAAGTGCGCGTAAGGCCTGTTATTGTGCGTGAACGCCGATGGCAATATTTGGTTGCGGACGACAACGGATTTTGTACCAATCGGCTTGACTTTCCGACAAAAGGCGCACATTTGCCGCGACCTGTTCACTTATCCGGGTTTTTGCTGATCCGGTCCGGCCCGATGGCGGAGTGGTGACGCAGCGGATTGCAAATCCGTGTACGCCGGTTCGATTCCGGCTCGGGCCTCCATCATCAGCGTGCAAATCGTCGAGCGAGTCTCTTGCTACTCCTGTTGCGCTGTGTCTTCATCTTTTCGATACTTTTCGAACCAGGCCAGGGTGTAATCCGTCTTGGCATTAAGCCGCGATGGACGGCCTGCAATACCGTGATTGGCGCCAGGAATCCGCACCATGACGCTGGGCACTTTGCGCAGTTGCAGCGCCTGATAGAATTGCTCGGTTTCCGAAATCGGGGTGCGATAATCGACCTCTCCGGTAATCAACATGGTCGGCGTTTCAACATTACCGACCAGAGACAGCGGCGACCGCTGCCAATAATGATCCAGATGCTCCCATGGCGGTCCGGGGAACTGGTTGGCGATCTGGCTGATATAGCTGTCGGCTGTAAGCACTTTTGACACCCAGTTGATCACCGGCTTGGCCGCAACTGCTGCATTGAAGCGATTGGTCAGGCCGATAGCATAGGCAGTGGCAATTCCACCTGCCGAGCCGCCCGCGATAAACAGATTGTCCTGATCCGCAAAGCCATTGTCTATGGCCCAATCCACCGCCGACATATGATCAGCAAAATCATCGGGGCTGGAGTATTTATATTTGAGCAGATTGGCGAATTCGCTGCCATAGCCGATAGAGCCGCGATGATTGTCATAGATCACGACATAGCCCGCTGCCGCCATGCGCTGCAATTCGGCGGAAAAATGCGGCCCATAGGCGAGATGTGGCCCGCCATGGATTTCGATGATCAGCGGATAGCGTTTGCCAGGCTGATAGTCTGGCGGTGTGATCATCCATCCCTGAATCTCGCGTCCATCGAGCGATGAGGCAAAAGTGAATTCCCTGAGCTCGCCGAGATCGCGATGCGCCAGCAGGTCTTCATTGAGGCTGGTTAGCCTTCTTGTCTGTCCATTTCTGGAGGCGTATATATCTGCCGGGCGATAGGCACTGCCTTTGGTGTAAACCAGAGCGCCACCCGGTCCGGCATCATAATCCCCGCTGACATAGGGGCGGCCAACGGTTGTGCCGCCAATGCCCTTCACTGCAACGCGACGCTTGCCTCCCAGACTGACCGCGCCGATCAGGTTCTCACCGCGATTCTGATAGGTAAATGTCATTTCGCGGTTGGAGAGCCATTGCAAATTGCTCACGCGCCGATCCAATCCAGTGGTCAGCTCTTTTGGACTGCCGCCGCTGCGGTCCATCACAAAGACCGAGCTTGGGACAAAGGGCTCTTGCGCGTTGCTCGCTTGGAGATAGCCAATATATTGGCCATTAGGGGATATTCTCGGGCTCGCCTCGACGCCCGGCGCGTCAGTAAGCTGGGTCAGCTTGCCGGAGCCGATATTGACCGAGAAGATATTCGCTTCACGGCTTTGCAGCTCCCATTCGGGATTACGATTTGCGGAGAACACGATCTCTTGCCCGTCAGGGGAAAAAGACAACTGGCCATCATGATGAAAATCCCCGGAGGTTAGCTGACGCGCGGTGCCGCCTTCTGCGGGGAGAATGAAGATATGGTCATAAGCCAGATCGCGAAAGCCTGAAGCGTTGGTGCGATAGCGGGCACGATCAATCAACCTGGCTGGCTTGGACCAAACCGCGCCCTTGGGCTTTTTGGGCTCCTTGATGAGCTTGTCCGCCTTTTTCTTGACCGCCATGGAGAAGGCAAGCGCATTCCCGTCCGGTGACCAGGTCAGGTTTGTTGGCCTTTCCGCATAACTGTTCAGAAGCGCATCCCGGCCCGAGCCGAGATAGCGCACAAACAGCTCCGATCTTCCCTTAACGCGCCGCAAATAGGCTATACGGGAGCCATCGGGTGACCAGCGCGGGGATGAATAAGACCCGTGTTCAGCCAGTAAGGGCTCATGCACGCGGCCTTCTAGGTCGGAAAGCCAGACATGTGCCCGCGTCCTGTCGGTCATGATGTCGTTGGACCGGCGTATATACAACACCCGCTTACCGTCCGGCGATATTTGCGGGTCGTCTGCCCATTCAAGTTCAAAAACATCTTCTGCCGAAAACAGTCGCGGAGCATCTTCGGCATAGGCGTTGCCGCTCAAGCTCATGGCCAAAACCAGGACGGACAGGGTTTTTCTCATGGCAACTCCGAAAGTGGCAGCGTTGAATTACGCTGAATTGCGAAAAAACCGGGTAATTGGCAACAACAGAGTCGTCGGCATGGCCGATTCTTTGCCATTACTGCGCTGTTTTTCCGGTATCTGTTTAGCGCGAAACCGCTAGTGCCGTAACGGCAGGATGCGCCTTGGTTCATGCTGGTTTAATCGTGCGGTTAAAACGCCTTGCCTTCACTCCCCGGACTGGCGTAAATGCAGCGGCAATAGCGCATCCACACCCCATTATCGGGCGATGGATTATAGGTGCTATCAAGATAAGAATGGCGTAAATTCGGTGCAATCCTCCGCGATTGCCCTTCCCCAATGACGAAAGGATCCCCGACTCATGACCGAAGCCTTTATATACGATGCTGTGCGCACGCCGCGTGGCAAGGGCCGTGCCGATGGCAGCCTGCATGAAATTACCGCCTTGAACCTTGCCTCGCAAACGCTGGCATCAGTGCGCGAGCGCAATGAGCTTTCTCCCGAAGCGGTTGAAGATGTTGCATTTGGCTGTGTTTCTCCGGTGGGTGAGCAAGGCGCGGTTATAACCCGCACCGCCGTCATGGACGCAGGCTATGCCGAGACCACTTCAGGTATTCAGGTCAACCGTTTCTGTGGTTCGGGTCTGGAAGCCGTGAATATCGCTGCGGCCAAGATCAAATCAGGCGAAGCCGATCTCACCATTGGCGGCGGTGTCGAGTCGATGAGCCGCGTGCCCATGGGGTCTGACGGCGGTGCATGGCCGACCGATCCGCAATCCGCATTCGACCATTATTTCGTGCCACAGGGCATTTCCGCCGATCTGATCGCGACCAAATATGGCTTCAGCCGTGACGATGTTGATGCCTATGCCGTCGAAAGCCAGAAGCGTGCCGCCAAGGCATGGGAAGAAAAGCGCTTTGAAAAGTCGATCCTGCCGGTGCGCGATGTCATTGGCGAGGTGATTCTCGACCATGACGAACTGATGCGTCCGGATACCGACATGCAGTCGCTCGGCGCGCTCAACCCAAGCTTCCAAGGCATCGGCGAGCAGATGCCGGGCTTTAACGATATCGCGATTATGAAGCACCCGGATGTTGAGAAGGTTAACCATGTGCACCATGCTGGCAACAGCTCGGGTATTGTGGATGGTTCGGCAGCAGTGCTGATCGGCAATGAGGAAGCGGGCAAAAAGCATGGCCTGAAACCGCGTGCGCGCATCGTTTCCATGGCGTCCATCGGTTCAGAGCCGACAATCATGCTCACCGGCCCCGAATTTGCAGCGCAGAAAGCGATTGAGCGTGCCGGCATGACCAATAGCGATATTGATGTCTGGGAATTGAATGAGGCGTTTGCCGCCGTCGTCCTGCGTTTCATGCAGGCGATGAATGTCGATCATAGCGAGATCAATGTGAATGGCGGCGCGATCGCTATGGGCCACCCGCTTGGTGCGACCGGCGCGATGATCCTTGGCACCGTGCTCGATGAGCTGGAGCGCTCGGACAAGAATGTTGCGCTGTCGACGCTGTGCATCGGCGCCGGAATGGGCATTGCCACCATTATCGAGCGGGTGAACTAAGCCATTATTTCGTTCTGCGTGAACGGTTAGAAAATTCAGGAAAATACACATGACCTATAAAGCTATGACCGTTGATATTGACGGTGACGGTATTGCCCTTGTGACCATTGATCTGCCGGGCCAGTCAATGAATGTCTGGAACGCCGATCTGATCGAGGATTTCAACGCTTTTGTTGAAGACCTCAACACCAACGATGCCCTTAAGGGTGCCGTGATCACGTCGGGCAAGGAAACGGGATTCCTCGCCGGCGCCGACCTCAACATGCTGGGTAGCAGCAAGGCCAATAGCATGGCCGAAGCGTTTGAGAGTGCCTTTGGCCTCAATGCGACGCTGCGCAAAATGGAAAGTGGCGGCCATGCGGCCAAGGCGCTGATCAAGGGCGCAGCCCATGCCAAACCGGTTGCTGCAGCGATCAATGGCCTGGCGCTGGGCGGCGGCCTCGAACTGGCCCTAGCCTGTCATTATCGCGTTGTCGCCGATAATCCGAAAATCCAGCTTGGCCTGCCCGAAGTACAGGTCGGCCTACTCCCCGGCGGCGGCGGCACCCAACGCCTGCCGCGCCTTATGGGTCTGCAAGCTTCAGCCATGATGCTGCTGCAAGGCCAGCCAGCCAATCCGCAAGCCGCGCTGGCGCAGGGTATTGTCGATGAAGTTGTGCCTGCCAATGATGTGGTTGCCAAGGCCAAGGAATGGGTCAAAGCCAACCCCAAGGCCGCTGCGCCATGGGACAAAAAGGGCTATAAAGTGCCCGGTGGTGCCGGTTCTATGAACCCGGCTGCAGCGCAGTTCTTTGTCGGTGCCAATGCCATGGCCAACAAGCAGAGCAAGGGCAATTATGCAGCGGTGAAGGCGATCATGTCCTGCCTCTATGAAGGCACGCAATTGCCGATCGACACCGCGCTGCGTGTGGAATCCAAATATTTCACGAAGCTGCTCTCCGGCCCACAGGCCAAAAATATGATCCGCACCCTGTTCATCAACAAACAGGCAGCGGAAAAAGGCGCATCGCGCCCCGAAGGCGTGCCCAAGACCGAGCTGAAGAAAGTCGGCGTGCTTGGTGGCGGCCTGATGGGATCGGGCATCACCCATGTCACCGCCAAGGGCGGCATGGATGTGGTCGTCCTCGACCGAAGCGTTGAGGAAGCGACCAAAGCCGTGACCTACAGCCAGAAGATCGTCGACAAGAAAGTCGCGCGCGGCAAGATGACGCAGGAAAAGGCCGACGCCTTTATGGCGCGCATCACGCCGACCGATAATTATGATGACCTGAAAGACGTCGATCTGATCATCGAGGCGGTATTTGAGCGCCCTGATGTCAAAGCCGATGTCATCAAGAAAACCGAGGCGGTGATCCGCGACGATGTGATCTTCGCGTCCAACACCTCGACCCTGCCAATCACCGGTCTGGCGAAGAACTCCAAGCGTCCGGAACAGTTTATCGGCCTGCACTTCTTCTCCCCGGTTGAGAAGATGCCGCTACTGGAGATCATCCCCGGTGAAGAAACCGGCGACAAGGCGCTGGCCGTGGCGTTTGATTATAATGCTCGCATCCGCAAGACGCCGATTGTCGTCAAGGATGTGCGCGGCTTCTACACCAACCGCGTCTTCCCGCCCTATGCTGGCGAAGCGATGCTGATGGTTGGCGAAGGCGTCTCTATGGCGCTTATCGAAAATGCCGCCGTTCAGATGGGTATGCCCATCGGTCCGCTGGCTGTTGTCGATGAGACCACGCTCAAGCTCGGCTATGATGTGATGCAGTCGACCAAGGAAGAGCTGGGCGATGATTATCAGCCATCGGGCAATGAGGAACTGTTCGAGCTGATGGTCAACAAGCTGGGCCGCAGCGGCCGACGCTTTGGCGGCGGTTTCTACGACTATGATGACAGCGGCAAGAAAACCGGATTGTGGAAGGGCATGACCGATCACTTCCCGCTTGCCGAGCAACAGCCGAGCGTTGAGGAAGTCAAACAGCGGCTGATGTTCATCCAGCTGATTGCCACCGCGCAATGTTTCGATGAGGAAGTTATCAAGGACCCGCAAAGTGCCGATCTTGGGGCGATTTTCGGCTGGGGTTTTGCGCCCTGGACCGGTGGCCCAATGAGCCATATCGACACCATGGGCGTCGATAATTTCGTCCGCATCGCCGACAATCTGGCGCAGAAACATGGCGAGCGCTTCAAGCCACCCATGTCCTTCCGCGACAAGGCCGATAAGGGCGAAAGCTTCTACAAGGCGGCCTGATTTTTTGCTTTGCTTAGTTTGAAAGGCGCGAGGATTTGGGGCTCCCAGATTCTCGCGCCTTTCGTGTTTTTTGTTTCATAAAAGCCACTAAGGGAAAAAGGAAAGAAGAGTGCACATCAAGCCCCAGCCTTGACACACAAACGCGCCATATGTGCGAGTGGGAAGCAGGCCATAATAATCCCGCCCCTTTGGGGCGGAAGCATTAGCGCTGAGCGAACAGCAAGGATCAATGCCCGGATATTCAGGACCAATACCACCAATAGCGTATGATCCCTTTTATGGTTTTTCCCTTTGTGGCTTTTATGAAACCTCACTTGCGCAAAGCTCTCGATTAATCCGCCAACGAACCACCTCTTCCCAAGCCAGCAGCCTGCCGATAAACCATCCCCATGTCCTTGCCTTCCTTGATCGTTATCGATGACTTTCTCGCCGACCCGCATGCGGTGCGGCGGCAGGCTTTGGGTCTCAGCTACAATCCGGCGAATAAACGCGGCAATTATCCGGGTATTACCTCGGATGAGGCGCTGGATGTAGCAGCACTCAACGATAAGCTCTCGCGTCTTGTCGACATGCAGGTGGCTGGCGATCCCGATACGCTGCACGGCCATTGTCGCATCACCAAAAAGGCCGACAAAGGCGCGACCGGGGTGCATATCGATCCGGCGGACTATTCGGGCATATTGTATCTCAGCGAAGAACCACAGGACCGTAGCGGCACCTGTTTTTTTCGCCACAAGCCAACAGGATTGGAGCGCATCCCGACAACGCCGGTGGCACTGGCAAAATCGGGCTATGCTGATCCCAGTGTTGCGGTCGAGCAAATCGTCAACACAGACACCAACAAACCGGCGCGCTGGGAGAAGGTGATGACCGTGCCGATGCGGTTCAACCGGCTGGTGCTGTTCAGCCCATGGATGTTCCATGATGCGGGGCCCGGCTTTGGCAAAACGCAAGAGGATGCGCGGCTGGTGATGCTGCTCTTTCTCAAAAAACAGCGATAGGAGAGACGATGCAACAGGCAGAGGATTTTCGTACCGAATGTGACGCTATACACGCGTTGGTAGCACCTTTGGATACCGAGCGGCTGGCGCAACCAACTGCTTTTAAAGGATGGAGCGTCGATGCCATTTTGCGCCATTTGCATGTCTGGAATGTCGCGGCCGATCTGTCGCTGACCGACGAGGCAGGCTTTCAGGCCTTTTTTGCCAAGGTGGGCGCGGCGGTCGCCAAGGGCGGGATGAGCGCTTTTGAAAGCGACTATCTTGAGGGTCTTTCAGGGCCGGAGCTGGTGAAAGCTTGGGTGGAATTTTATCCGCAGCTTGCCGATCATTTCGCCGCAGCAGACCCGAAGCAGCGCGTTGCCTGGGCGGGTCCGAGCATGAGCGCGCGCTCGTCCATAACCGCGCGGTTGATGGAAAGCTGGGCCCATGCTCAGGCGATATACGATATGCTGGGGCAGGTGCGTCAGGATGGAGACCATATCCGCAATATCGTTGTGCTCGGTGTCAACACCTTTGGCTGGACCTATAAAAACCGCAAATTACCGGTGCCCGAAACCATGCCGCTGCTGGAGCTGACCGCACCACAATCAGGCGACATCTGGCGCTATGGTGAGCCAGGCGATGCCGGACGGATTAGCGGCAGCGCGACCGAATTCTGTCAGGTTGTCACCCAGACACGCAATATTGCCGATACCGACTTGCAGGTAGAAGGTGATATTGCGCGCGAATGGATGGCGATGGCGCAGTGTTTCGCGGGTCCACCGCATGACCCGCCCGAGCCAGGTGTGCGCAAGGTTGCGGTGGTTTAACGCATAATGTGGCGCAAGGGAGGTTTCATAAAAGCCGCTAAGGGAAAAAGCATAAAAGGGATCATACGCTATTGGTGGTATTGGTCCTGAATATCCAGGCATTGATCCTTGCTGTTCGCTCAGCGCTAATGCTTCCGCCCCAAAGGGGCGGGATTATTATGGCCTGCTTTCCACTCGCACATATGGCGCACTTGTGTGCCAAGACTGGGCTTGATGCGCCCTCTTCTTTCCTTTTTCCCTTTGTGGCTTTTATGAAACCCTTAGGCAGAACGCATTTTTCAAAAACTTCCAGCTTGTGATACCCGCGCTGTTGCGGCAAGTGCGCCTTAGTAATCCCGCACCCGATCAGGAGACCATCCCGTGCCCCAGCTTGTCCTAATCCGCCATGGTCAGTCGCAATGGAATCTGGAGAACCGATTTACTGGTTGGTGGGATGTCGATGTCACCGAAAAAGGTGCAGCTGAGGCGCGCGCCGCGGGGGTGCTGATGCGCGAAAAGGGGCTGGATTTTGACCAGTGCTTTACCTCGCTGCAAACCCGGGCGATCAAGACGCTCAATCTGGCGCTGGAAGAAATGCAACGGCTGTGGCTGCCGGTGGAGAAGGATTATCGCCTGAATGAGCGGCATTATGGCGGGCTCACCGGTCTCAACAAACAGGAAACCCGCGACAAGCATGGCGATGAGCAGGTGCATATCTGGCGCCGCAGCTTTGATACGCCGCCGCCGCCGATGGAAGCGGGCTCACAATATGATCTGTCGGCAGATCGCCGCTATGCCGGAATCTCTGTTCCGGCTTCGGAAAGCCTGAAAAACACCATTGAACGCGTCTTGCCCTATTGGGAGGCACGCATTGCCCCTGAGCTGAAAGCGGGTAAGCGGATACTGATCTCGGCGCATGGCAACTCTCTGCGGGCGCTGGTCAAACATCTGTCCGGCATTTCCGACAATGATATTACCGGGCTGGAAATCCCTACTGGCCAGCCGATTGTCTATGACCTTGACGATGATCTGAACGAACGCGAGCGTTATTATCTCTCCGAGCGGTAAAGCTTAAGTCGACATCTGGTTGATTATCGTCGGCCCCGCGCAGGCGGGGCCAAAGCTTTTATGAAGACTCACGCAAAGACGCGAAGGCGCAAAGGACGTTCCGCTTGATACAACCTCTTCGCGTCTTTGCGCCTTTGCGTGAAAAATAGCCCTGGCCCCGCCTGCGCGGGGCCGACACGTTTCGGCACCAACTAGCGCTTATTGGCGACGAATATACGATTGCGCTTCGCTATCACCGCGATTACAAGAGTGTGCTTCCCATAACCGCCAAAGCGCGGGGCCATATAGGGGGCACAATGTCCGAGAATCCGAATCACGCGCAGCATGATGTAGCCATCATCATGGGCAGCCAGAGCGACTGGGAAACCATGCTCGCCGCTTCCAAGTGCCTCGAAGCGCTTCATGTCTCGCATGATTGCCATATCGTCTCGGCGCACCGCACCCCGGACCGGCTGGTCAATTTTGCCAAGGGCGCTGTCGATGCAGGTTACAAGGTGATAATTGCCGGCGCGGGTGGCGCGGCGCATCTGCCGGGCATGGTGGCCAGCATGACACGGCTGCCGGTGCTCGGCGTGCCGGTCCAATCCAAAGCATTGAGCGGCATGGACAGCCTGCTCTCCATCGCACAAATGCCGGGTGGTATCCCGGTCGGAACCCTCGCTATTGGCGCAGCGGGCGCGAAAAATGCCGGATTGCTGGCGGCGGCGATCCTTGCGGTGAACGATACAGCCTTGGCTGAACGGCTCGATGCCTGGCGTGCTGAGCAAAGCGCTGCCGTGGCGGAGAAGCCGCAATGAGTGACGATGATTCGATAATCGTCACGCCTTTGCCACCGGGCAGTATGATCGGAATCATCGGCTGTGGCCAATTGGGCCGGATGCTGGTGCTGGCGGCGGCGCAGCTTGGCTATCCCTGCCATGTCTATGGCCGCGAGCCTCTAGGTCCAGCGGGGCAGGTGGCGGCGCATTTCACTGAAGGCGAATATGACGATGCCAAAGCCATCGCGGCTTTTGCGGCTGAGTGCGATGTCGTCACCTATGAATGGGAGAATCTGCCGGTCAATCCGCTGGCGGCGCTGGGCCCGGAGGTTGACCTGTTCCCCGGTGTGCGTCCCCTGGAAGTCGGCCAGAGCCGCTTGGCGGAAAAGACATTTGTCGCGGGACTGGGCGGTCTGACCGCACCCTTTGCGCCTGTCAGAAGTGAGGATGAGCTTACCGATGCGCTAGATAAAAGCGGCGTCCCCGCGATCATCAAAAGCGACCGTATGGGCTATGACGGCAAAGGGCAGGTGCGGCTTCAGGACCGCGATGATCTGAGCACAGTGTGGCAGGAACTGAATGGCCAACAGGCACTGGCCGAGGGTTTTGTCGAGTTTGACGCGGAGTTTTCGGTGCTACTGGTGCGCGGGCGCGATGGGGCTATCCGCTTCTGGGATGCGCCGCATAATGTGCATGAGGATGGCATTTTGCGTCTCTCCACGGCCCCTGCGCCGGAGAATATCCAGACGCATATCCCCTCTGCCCGCGCACTGGCGCGCAAGATTGCGACTGAGCTGGACTATGTCGGGGTATTGGCGATCGAGTTCTTCGCCACTGCCGAAGGCCCGATTTTCAACGAAATGGCCCCGCGCGTGCATAATAGCGGCCATTGGACGATTGAAGGCGCAGCGACCAGCCAGTTTGAAAACCATATCCGCGCCATTTGTGGCCTGCCGCTTGGTGATACCCGATTGATTGAGGGCGGCGCGGAAATGCGCAATCTGATCGGTGATGAGGTCAAGCTGTGGAGCGATCACCTTTCCGATAGCGGCAGCCATGTGCATCTTTATGGGAAACGCCAGCCACGCCCCGGTCGCAAAATGGGGCATGTGACGCGGTTATTGCCGATCAACTGATGACCGAGACAGCGCACCGCCCGCATATCACCATGATCCTGGCCCGTGCCGATAATGGCGTGATTGGCCGCGATGGCGATCTGCCCTGGCATCTTCCCGCTGACCTCAAGCGGTTCAAAAAGCTGACTATGGGCAAACCTATGGTGATGGGCCGCAAGACTTTTGATTCCCTCCCGGGTCTGCTGCCGGGGCGGCGGCATATCGTTTTGACCCGCGATGCCGCTTGGGCTGCAAAGGGTGCGGAAACCGCAACTAATGTGGAGCAGGTACTTCAGCTTTTGGACGAAGCCGAAGCGATAGCGATTATTGGCGGGGCGCAAATCTATCGCCTGTTCGAAGCGCTGGCTGATCGGATTGAGATTACTAGGGTGCATGAGGATAGTGCGGGTGATACGCATATCGATGATTTCGACCCGAGCGTCTGGCGCGAAGTCTGCGCCGAGCATCACGCTGCGGAGGATGGTCGCCCGGCCTATAGCTTCGTCACCCTCGAACGCATATCCGCGACCGATTAGATGCGCAAAACCAGTTGCCGAAATCGCCAAATCGCGCCAATGAGAACGCCATGACCATCAACAGGCGCATCTCCCACCCATGATCACTGCCAGCGCGACCAGACTGGACGGCAACCAGCCGGTGCCCGAGGCTCTGCGCGGCGCGATTATCGCGCTGGGCAATTTTGACGGCTTTCATGCCGGGCATCAGGCGGTGGCGGGTGAAGCGATCAAATGGGCCAAGGCCGAGGGCCGCCCGGCGATTATCGCCACCTTTGACCCGCATCCGGTGCGCTTTTTCAAGCCCGATACGCCGCCGTTCCGGCTGACCACGCTGGATCAGCGCGAGCGCTTGTTTCTTGAGGCTGGGGCCGATGCGATGCTGGTCTTCTCCTTCGGCAAGGAACTGGCGAGCACGACAGCCGAGGATTTTATCACCGAGTTGCTGATCGCCCGTTTTGGCGCGGCGGGTGTCGTCACGGGCGAAGATTTCAGCTTCGGCAAAGGCGCCAAGGGTAATATCACCATCTTGCGCGAGCATGGTGCAGGGCATGGTCTGCAAGCGCGGGCAGTGTCGCCCGTCGAGGATGGCGAAATCATCTCCTCCAGCCGCATCCGCGAAGCCTTACAGGCAGGCGATCCGCAGGAAGCGGCGCGGTTGATGACACGGCCTTTCGCGATTCAGGCCGAAGTGCAGCATGGCGACAAAAATGGCCGCAAGCTGGGCTATCCCACCGCCAATCTCGATATGGGTCATTATCTGCGCCCGAAATATGGCGTTTATGCCATCACCGGCGCGCTGCCCGATGGCCGGGTTCTGCAGGGTGCGGCCAATCTTGGCATTCGCCCGCAATTTGATCCGCCCAAGGAATTGCTCGAACCGCATTTCTTTGATTTTAACGAGGATCTTTACGGCCAGACCATAGAGGTCGCGCTGCATCACTTTTTGCGCCCCGAAGCGAAATTCGACGATCTCGACGCGCTGATGGCGCAAATGGCCAAGGATTGCGACAAAGCGCGGGAATTGCTTGCGTCCGCCGCCATCCGGGCCTAATCGCCTCTTCCATTATGACCGACAGCAACGCGCCCGAAAAGCCAGACTATAAAGACACGGTGTTCCTGCCCAAAACGCCCTTCCCGATGAAGGCGGGATTGGCCAATAAGGAGCCGGGCATTCTCGACCGCTGGCGCGACGAAAAGCTGTATGAAACGCTGCGCGAGCGGCGCAAGGGGCGCGAGACCTTCATCCTGCATGATGGCCCGCCCTATGCCAATGGCGATATCCATATCGGCCATTCATTGAACAAGATCCTCAAGGATCTGGTGGTGCGCACCCAGAGCCTGCTCGGCAAGGATGCGCCCTATGTCCCCGGCTGGGATTGCCATGGCCTGCCGATCGAATGGAAGATCGAGGAACAATATCGCAAGAAAAAGCGCAACAAGGATGAGGTGCCTGCGTCCGAATTCCGCGCCGAATGCCGCGATTATGCCGATAAATGGGTCAATGTGCAGCGCGGTCAGTTTCAGCGCCTCGGCGTAATGGGCCGCTGGGACCAGCCCTATCTCACTATGGATTATGCCGCTGAGGCAGAGATTGTCGCCGAGCTGCTGAAATTCGCCGAAAGCGGCCAACTCTATCGCGGTGCCAAGCCGGTGATGTGGTCGCCGGTGGAGAAGACAGCGCTCGCCGAGGCCGAGGTGGAATATGAGGATATCACCTCGACGCAGATTGATGTGGCGTTTGAGATTGTTGAGGCGCCGAATTGTCCGGAAATTCAGGAACTAATCGATAAGGGCGAGAAGGTCCATGCGGCGATCTGGACGACAACGCCTTGGACGATCCCGGTCAATCAGGCGCTCGCTTATGGCGAGGAGGTTGATTATTGTCTTTACCAGATCAACTTGGACGTTGGACGTGGTGCAGGTGGCCATAGTGATGCAACAAGTGTTTTACAGGCTCTAGCAGAGACACCAATCGCTCAGGGGCGCAGGCTCTTGATAGCCAGTGCGCTGGCGGAGAGCGTTTCTAAGCGGCTTGAAAGAATGGCTGCTGTTCTGCTTCCACCTGGACTTAAGGAAGCTGACCTTACCGTTGAGTTGAGCCCGGTCTCATTGGGCGGAACTTATGACATTAAAGGCTCCCAGCTCGCTGGAGCGATCGCCCAGCATCCCATGGCTGACCATTTCTCCTCTCCCCTTGCGGGAGAGGAGCGAGACTTGGCGAGGAACGAGCCTAGTCGCAGCGGAGAGGGGTCTGCGGCTAGGTCCGATGAGTCATTTGGCGCGCAGACGCGCGCCGACCCCTCTCCCCAACCCTCCCCCGCAAGGGGGGAGGGAGCTTTGGTGGATTTCTTCACCAAGCCGCGCCCCTTCCTTCCTGGGGATTTTGTCACCACCGATGCGGGTACAGGTCTGGTCCATATGGCGCCCGATCATGGCGAGGACGACTTTGATCTATGCAAGTCGCATGGCATCAATCCGGTGTTCGCGGTCGATAGTGATGGGCAATATCGGGAAGATTGGGCTTGGCTGCCGCGCTCGGGATCGGTGATCAACAAGAAGTTTGTCGCTGTCGACGGGCCGATCTGTAACGATCTTCGCGAGGCGGGGGCGTTGCTTTCGGCGTCGGATGATTTTGCCCATAGCTACCCGCATAGCTGGCGCTCCAAGGCGAAGATCATCTATCGCTGCACCCCGCAATGGTTTGTGCCGATGGACAGCGACCTCACCCATTTGCCCGCAAAGTCCTTGCAGGAAAAAGGCTGGGAGGATGAAGGCGGCGCGGTCGATATGAATGACGAGACGCTCTGCGCCTCGCCGACATTGCGCGAAGTGGCACTCGACGAGATCCGCAACAAAATCCGCTTTGTGCCCGAGCGCGGCCAGCGGCGGCTGGAGTCGATGGTGGAGGGTCGCCCCGATTGGGTGTTGTCGCGTCAACGTGCCTGGGGTGTGCCGATTGCGCTGTATGTCAATCGCAAGAGTGGCGAGTATCTTAATGATCCGGCGGTCAATGAGCGGATTATCGCAGCGTTCAGACAGGGCGGGGCCGATGCCTGGTTTGAGGCCGATCATCAGGCACTGCTCGGCAACAGCTATGACTTGGCCGATTATGAGGTCATCACCGATATTTTGGATGTCTGGTTCGACAGCGGCTCGACCCACGCCTTTGTCCTCGAAAGCGAGCGCTGGCCCGAACTTGACAGCCCGGCGGACCTCTATCTTGAAGGGTCTGATCAGCATCGTGGCTGGTTCCAGTCGAGCCTGCTCGAAAGTGGCGGCACCCGCGGTCGCGCGCCTTACAAGGCGTTGCTGACCCATGGCATGACGCTCGACAAGAACGGCAAGAAAATGTCGAAGTCGCTGGGCAATACGCTCGACCCGCAAAAGGTCATCAATGTGCAGGGTGCGGATATTTTGCGGCTATGGGCGGCGAGTGTTGATTTTACCGAGGATCACCGCATTGGCGATGAAATCCTCAAAACCGTGTCGGACAGTTATCGCAAGCTGCGCAATACCTTCCGCTATATGCTGGGTGGGCTTTCCGATTTTGACGAGGCCGAAAAAATGCCTGTCGCCGATATGCCCGAGCTGGAGCGCTATATGCTGCACCGGCTGGCGGCGCTGGATGCCGAGCTGAAGCAGGCGGTCAATGATTTCGCCTTTGGCAAATATGTCCGCGCGCTTTCCGATTTCGCCAATGAGGATCTGTCGGCCTTTTTCTTCGATATCCGCAAGGACTGCCTCTATTGCGACGTCAATCCCGAGACCGGGACACAGACCGATAAGCGGCGCGCCTATCGCACGGTCTTGGACGTGATGTTCCACGCCATGACGCGCTATATCGCGCCGGTGCTATGCTTCACCGCCGAAGAGGTGTGGCAAACCCGCTATCCTGATGCGGACAGTGTGCATCTGCTCGAATGGCCCGAGGTGGATGCGCGCTGGGCCGATAATGATCTGGCCGCGAAATGGGACAGGTTGCGCGATCAGCGCGAGGCAGTGACCGAGGCGATTGAGCCATTGCGGCAGGAAAAGACCATCCGCTCCAGCCTGGAGGCAGAGATTGTCTTTCCGCATGAAGACCTTGCCGTATCGCCGGAAGACTTTGCCGAAATCTGTATCATCGCCGGTGTTGCCGATGGCAAAGAGCTGTCGGTCACCAAAACCACCAACCATAAATGCGGTCGTTGCTGGCGGTTAATCCCCGATGTGGCATTTGACGGCGGCTTGTGCGACCGCTGCAGCAGCGTGTTGAACGGATAAAGTGATGGGGCAGGTGGACGAAAAGGCGAAAGGCTATCGGCGGCAGGGGCTGTTTCTGGCGGTCTTTGTGTTTCTGCTCGATCAGGCGGTGAAATATATGGTGACCGTGCCGCTGTCGCTCGAATCGCGGGTGAGCGTCGAGGTCATGCCCTTCTTCAACCTGACCTGGGCGAAGAATTTTGGCGTGTCCATGGGGTTGCTGACGGCGGAAAGTCCGATGCAGCGCTGGTTACTGGTGGCGCTGACCGGGCTTATCGCGGCGATCGTGCTGGTGTGGATGTTCCGCGAGAAATTACGCGGTGATATCTGGGCGCTGGCGCTGATATTGGGCGGCGCGCTGGGTAATATTGTTGATCGGGTGCGGCTGGGCTATGTTGTCGATTATGCCGATCTCCATTTTGAATGGGGCGGGCAGATGATCAGACCGTTTCTGATCTTCAACATTGCCGATGCCGCGATCACTATTGGCGTCGTGTTGCTATTGCTGCGCGCGCTGCTGATTGGAGACAAGGCGCGCGAGGCGGCGCAAGAGGGCGCGGTTGAGTGACGAAAACGGATTTTCCGGGGGCCGGAATGAAGAGTGGGAGACAAAAATGCACATGACTGTGCGTATTGCAGCGAAATTTGCCGCCGTGGCCGGACTGGCTTTTGGCCTTGCCGCATGTGGCTCAACCAATGTCTTTGACCGGGATCGGCCGGATGAATTTGCCGTGTCGCGTCAGGCGCCCTTGGTGATCCCGCCCGATTTCGCGCTTGAACCACCGCGTCCCGGTGCGCCGCGTCCGCAACAGGATAGTGCCAGCGATCAGGCGCTTGAAGCGCTGTTTGGCGGGCTACAGGCGCGCAGCGCGACTGAGAGCTCTGCTATTCGTCGGGCCGGAGATGCCGACCCTTCCATTCGTTCGACCGTGTCCGATCCGGGCACCAACACCGTCGACAAGGGAACCGTAGTGCGTGATATTATCTCGGCACCTGAAGGCGATGGCCGTGAGGCACAGAGCAGTATTCCCGAATAAGGTCTAGGGCGCGACCCTAGAGTCTTTTTCATTTAGATTGAATCTGGGGATTCCCTTTTTTCGATATTTGTGATTCAAGCTGCTGGCTGGGCAAGGAGGCCAGCAGTTATGGCACGAGCTTATTCTGACGATCTACGAGAGCGCGCAGCTGCTGCGGTGGTTTCGGGACGCAGCTGCCGAGAGGTTGCTGATTTGTTTGGTGTGAGTGTGGCCAGTGTGGTGAAGTGGTCACAGCGCCGTCGCCGGGAGGGTAGCGCTGCTGCCCGGCGCATGGGTGGTTATCGCAAGCGTCAGCTTGAGCCGCACCGGTCGTTTATCATCGAGCGGTTGCAGGCTCAGCCTGATCTGACCCTTTACCAACTGACGGCAGAACTGTCCGAGCGCGGCATCGTCACCAGCCCGGCTTCGGTTTGGCGGATGGTTCGTTCGGCCGGTCTCAGCTTCAAAAAAAAGTCTCTTCGCCATCGAGCAACTGCGGCCAAAAGTGGCGCGGCGGCGGGCACAATGGAAGAAATATCAAGGCCGACTTGATCCCAAGCGCCTCGTCTTCATCGACGAGACCTGGACCAAGACCAACATGACACCGCTACGCGGCTGGGCACCGCGCGGCAGCAAGCTGATCCCTCGTGCGCCCTTCGGCAGTTGGCGTACACTGACATTCCTTGCCGCTCTGCGCCATGATCGCATCGATGCGCCATGCGTCATTGACGGGCCAATTAACGGCCAACTCTTTACTGCTTATGTCGAGCAGTTCCTTGTGCCTACACTCTCACCTGGTGACATCGTCATCATGGACAATCTGGGTAGCCACAAGGGACAGGCCGTGCGCAGGGCAATCCGCAGTGTAGGTGCCAGACTGTTCTTCCTCCCACCCTACAGTCCAGACCTCAACCCTATCGAACAGGCCTTTGCCAAGCTGAAAACCCTGTTGCGTAAAGCCAAAGAGCGATCCGTCGAAGCAACATGGCAGCGCATCGGGAAACTGCTCGATACCTTCTCTCCGCAAGAATGCGCCAACTATCTCAGAAACTCAGGATATGCTTCAATCTAAATGAAAAAGAGTCTAAGCCTGTGCTTCCGATGGCTGCGCGCGGGGCACATGCGCATCGCCCCATTTGGTAATTTCCGCATAAATCGGCGCTATCGCCTTTCCGGATTCGGTTAGGCGATAGAGCGCGCGCTTGCTGTCAGGCGGGTCGCGTTGCAGCAAACCTGCCTTGCACAGCATCGCCAGCCTGTCGCTGAGTACGGCACGAGAAATCGGCATGCGGTTCAGCCATCCGTCAAAGCGCGTCTCGCCGAGCAGCGCATCGCGCAATATCAGCATCGCCCAGCGATCGCCCAATATACGCGAGGCACGGCCCACCGGGCAGGGCGAGGCAGAGGGTTTATAGTCCGGCATTGATATTTCCAGCAGTCATAGCCCCTAAATGGCTTGCGTTGGGCAATAAGGCAAGGCATTAAGTCTGTGATACAGACTTAATGGAGATAGATCATGTCCGATTCCCCGGCACGTCCCCGTTTGGCCAATAATGATGAAGCCGTAGCGTATATGAAGAAATTTGCGGTGCAGGGCTCCGGCTTCTCCCGCCATTTGGGCGTCGAACCGATTCGCTGCTGGGAAGGCGAGTCCGAGCTGGTGCTAGAAGTGCGCGATGATATGACCCAGCATCATGGCTTTGCTCATGGCGCTATTGTCGGGCTGATGGCGGACAATGCCTGTGCCTGGGCCGGGGCGTCGGTAATCGGTGATGTTGTTACCGGCGGCTACACGATCAATTTTCTCAATCCCGCGATTGGCAGCCATTTGCGCGCCAAAGGGCAGGTGGTTAAAGCGGGCAAGCGTCAGGTGATCGTTCGCGCTGATGTCTGGGCCGAGTCAGAAGGCAAAGAGCCGACCCATGTGGCGACAGCACAGGCGACGATCATCCCAACCGGGCGGTAATCACTGCTCATGATTGGGCAGGCCGTTTTGCGCGCGGCTTTGCATCAGCTTGTCGCGGTTGCGATCAATATTGTCCGCCAGCCCAAGCATGCCTTGTCGCTGCTCGGCATTTTGTGCCGCGCAGTTCTGGCCGTAATCATAGGTGTTAGCAGCGTTCTCATCCCATTTGGCGACGTCACGGATAATCTTGCTCCAGCGTGAGGGATAGCCACCAATATAGCGATTAACCGTATCGCCCACCTGATAGTTCATCGAGCTGAACAAGGCTTGCTCACCATCGGGAGCGATACCTTCGACACAGCTTAGCCGCACGCGCCAGCGCAACTGCCCGGCATAATACCAGAAGGTGGCGCGCTCCTTCTCTCCGGCCTCAAACAGGCGCAGCGCAAGCACATAATAGTCCAGCGGTTGCCGCTGGCTTATGCTTGCTTCCAATTGCTCCAGCGGAACATTTTGCGCTTCAAGCTGAGTGGTTTCGGCGGTGGCAGTCATATGCAGAAGCGTACTCGCCACAGAGGTCCTGTCTTTGGCAATGCTTGCCTTGCCGACACCAAAGTCTGCCAAGGCCGCTATAACCGCCAGCGCGGCGATCAGGCCTGAGCGCATGCTTCGTCATCCGCCGTATCGTCGAGTTCGGCGCCATCAACGCCGGCGCTGTTATGGCGCAGCGCTTTCAGCACCGTTTCGACCATGTGCTCGGCGTTGAGACCCGCCTCATCATATTGCTTGTCGGGCGCATCCTGGTCCTGGAAGGCATCAGGCAAACGCATGGTGCGCAGCTTGAGGCCTGCATCAATCAGCCCAGCATCTGAAGCCATGGTCAACACATGCGCGCCAAGGCCGCCAACAGCGGCTTCCTCAACGGTGATGCAGACATCATGGCTGGTCAGCATCTTGGTGATCAGCTCTTCATCCAGCGGTTTGGCAAAGCGCAGATCGGCAACGCTGGTGGAGAGACCCTTGGCATCAAGAGTATCGGCCGCTTTGAGCGCTTCGGTGAGGCGCGCGCCAAGCGAGAGGATCGCCACTTTCTTGCCCTCGCGGACAATGCGGCCCTTGCCGATCTCCAGCTTCTCCGGAACCTCGGGCAACGGAACGCCTGTGCCGGCACCGCGCGGATAGCGAAAGGCAATGGGGCCATCATTATATTCGGCTGCGGTATAGGTCATATGCACCAGCTCGGCCTCATCGCTGGGTGCCATCACCACCATATTGGGCAGGGTGGCGAGATAGGTGATATCGAATGATCCGGCATGGGTGCAGCCATCGGCACCGACCAGACCGGCGCGGTCAATTGCAAAGCGCACCGGCAGGTTCTGGATCGCGACATCATGCACCACCTGATCATAGGCGCGCTGCAGGAAGGTGGAATAGATCGCAGCGAACGGCTTCATGCCCTGCGCCGCCAGACCGGCGGCAAAGGTTACGCCATGCTGCTCGGCAATACCGACGTCAAAGGCGCGATCGGGATGGGCCTTGGCAAATTTGTCCACGCCGGTGCCCGAGGGCATGGCGGCGGTGATGGCGCAGATTTTGGGGTCATTATCGGCCAGCTTGGCAAGCGTTTCGCCGAAGACATTTTGATAGGCTGGCGGACCACCGCCTTTGCCCTTGTCCTGCTTGCCGGTGATGACATCGAATTTTGCCACACCATGATATTTGTCTGCGGATTCCTCGGCAAAGCTATAGCCCTTGCCCTTTTCGGTCACGACATGAATCAGGATCGGGCCTTCTTCGGCATCGCGAACATTTTCCAGCACCGGAATGAGATGGTCGAGATTATGGCCATCAATCGGGCCGACATAGTAAAAGCCAAGCTCTTCAAAAAATGTGCCGCCGGTGACCATGCCTTTTGTATGGCTTTCGGCCTTGGACAGGCCCTTATGCACCCGGCGTGAGATTTTCTGTGTCATCTTGCTGGCGAGCGAGCGCAGGCCGAGATATTCCGAGGATGAAATCAGCCGCGCAAGATAGCCCGACAGACCACCCACAGGCGGCGCTATCGACATATCATTGTCGTTGAGGATAACCACCAGACGATTGCCGGCTGCCTCGGCATTGTTCATCGCCTCATAGGCCATGCCCGCAGACATGGCGCCATCGCCGATGACAGCAATCGCCTTGCCGGGTTGATCGGCCAGCTTATTGGCGGTGGCAAAGCCGAGCGCCGCGCTGATCGAGGTAGAGCTATGCGCCGCACCGAACGGATCATAATCGCTTTCGGCACGTTTGGTGAAACCGGAGAGGCCACCGCCCTTGCGCAGAGTGCGGATTCGGTCACGGCGTCCGGTGATGATCTTGTGCGGATAGCATTGATGGCCAACATCCCAGACCAACCGGTCGCGCGGGGTATTGAAGACATAGTGGATTGCGGCGGTCAGTTCGACCACACCCAGACCCGCTCCGAGATGGCCACCCGTAACCGAAACGGTATTGATGACCTCGCTGCGCAATTCATCGCAGAATTGCCGAAGCTGGTCCGGCTTTAATTTACGCAAATCTTCAGGATAGGTGACCTGGTCGAGCAAAGGGGTTTCTTCAAGAACGCCCGTGTCGGTTTTTGTCTTGTCATTCTCGATCATAGATATCTAGCCATGCTCTCCATCTGGCAGTGTAATCCTTGCCTGACACTGTCTTAGCGGTTCGATAGGCAAATGTCGAACCTCAACCGCGCCAGCTTCAAAGCTCATTCTTCGGGGGTTTCTGAGATGAATAGGGAATCCTACTTACAGTCGCGACAGCGCCCGCGCACTTCGATTACCGGACGCACATTTGCGAATCCAGCCTTGTCTGCAGCATCGCGCAACTGAGCCGAGACGCTATCGTCGTCCATGTGCACCACAGAGCCGCATTTATCGCAGATCATGAAGATACAGTCGTGCAGGCAATCGGGATGGCTATTGGCCACATAGGCATTGGCGCTCTCTACCCGACGCGCAAGATTGGTTTCGACGAACAGATCCAGGATGCGGTACACGCTGTTCGGTGCCGCGCGTTTGCCGCGACGCTGGCTCACGGCATCGGCAATATCATAGGCAGAGGCTGGTTTGCTGATATCAGCAAGCGCCGCAAAAACGGTGGCACGCATCTCAGTCCATCGTTCGCCGGATTGCTCAAGCTTGCGCTGTGCCGCAAGGGTCAAATCTGCGCCGTGATGTTCACGATGTTCATGGTCAGCACAGGCATTGGCAGTGTCGGAAGATTGCTGTGTCATGCGACGAATATAGGCGCTTTAATGATGGGCGGCAACAATATGGCGGTGGTTTTGTTTATCGGCTTTTCTCTGGCCGGTTTCTCGCATATTTGCACGGCAGCAGATTCGCAAAGGGATGAAGGCGATATGACACCCAAGCAGGTCGTTGAGAAATGGATTGCGCTGTTCAATGCCGGAGATGCTGATGGCCTTGCCGCGCTTTACCATGATGATGCCGTCAATCATCAGGTGACGGCTGAGCCGGTTGAGGGACGTGAGGCTATTCGCGCTATGTTTGCGGGCGAATTTGCCGCGGCCGATATGCACTGTATCGCTGAGGTGATTCATGAGGCGGGCGAAGTCGCGGTGCTGGAATGGCGCGATCCGCTGGGACTACGCGGCTGTGGGTTCTTCACCGTGCGCGATGGCAAGATCGCCTTTCAGCGCGGCTATTGGGATCGACTGAAATTCCTGAAGATGCACGGCCTTCCCATAGAGGATTAGCCGCGCACCGGTGTACGCCGATACCAGGCAGGAAACTTGGCTTTCAGATTGCGCACCTTAGGCTGGTCCCAACGCACGATATAGGGGTGCGACGGATTCTTGAACATAAAGTCCTGATGATAGGTTTCTGCAGGATAGAAGCCATTATAGCTCTCGACCTTGGTGACAATCGGCTTTGACCAGATTTTCGCCGTTTTTAGCTGGTTGATATAGGCACTTGCCGCGCGGCGCTGTTCGGCATTGAGCGGCACAATCGCGTTGCGATAATGGCGACCGACATCGGGGCCCTGACGGTTTAGCTGCGTGGGATCGGCTGTGACCGAGAAGAATACGCGCAGCAAATCGGTATAGCGCACTTGTTTGGGATCATAGACAATGCGCACGGCCTCGGCATGGCGGGTTTGTCCGCGCGAAACCAGGCTGTATTTGGCATTGGCTTTGGTACCGCCATGATAGCCGGACTTGACGCTGCGCACGCCTTTGACATGGCTGAACACGCCCTCCACGCCCCAGAAACAACCTCCGGCGAAAACCGCGACCTGCAGATTTTTGCGCGATTCATTGGCGAGCGTGCGTGCAGCAGGCACGGTATAGGCGCGCTCTGCGGCAATAGCGGGTGAGCCGATCACCGCAGGCAGCGCGTGGTAAAGCCCAAAAGTGGCGCCGCCCGCTAAAACCAAGGTCAACAAGCGGGGCAGATATGTGCCTAGTTGCGGTCGTGGTTCAGCCATGAAGCTCTACCTTCACATCTTGGTTATCTGAAACCGGGCCAATGTGTCGCCCGAGAATCAACACGAATCAGGAAAGGTGATCGTGCACTTCGCTGAAGGCTGAAGCAATGTCCGAGCGGATATCGGCTCGTGTTTCGCTGGGCTGTGCAGCGAGCAGCAGAATAGCGCCGAGGCCAAAGCCCATGGCGAAATTGCGGAAAAGGTCGGATTTGAGGAAACTGGCCATCTTCAATCTATCTTTCAGTTCATGTCTTGCCCAACAGCGTTTCCCCATGTTTCGCTGCCGGATCGGCTCTGGTTACAGGACCAGTGTTTTTCCAAATCCCTCTCACTGGTCCAAGTCGCCCTAATCGGCTTCACCCTAATGCAATGTGAACAAGCGCACAGTTTCGGGTCAATTGCCAGACAACAGCCTGCAAATGGGGATAGAATGGTAAAAAGCCAATTAAGATTGGCTTGAATATGGACAAAAATTGCTTTGTTCAGGCGACCAGCTTGGCAGCAAGCAATCCGCGTACTGAATTGCCGAGAAAGAATCCGTTGTTGAGATCGCTGGCGGAGATATCGCTTTCAAGCGCCCGGCCTTGTGCGAGCATTTCGGCGCGCAATATCCCTGGCAACACACCCCGGTCCAGTGGCGGGGTGATGAGCATGCCATCGCGCTCGACAAAGACATGGGTGAAGCTGCCCTCGGTGATAAAGCCTTGGCTATCGGTGAAGATAACCTCTGCTACGCCGTTCTCGGCCGCCGCGTTTTGGCGTGTATCGTCATAAAAGGCGCGATCACTGGTCTTGTGCCTCAGCCGGGGATCATCAGCCTGCACCGGCAAGGGCTGGATCATCACTGGCAACGCCGCATCATCGCCCTGCAAGGGTCCAAGTGGCGCGATGTCGATGGCGATATTGCCCAACCTACTGACCATCAGCCGCACTCGCGATGGCTGGTCGATATGGAAGCATGCCGCCTGAATCGCATTGCGCGTGGCATGGCGGTCAAAGCTATAGGCCATTTGCTCGGCGCTGGCCTTCATACGCGCCAGATGGGCCTCCAGTCGCGGAATGCCTGCCGCCGGGTCAAGCGCCATGGTCTCGATCAGATCGACGGTCCGCGCGGCTGTCATCGCAAAAGCCCCCTTGTCCAGACATTCCTGGCGTTCCTCGGCCCTGTCGGAATCCGCGACGATCCCAGAGCCGAGACCAAGGGTCACTTTTTGCTGACTATGGGAAAAATGCAAGGTGCGAATTGCGACATTGAAAGCGGCAGACGGGGTTTCCTGGGGCGAAGTGGCCGCATCAATGCGGCCAATCGCGCCGCAATAGATACCGCGTGGTTCCGGCTCGACATCATCGATCAGCTCCATCGCCCGGATTTTGGGAGCGCCGGTGATCGAGCCACAGGGATAGATGGCCTGCAAAATATCGCTGATCCCGGCGCCTTCGGCCAGTTCCGCGCGAACGGTAGAAACCATCTGATGCACAGTGGGATAATGCTCTACCGCGAAGAGGTCAGGCACGTGCACGCTGCCCGGCTTGGCGATGCGTGAAAGATCATTGCGCAACAGATCAACGATCATCAGATTTTCCGCCCGGTTCTTGGCATCTGCAGCGAAATGCCTGCGCGCTTTTTCTGCATCGCCGATCTGATCGGGAAAAGCAGGCAATGTGCCTTTCATCGGCCGCGCGGTGAGGCGGCCTTGGTGGCAGGTGAAAAACAGTTCGGGTGAGAGGCTGAGAAACCAATCATCAGCCCGATGGATCAAGGCAGCATAACGCGCCGCTGAAGGACCGCGAAGCCGACGATACAGCGCGACCGGATCACCGGCGAAATGGGCATGGGCGCGGCTGGTGAGATTGGCCTGATAGATATCGCCCGCACTGATTGCCTGCTGTAGCTGGCCAAAGGCGGAAGCATAATCATCATGACTATCGTTCAGCGCAAAGGCACCGGTTCTGGTGTCGCCGTTGCTGTTTCTCCGCTCTGCCAGCCAGCCGTCGACGGCTTCGGGTTGTAGGGTATGATAGTCCTTAAACAAGCCGAACCATAGCAACGGCGCGTTAGAGCTTGTGGCCCTTGCTTCCGCTCGCTCAGCCAGTTTGGGCTCAAGTGCCAGCCCGGCCTCATAGCTCAGATAACCGGCAGCATGCAGGCCATCGTTCCTGGCTGTCTCCAACCGGTTGAGTGCTGGCAGCACCTCTGAGTGTCTATCAGCGATAATCTGATCTACCGGATGCTGATAAAGGCGCGCTGCCTGCTGCCCCGAGGCATCATCAAGCAGCACGAAGATATCATTATCAGCCATGGCAGCGCGCTATAGCGCTATCGCTGTTATGACAAGCGCGGCTATGCCGTCTGCACCTTGCGCGTGGCGGTCAGTTCCGCTTTGTCAAAACAGGCGCGAATTTCCTCGACAAAGATATCCGGCGTTTCAAAAGCGGCGAAATGCCCGCCTTTATCGGCGACATTCCAGTGGATGATATTGCTGAAGCGTTTCTCCGCCCAGCGCTGTGAGGTCTGGAACAGCTCTTTGGGGAAGATGGTGCCGCCCATGGGCATGGCAATCGGTGCCATGTCCTGTTTGCCAAAGCTGTGCCAATAGAGCCGGGCCGATGAAGCGGCGCTGCGGGTGAACCAGTAGAGCGAGACATTGTCGAGCAGCCGGTCATGGCCAAAGGCGCTGGCAATATCATCACCGGCATCGGACCAGTTGCGGAATTTCTCCAAGATCCAGGCCATCTGCCCGACCGGCGAGTCGGTTAGCGCATAGCCGATAGTCTGCGGCCGGGTGCGCTGGATCTGGGCATAGCCATTGTCTTTTTCGCGATACCATTGCAGCCTTGCCAGCGCCGCCGCTTCGGCTTCAGTAGGCTGGCTCATTGTCTCCGGGTCGGGTGCCGCGAGCACCATATTGCTGTGAACCGCCGCCAAGGCACCGCGATCCTGCCGCGCCATTTCCAGTGTCACCGCCGAACCCCAATCGCCGCCCTGGGCAAAATAGCGCTCATAACCCAATGCGCGCATCAGCACGTCCCAGGCCTCGGCGATTTTCGGGATGTCCCATCCGGTTTTGCGCGGTTTGCCGGAAAAGCCATAGCCGGGCAGCGAAGGAATGATCAGGTGAAAGGCTTGGTCGGCGCTGCCGCCATGCTCCTCTGGCTTGGTCAGCGGCTCGATCACATCCATGAATTCCAGCACCGAGCCGGGCCAACCATGGGTCAGTAGCAGCGGACGCGCATCATCATGCGGTGAGCGGATATGCAGGAAATGGATCGGCAGATCGTCAATCCGCATTCGGAAATTCGGGTAGTGGTTCAGCTCCTCCTCGCAATGGCGCCAGTCATAATGATCGCACCAATAGTCGAGGAAATCCTGCACCACAGCGAGCGGCACGCCCTGATCCCAGTCATTGACGGTTTCCTGCTCGGGAAGACGGGTATGGGCGAGGCGGGCGACCAGATCATCGAGCGCCACTTGCGGGACATTGACGGTAAAAGGTCTGATACGGCCTGTCTGCATGACCATTAGGTGTAAATCTAGACGCGTTCAGGTCAAGAGCAAGAATCGCATGGCATTACAGCCAATTAAACCGGCTGTGCACCCGAACCGCGTCCGCCGCGCTGGGCATATTCCTGGGTGCCGATATGGTAGACCCGGTCAACATCGAGCACCGCCTGATTGGCATAGGTAAAGCCTGCGCCGAGGCGTCCATAAAGATCATTAAAGTCGCGCTCGACGGTCATGTGGAACAGCTCGGCAAAGCTCTCAATCACGAAATAGGTCGGCTGAAGGTCGGAGATGGTATAATCGGTACGCACCACGCGATCGACATCGAGATGGATGCGATTGGGGGATTCGGCTTCAACCGCGAAAACCGCCTCGGTGGGGCCTGAGAGAATGCCCGCGCCATAAGAGCGCATGCCATCTTCTTCGAGGATCAAGCCGAATTCCACCGTGTACCAATAGAGCGCCGAGAGCGCTTTCAGCCGGTTATGCTTCAACGCCTTCCATCCGGCGCGGCCATAAGCCGCCATATAGTCAGCAAAGACCGGATCAGTGAGCAGCGGCACATGTCCAAAGACATCATGAAAGACATCCGGCTCCTGAATATAGTGGAATGTCTCGCGGGTGCGGATGAAATTGCCCGCCGGGAAACGGCGGTTTGCCAAATGCCAGAAAAACACATGATCGGGGATCAGCATCGGCACTGGCACCACTTCCCAGCCAGTGATGCTTTTCAGCTCCTCACTCATCGCACCAAAGTCCGGCACGCCGCCACGGCCCAAATCAAGTCGCTCCAACCCGGCCATAAAGGCGCTGCAGGCGCGACCGGGCAATATCTCCATCTGCTGCGCGAACAGATCGTCCCAGATATGATGCTCTTCGGCGGTATAGACGCGCTGCTGCGGCTCTAACCAGTCATCGCCCAGATCCTTGGGCTTTTCCAGCGGCGCGATAAATACGTCATCGGGCAGTTCGGGGATATCGGTGACGTCTATGTCGGCGGTCGTATCTTTGGCGGGATTAATGCGTAGCTGTTCCATGAGGTCCGGCACTCACAATGGCAAATAATTAGTTACATGTAAAACTAGTTATACAGCAAAACCGATTCATGCGAGTTTTTCTTTGTCCGTGCTTATCAGCGCATGCCTGTCTCGATTGCTCGCGCTTTTGCTAAATCTCGCGCGGTTGCCCCGCCAAGCCGGGTTCACATTCTAACGCCGCGCGATCCCAGCCGCCGGTTTCGGCTGCTGCAATATAGGTTTGTTCGAGAAAATCGAGCAATGTGCCTTCCGGGTCAGCGGCCGTGCGTACCGCATCATAGGGCAGGACATATTCGCCCAGTGCCTCGTCGAAAAAGGCTGGGCCGTCACCGGTGATGGTGTCTTTGAAACCCTCAGGGGTGGGATAAGCATAGCTGTAAAAGGCGGGATAATCCAAACCGCCGCCGCCGGCCCAGAATCCGGCAGAGCTGACCTCGTGCGAATAGGCTTCGCGGGTCACGCTATCGGGCAGATTGGGGATGCCGCCCGGATGGGCCGGGGCCTCTCGCCCGGAAAAACGCGTGACAGCCAGATCCATACTGCCCCAGAACAGATGCACCGGGCTGACCTTGCCGAGAAAGCCGGTGCGGAATTGCTGGAACACCCGGTCAATCGCCAGCAGCGCCTGCCAATATTTATGCGCTGCTTCCGGCTCATAGCTGCCCAGCGCCTTTTGCTCGGCAAAGGGGATCGCTTCAGGCAGCTCATTGGGGCTGCCATGAAAATCACTCGGCGCGCCAATGGCATCGAGCGCCGCCACAAAATGCGCATGAAAATCCGCCACCGATTGCGGGTGCAGCGCCAGTGCCTCGATATCGCCACTGGTTGAGCGGATGACCAGCCGATGATCGAAAAAATCAAAGTCGACGATATAGCTGGCATTGGGCCCGGGAATCAGCGACGTGGTCAGGCCGCGTGATGTGACATAAAAGGTCGCATGCCAGCTATGGTTGACCCAGGGCGTCAGCGCCAGCCGGAACTTGCCGACAATCTGCAGCCACATATGCAGGCTCTCGCCTGTCGGTTTCCAGAGCTGATAGGGAATATCGGGCCAATGCTGCATCGCGGGCGAATCCTTCGTGCCGTTTACGATGCGACCATGCGCTCCTTCTCCAATGCTGGCAATATGTCTTGCGCCGCCGCTTCGCCCGAGCGGATCGCGCCGTCAATATAGCCGGTCCAGCGTGGCGAGGTTTCGGTGCCGGCCCAGTTTAGCGCGCCAATCGGCTTGCGCAGCCATTCGCCATAGCGAGAATAGACACCCGGCGGCGCATAGGCGCCATAGCAACCGCGCGACCATGTGGCGCTGGTCCAGTCCTTGTCGACATACTCAATCGGATGCAGCGCCTGCTCGCCATAATGGTCGGCCAGCATATTCAACACCCTGGCTTTGCGGCTCTCGCGGTCATTGTCGCCATGGTTGAGCGCATGATCGCCATCGAAAAAGCCCGCAATCAGACCCTTGCTGCTGCTTGCCGGTGTGACATCGAAACAGGGCGAACAGGGCACATCATCGCGAAAGATCAGGCCATTATAGCCCTGATCGCGCCAGAACGGTGTCTCATAGGCGACCCAATATTTGATCGCGGAGCCCATGGACAGCCGCGCATGCAGCGCCTTTTTGGGCTGTGGCAGTTCGGGTGAGAAGGTGAGATCAGACACCATGGTAGGCGGAATGGCGATGATCGCGCGCTTGGCCTGATAGGTCTCGCTGTCGCTGGTCACCGTAACACCCTGATCCGACCAGGCGATCTCACGCACCGGCTGGTTGAGCATCAGCCGATCACCGATTTCCTCGGCCATTTTGCGCGCCACCTGATGCACCCCGCCTTCAAACAGCATATTCTGAGCGCCGCCTTCGCCTGCGCTCAATATCGCATCAAAATTGTCGCCGGACTTCACATAATGCAGGAAGAACAGCATCGAAATCTGGCTGGCTTCGGCGCAGAAGAGCGAGAAACAGATCATGCGGAATGTCTGGCGCAGCCGTTCGGATTTCATATTGGCGCAAATCCATTGCTCTACCTTGGTGGCGTCGAGCGTGTCCGCCTGCGGATGGTTCCACGGTTGCTCGATATCGAGCGTGCTCCACAATTTGCCCAGCCTGCGCTGCACCATCATATAGTTCAGCCCTTCGCGCAGGTTGAAGATGCTGGAGAAATCCTCGCCTTCAGATTCCATATGATTGCCGCTGATGCGATACACCGCCTTGCCCTTGAGCGGCGTTTTATAGGTGCTGACCTGATAGCCTTCCGCCAGCGCCTTTAGCCGTGTCTGGGTCGGGCCGAGCCACATGCCGCCAATATCGATATCGATGCCCGCGATGGTGCCATGCTGGGTACGGCCGCCGACGCGGTTGCGCGCCTCCAATAGCCGGAAATTGTCGATGCCTGCCTGCTGCAGATGCCGTGCGGCCGCCAGTCCGGCAAATCCGGCTCCGATTATGATGACGTCATGCATGTGCCTCTCCTGGCTTTACGGTTTCGCTTTCAATTATGTGCCGCGCCGCTGCGATGGCGCTCTCGATCAGCCGCTCAGGAGGGCGCTGTCCGCGCGCCAGCAATACGGTTGACCCTTCGGAAAGGGTGAGCAGCAATTCCGCCGCCGCTTCGACGCGGCTGTCATCGGCTTCAGGGAAATGGCTTCGCAGCGAGTCGCCGACCCATATCAGCGCCAGGGCATAGAAATCATCGACCAGTTCAGCGCCGAAATCATGGTGCTTGGCCAGCACCCAGAGCTCCACGAATAGCCTGCTGGTTTCGCTGCTTATCGCATCCTCGATGATCCAGCGCACCGCGCCCTCAAAATCACGGTGTTTCGTCGGGTCCGGGCTTTGCTCCGTATCGCGACGACTGGTGGCGTAGCGTGTACAAATGCGCTGCATCAGCGCCTCGATCAGCTTGACCTTGCCGGGGAAATGATAGGTGAGGTTGCCGACGCTGATGTCGCAGGCCTCGGCAACGCGGCGGGTGCTGAACTGATGATAGCCATGGTTGGCCAGCACCGATTCGGCCGCGGCCAATATTGCCTCACGCGCGGCTAAACCTTGCACATTGGCCTTGCGCCCGGCTGTTTTTGTACCGGGCTTTTTGGCCTTGGAAGCGGGCTTGGCGGTTGTCTGATTATCGCTCATGCAAATTTATTAGCACAATCGTACTAATAATGCTACAGGGCATTTTCCGATAGCCATTGAGGATGATCACCTATGTCCAGCCCCGAAGCCGATTTTACTGCGTTCAACCTCTGCACCGGAGCCGTGCAGCATCACAATTTTGCCAGGCCGCAGCGCAAATTACGATCAGTGGAGGTTGCGGCTGCAGCCCAGCCCTCGGTGCTGGAAAAGGGCGAAACGGTCAGCCTGCCCGAAAGCTATATGGCGCTGGACGGGATGCGTGAGACCTTTGACCTGTTGGCGCGCACCGACACCGCGTCCTTGCTGATCCTGAAACAGGGCAAGCTGGTCTTTGAGCAATATAGCCATAATGCCGGGCCCGATACGCAATGGGTCTGCTGGTCGATTTCCAAAAGCCTGACCTCGGCGCTGATCGGCATTGCCGTGGCCGAAGGCGCGATTGAGTCTGTCGATGATCCGGTGACTCGCTATGTGCCCGAGCTTCAGGGCACCGCCTATGACGGGCCGAGCGTCAAAAAGGTGCTGCAAATGTCCTCGGGCGTGGCGTGCAATGAGGATTACTCGATCCGCGGCGGCGATTTTGAGCAATTGTTGGCAGCAACCGGACCGGGCAAGAGCATTGCTGCCCATCTCGCTTCGCTTAAACGCGAATATGATCCCGGCACCGTCTGCCGCTATAGCTCGGTTGATACTGAAGTGCTGGGCATGGTGCTGCGCGGCGCAACCGGTCAGTCGCTCGCCAGCTTCATGGAGGAAAAGCTGGCCGGCCCGCTCGGCTTTGAAGCGCCTGCCTATTGGCATGTGGATGAGACAGGACAGGAACTGGCCAGCGCAGGTGCCTATGTCTGCCCACGTGATCTGGCGCGCTTCGGCGAGCTTTACCGCAATAGTGGCTGCGTTAATGGTCAGCAGATCATCCCCGAGTCATGGGTAAGGGCTTCCATCACCCCGGATGCGCCGCATCTGATGCCGGGCGAAATCATCGTATCCGGAGAGAAGATTGCCAGTGCCTATGGCTATCAATGGTGGCTCTCGCCATCAGAGGAGGGCTATGACTTCGCCGCTGTCGGCATTTTCGGGCAATTTATCTATATCTGCCCCTCGCTCGACATCACCATCGTCAAACAATCCGCCACCCGAACCTTCGGCACCGCCCCGGGCGATGCGCAGGACCATATGATGGAGACGTCGCTATTCCTGGCGCAACTGGCGCGGGCTGTGTGACCCGCAAGAAAATACCGACAATGTGAGAAATACTGGAGCGGGCGAAGAGCTTCGAAGTCTCTACCCCAGTCTTGGCAAAGCTGGTGTTGCCACTGGTCCAAGCCCCAACTAGGCTCAGCTAGCATGGGTGGCACGCAGCCTGCCTAGTAGTTTTGGAGGTCAAAGCGATGGATGAACTCGGCAAAGCGCCATCCCCCGACTTGGATAAACTATTCCAGCGCCTGCCAGCGAGCATCGTGCATGACATGATGCGCGCTCAAGGGCTTGGACAAGGGGTTTTGCCGCCGACCATAAGACCGATTGCTGAAGGTTCCAGACTGGCCGGACCCGCATTCACCGTGTCCGGCCGAGCCGTCAAAGATCATGACGCGCATGAAACTCTGCTCGCCTGGACCGCCATGCTGTCGCGCGTACCTGCTGGCCATGTGCTGGTGATGCAGCCAAATGACAGCATCGTGGCGCATATGGGTGAGCTCTCCGCAGAGGCGCTGCACCTTCGTGGCGTATTGGGTGCCGTTATTGATGGAGGGTGCCGGGATGTCGAGCGGATCAACGCTGTTGGTCTGCCCGTCTTTTGTCGCTATTTCACGCCTCTGGATGTGGTCGGATGCTGGCTACCTGATCGATTTGGGGAGGCCGTTATTATCGGCGATTGCGAGATCGCCACGGGAGATGTCATGGTTGCGGACACTGACGGGATTTGCGTAGTGCCGCAGGCTCATGCTGAACAGGTCGCCGCCGCCGCCGAGACAGCGATGAATCAGGAAAACCTTGTGCGCAAAGCGATTCTTGAAGGCATTGATCCCGAGACCGCTTATCGGCGGCACGGTAAATTCTGAACAACGCGCCTCAGCGGGCGCTTGCCGGAAGACAGGACGGCCCGGCTGGCGTGAAGCTCTTATAGGTCAGAATAAACTCCTGATGGCCCAAAGCTTCCGAGCAGGTCGGCGTGCCATCGGCAACCGCCTCGACCAGATCGGCAATTTCAGTGCCAACCACGTCCAGATTGGCACGGCCCTCCAGAATGCGACCCGCATCAACGTCCATATCATCGGGCAGCCGACGGTAGGTCTCGGGATTGGCGCACACCTTGATCACCGGCGAGATTGCCGAGCCGACAACCGATCCGCGCCCGGTAGAGAACAGGATCACATGCGCGCCGCAGGCGATCAGTTCGACGATCTCGGCATTGTCGGAAATGTTTGGAAAGCCGAACCGCACTTCGCCGTCCGGCACTACATCGAGCAAGTAAAGGCCGCCACCAACGGGTTGATCGCCCGGCTTCAGCAACCCAACGATTGGTGATGCGCCCGATTTGGCATAGGCACCCATGCTCTTCTCTTCCTGCGTGGTGAGTCCGCCATCGGCATTGCCAACCGCGAAACTGCCATGCCCCAATGTCGTATAATAGCGCGCGGCCTTGTCGACGCTGGCGATAATTTCGGCAGCCAGCTCGGGCGTTGCCGCGCGGTCGGCCATATGGCCCTCGCAGCCGATGAGCTCGCCGGTTTCCTCGAAAATGCCTGCGGCTCCGGCTGCAATTAGCTGATCAAATGCCCGACCGATAGCAGGGTTGGCGGTCAGGCCGCTGGTGCCATCCGATCCGCCGCAGATGGTCCCGACCACAAGGTCGGCTGGGGTAATCGGCACGGTCGGCATCGCTGCCAGAGCGGGCAATGTCGCATTCACCCAGTCACGACCCTGCTCGATCGTGCTTCGCGTGCCGCCTTTGTCCTGAATGACCAAAAGCGATGCGGGCCGACCACTGTCACGGACGACTTCCAGCAAGCGGTTGCGTGCAAAGCTCTCGCAGCCCAGCGACACCAGCAGCACGGCGCCGACATTGGGATGGCAGCACAGTCGTTCCATCATCTTTTGCGCATAGTCGTTCGGATAGCAGCCGGGAAAGCCGATCAGATGCACCTCACCACCATCATGGCGCTCGGCAATGGCCCGCGCGACATGATGCGCGCACTCCACCAGATAGGCGACTACGACAACATTGCGAATGCCCTTGCTTCCGTCCTGGCGCTGCCAACCTCTCATGCTGCGTTTCCTTCTGTCCTCGTCGCAAGATAATCGCTGGCCAGATTGTGGAGATGCACCCAGTCACCCTGCGCTATGTCGCATGTAGCTGATCCGATACCGGCACCATATTTTGTTACCTTGGAGCCTGCCGGGATTTCTTGTCTGGCGAGCTTATGGCCAATCGGCACATCCTGCCGAACCGTGATCTGGCGCTCCCCATCCATCACATGATTACCAGCCGCCAGATCGGTGATAGCGATCAGCACATTGTCGTCCGGCGCAAGCAGCAAGGCAGGCTGGACACCAGTCATGCGGCGATCTCCAGTATAGCGGCGGCTGACCCGGCCAGGGTCGGTGGCACATCAACCACGAGATCATCGCCCTCACGCCGACAGGCAAGGGCTGGTCCATCAAGGATGGACAGGCCCTCGACACCTCCCCAACCGACCAGTCGAACATGCTCAGGTAACGGCCCGGCGACAAGCGCAAAACGCTGCCGACCGACACGCACTGGCAGCACATCGGTACCGGAAATAGTGAGTCTGCACAGTACGTCATCCGGACGGCTGCCATAGATCGCCTGCCCATTGGTCTTCAGGAAAGCACCCAGCGCGCTCAGCGGCCCGGCCTGTTCATCGGGGATACTACCATCGCCGCGCGGTCCGATATTGATGAGAAGATTGCCACCATGGCCGACGATGCGCAGGAACATGGCCACAAGTTCGTCCCCGCTGAGGAAATCCGCGTCAATCTCATTGGCTTTATAGCCAAAGCTGTGACCCACGCCGCGCACGGTTTCCCATGCGACATCGCCCATCTCGGAGCTGGTGGCATATTCCGGTGTGCGGTGATCGAACACGGCGGGCACATCAGGCGCGAAGGCAAATCCGGACTCGCGCAATGCTGCGGCAACGCCGCGATTATACGCGATCCGCTCCTCCGGGTCGGACATGGCCAGATGCGAGGGCGTGGGTAACTGGAAGCGGTCATTGATCAACCGATCCTCGCGGTCGTTATAATACTCGGCCAGCAAGTCCCAGAGATCGTCGGCATCGGGATAGCCGATATCGTTCCACAAAATGTCGGGATCGGTTGCGGCAATCAGTTCCCGGTAATGGTCCAGCATCATCTTCCGGGCCAGCGCGCCGGATGGCAGCGCATTGCGCATCTCACCCAGATTGGCCATGGGTTCCGGGTTGAGCGTCCAGTCAAGGCCAGCGCTGTAATAGACGCCAAAGCGCATGTTCTTGGCGCGGGCTGCGGCCGCCATTTCCGAAACCAGATCGCGCGGGGCATGCCAATCCGCACCTCGCAACGGGTTGGCTAAGGCAGTGGGCCAAAGGCAATAGCTGTCATGATGCTTGGTAACCGGTACAACATAGCGCGCGCCGATACCGGCAATAAAGTCCATCAACGGCTCTGCTGACCAATTGGCAAGGCCAGCCTCGAATGTGTTTCGGAATGCGGTGTAGGGCGCATCGCCAAATCGTTCCTGGTGCTGCGCTGCGGTCGGCCCGTCGGCAAATTTCAGGCTGTTCTCATACCATTCGGCATAGGGTGTCAGTTTAAGCGCGTCATCGGGTCGCTCGGCCAACAGCTTCACCACATCTATACCACGCGGTGCAAAGGCCGGGACCGAATAGAGCCCCCAGGTGATCATCACACCCAGCTTGGCATCGCGCCACCAGTTTGGCGCGCTATGGGCGGCGAGGCTGTCCGGGTCTGGGCGATACTGTGTCATGACCAGAGATATCCCTCTGCGCCGGGGCGCAGGTGCGCAAAACGCTGCTTCAATTCATCAAGCGAGAGGACATGGGCATCGCCGCCGGTCTCGCGCGGATCGGTGTTGCGGTGCCGCTTCAGCTCGTGTCGTGCCAGCTGGTTGCGGTGTACCTCATCGGGTCCATCTGCAAGGCGCAGCAGACGCGCGGTGGCAAAGGCGGCGCTGAGCAGGTGATCATTGGCAGTGCCGCCGCCGCCAAACATCTGCATGGCATTGTCGACCACCTGCTGCGCCATGGCCGGAGCAGCGATCTTGATCATGGCGATCTCGGCCCGTGCCTCCTTGTTGCCGACAGTGTCCATCATATGCGCAGCCTTCAGGGTCAGCAAACGACATTGTTCGATAGCAAGCCGCGCCTCGGCAATACGCTCCAATGTCACGGACTGCTCGGCCAAAGACTGGCCGAAGGGATTGCGGTGCTCGGCCCTGCGACACATGCGCTCCAGCGTGCGCTCGGCAAGGCCGATGAGGCGCATGCAATGGTGGATACGTCCCGGGCCCAACCGGCCCTGCGCAATCTCGAAACCACGCCCTTCGCCGAGCAGCACATTGGTTTGCGGCACCCGCACATTCTCGAACAGCACTTCAGATGCGCGGTCGGGCACACCATAAAAGCCCAGTACCGGCAAAGGCCGCAACACGGTTACCCCCGGTGTATTTTTGGGCACCAGGATCATCGATTGCTGGCGATACCGGTCCGGATTGTCGGGTGCCGTCTTTCCCATCAATATGATAATCTCGCAGCGCGGATCGGTGGCGCCGGTGGTGTACCATTTGCGCCCGTTGATCACATAATCATCGCCATCACGCGCAATCGAACAGGCGATGTTGGTCGCGTCAGAGGAGGCAACCTCTGGTTCGGTCATGGCAAAGGAGGATCGGATCTCGCTGGCAAGCAATGGCGTCAGCCACTCCGCTTTCTGTTCGGTTGTGCCATAGCGAAGCAACACCTCCATATTGCCGGTGTCCGGGGCGGCGCAGTTGAACACCTCTGGGGCCATCAGCGAACGCCCCATAATCTCGCACAAAGGCGCATATTGGAGGTTGGTGAGACCGCTTTCCTGAACACCAAAATCCTGCGCGTGGTCGGGGAGGAACAGGTTCCACAAGCCCTCCGCCCGAGCCAGCGGTTTCAGCTCTTCGACCACCGGATAGACACCCCAGGGGCCGAGCTTTTCGGCTTCGGCATAATAGCGTGCCTCGTTCGGGTATATATGGCGGGCCATGAACGCCTTGATGCGTTCCGCCAGCTCCTGAGTATGATTATCGGGTTCGAACATGGTTTTGATTTACTCCTCGCAGCGTTCGATCAGGGTGGCATTGGCCATACCGCCGGATTCACACATGGTTACCAGGCCAAAGCGACCGCCTGTTTCCTCCAGCGCGGCCAGACAATTGAGGAACAACCGTCCGCCCGATGCGCCAACCGGATGGCCCAGCGCTATGGCCCCGCCCATGGGGTTGACCCTGGCGGGGTCGGCCCCGGTTTCGGCCAGCCAATGCAGCACCACACTGGCAAAGGCCTCGTTCACCTCGAATATGTCGATGTCATCCATGGTCAGGTTGGCGCGACCCAACAGCTTGTGAGTGGCTGGCACGATTGCGGTCAGCATCATGATAGGATCATCACCGGCAACAGCAAAATGGGTGACGCGCGCACGCGGACGCAGGCCCAATGAACGTGCCACCTGCTCCTCCATCAGCAACAGCGCACACGCGCCATCACTGACCTGACTTGCGTTTCCGGCCGTCACCTGCCAGCCAATTTCGGGGAAACGCGCGGCCATCTCCTCACTGCGAAATGCCGGGGCCAGAGCGGCCAGCCGTTCCAGCGTGCTGTCAGTACGTACGCCCTCGTCCCTGTCCACCATCCGGTCGCCTACCCGAACCGGCACCAGCCCGGGCGCAGCGTGTGCCGCGGCCAATTGATGCGAGCGCAGCGCGAACTGGTCCATAGCTTCTCGCTCGATGCCGTTGTGTGCGGCAATCAATTCGGCCGATACCCCCTGATGCACCATTCCGTCGGGATAGCGCGCGGCGAGCGCCGCCCCCATATTGTCACGCCCCAGCCGATTGGTTTTGGCCGGTACCGTCGACATCATCTCGACCCCGGCTGCGACCAGAATGTCATAGGCACCCGCAATGATGCCACAGGCAGCAAAATCAATCGCCTGCTGGGCCGAGCCGCACTTGCGATCAAGGCTTACCGCTGGCACACTCTCCGGCCAGCCCGCCGCAAGCACCGCCTGTCGGCCGATATTGCCGGCCTGCTCGCCAGCCTGAATCACGCAACCGGTGATGACATCTTCGACGTGTTCTGGGTCGATCCCGGTTCGTTCAGCAAGGGCGGAAAGGCACTGGGCGAGCAAATCCACCGGGTGCAGGCCATGCAATGCACCGCCCTCTCTGCCCTTAGCGAAAGGCGAACGCACACCATCGACAATCACCGCCCGCCTCATCGTGACAGGTCCACGGACAGGGTTTCGCTGGCGAAGCGAAATTGGCGACTGGACACCGTCTTCATAAGCCGTACGACCTGATCCGCTTCAGCCGAGGAGGCCAGCGGCAAGCTGGTGACCAGCGGACCGGCAGCACGCATGCGGTCGATATCCGCCTGCGGCACGAGCGCGCGCAGGAACAGTTCATCATCGTCATCGGTACCGTGTCGGTTTCGCAGTTCCTCAAGCGTAGGCTGTTCCGGCGGATTGGCCAGCACCTCTTTGGTCTTGGGATCAGCCATGATGCGATCAAGCACATCGGCATCAATCGGTGCCACCGGATCGCCATAATGGCCCGCCGCATAGGTAATCACCTCTTCGGGAATAATCGACCAGCGCTCACCGGTGACGATGTTCAACACCGCCTGGATGCCGACAAGCTGGCTGAACGGTGTCGCCATACCCGGCCATCCCAGTTCGCGGCGAACACTGGCGACCTCGGCCAGCACTTCTTCCAAACGCTCTTCCATACCATGCTGTTTGAGCTGGGATTTCAAGGTGCCGACCATGCCACCGGGGATTTGGTGGGTGACCGCGAACAGGTCATATTCGGCGTGTTGGTTGACAAGAAAGCCGCACGCATTGCCCACTGTCTCGAAATGCTCGGCAACGGGTGGCAGGCAGGAGAGGTCGAGGTCATGGCTATAGCCAAGATGGGCAAGATTGGCAGCAATGCACTCGGTTGACGGCACGGAAGGGCCATTGGCCATGGGTCGGCTGGCCGTGTGCAATATGCTCACGCCCAGCGCCAGCGCATCGCAATAGGCCTTGGCAGATTGGCCCATCAGATTATTGGCGTGAAACTCGATCGGTTTGCCCCGGCTTTCCGCGACAATGGCGGGCAACAGGGTCGCAAGTCGCTCTTTCTCCAATACCCCCGCAGTGTCATACAGCAGCAGCGTGTCCACTTCAGGAAGCGCCGCCAGCGCCCGGGCCTTTTCGGCATAATAGGCATCGGTGTGCACCGGTGAGAGGGTGAACATGATCGCGCCCGCAATTTCCGAGCCGAACTCCTTGGCCACACGGGCGAGGCGCTGGGTTCGTTCAATGTCGAACAGCACGTCATAGATCCAGAAGCTGCGCGCACCGTGGCGATTGAGCTGCCGCATCCACAGGTCCATCAATGCATCGGGCGTGGTGCGAAAGCTGATCGCCGCATTGGCGCGCATGCCAGAACGCAGCACCGTATGCGGCATGGCGGCAACCAAGGCGTCCATCATCGCCCATGGGTCTTCACGGCAATGGCGCACCAGCACTTCGAAATGATGCGAGCCGGTGAGATCGATAACGCGAAAGCCGGTGCGATCAAGCGCGTCACAGGCTGGCAGGGCATGGCGCGCCTGCATACGCATGCCCCATAAAGACTGCTGGCCGTCTCGCAGCGTCTGGTCAAGAAACTCCACCTTCATGATGCACCTGTGGAGGCTGGGATAAATTCGGCTTCCAGCCAGCGCGTCGACAATCGATTGCTGACGAAATTGTCATGGGCCGCGATGTCGCGCAAAAAGGGAATGGAGGTGGCGATGCCTTCCACCGCGAAATCGGACAGATTGTCCTGCAATTGGTCGACCGCCTCCGCGCGGTTCGGCGCGGCCACGATCAGCTTTGCGACCATACTGTCATAATAGGGCGGAACATCGCAGCCGCTGCCAAAGCCGCTATCGACACGCGCGCCGGAAGGCGGCGTCCAGCCGGTGATGCGGCCCGGTGCAGGACGGAAATCCGCATCCTCGGCGAGGATACGGACCTCGATGGCATGACCGCGTGGGACCAGATCGACGGGTGGATCGAAACGGTCAAAAGCCAGAGCGATCTGCCATTGTACAAGGTCGATACCGCAGATCATCTCGGTCACCGGGTGCTCGACCTGGATGCGGGCATTGACCTCAAGGAAGCGGCTTTGCTCGCGCGCCTCATCCCACAGAAATTCGACGGTGCCGGCACCGCGATAGGAAATAGCCCCCAGCAATTTTGCCGCCGCCGCTTCCATGTCGGCACGCGCGGTTTCGGGTAAGGCGACAGCAGGCGCTTCCTCAACCAGTTTCTGGTAGCGGCGCTGAATCGAACAATCGCGCGTGCCCAAGGTAATGATCTGACCATCGCCAAGACCAAAAGCCTGCACCTCAACATGACGCGCCGCTTCGACGAACGGTTCGAGATAGATACGCCCATCGCCAAAGGCGGCTTCCGCCTCGGTCTGAGCTTCGGAGATGGCGGCCGCAAGATCGGCTTCCTCGCGCACGATCCGCATGCCGCGCCCGCCGCCGCCGGCCGATGCCTTGGTGACCACCGGATATCCCAAAGTGCGGGCCGCAATAGCTGCAGCATCAGTATCGGTCAGAGCCTCGCTCGCCTGCCCGGTTTCGACACCCAGTTCCTGCGCCAGAGCGCGAGCTGCCAGCTTGTCGCCCACAGCTTCCATCTGTTCTGGCGTCGGACCACAGAACGCAAGGCCCGCATCGGCGACGGCTTGCGCGAAGGCAGCGTTTTCAGACAAGAAGCCATAGCCCGGATGCACAGCCTTGCAGCCGCTGGCCATAGCCGCGTGCAGCAGAAGGTTACCATCAAGATAGGATTGGCGCGCCGGTGCCGGTCCCAGCACCAGCGCCCTGTCAGCCGCCTTCGCCCACAGGCTGTCCTTATCCGCCGCAGACACGCCAACCACGGTTTCGATATCGAGCGCCTTTGCCGCTGCGATAATCCGGCATGCGATTTCCCCACGGTTGGCGACGAAGAGCCTGCTCATGAGGTTACTTCGTCATCCGGCTTGATCCGAAGCAGCGTCTGGCCATGTTCGACCAGGTCGCCATCGCTCGCCAGTATCGCGGTGACTGTGCCGGAGCAGGGCGCGGTCACGCTGGTGAACAGCTTCATCACTTCGATGAGGCACAGGTCATCCCCGGCCTCCACGCGCGCGCCAGGCTGCGTGAACGGCGCTGCACCCGGCTTGGGCGCCCGGTAGAATGTGCCAAGGCTGGGGGCGATGATGGCAATGCTGCCGTCGTCGATCTCGGCGGGCGGTTCGGGCGGTGAGGCTTGCGCCGGTTCTGACACAGGCGGAGCCACAGACGGCGATGACGGCGCAGGCACCGGACCGCCATCCTTTGACAGCATCACCTCGACCCCGTCGGCCTTGAGATGGATGGTACGCCAATCACTAGCCTCAAACGTGGCAAGGATAGCATCGATATCGGCTCGGGAAATCGCCATGGCGTAATCAGATCCTCGGTTCAACCAACACGGCAAGGCGCGCCTCGTCGCCCGCAGCGCTGGCCAGTTCTTGGTAGCGAGCGAGGGCTGGTGCCAAGCTTGGCTGCACAAGCGGCAGCGCGCCATCGAACACTCGTCCGCTGGCCCCACATGCGGTTATCGTTCGCCCCTCCAACGCAGCCAGAACGCCCGGACCGCATCCGGTAATAACCGGCTTGGCCAGCGACCGTCCGACGACGGCGGCGTGGCTGGTCGCACCACCCGCTTCGGTGACCACGGCTTGCGCGGCCAGCATACCACCCACATCATTGGGGCTGGTGGTCGGACGCACCAGAATCACGGCTTCGCCTGCCTCGGCGCGGCGTTCCGCCTCAAGCGCGCTTGTCACCGCGACCCCAACACCTGCACCGGGCGAGGCGGGTGTACCGCTGGCCAACACCGAGGCATCGCCTGGCTCGGACAAGACCGGCGCCAACATGGCCGCCAATTGTTCCGGCGTCACTCGGGCCAGCGCTTCGTCACGGTCGATCAACCCTTCATCATGCATCGCCATGGCAATGGTCACAGCCGCAGTGGCGGTGCGCTTGGCCGACCGGCTCTGCAGGAAGAATAGTTGCCCCGCCTCGATGGTGAACTCGATGTCCTGAGCATCGCCAGCGGCCTGCTCCAGCGCGCAGGCACCGGCCAGAAGTTGCGCATGGGCCTCAGGCATTGTTGCGGCCAGATTTTCCAGCGGCTCGGCATTATGGGTACCTGCCACCAGCGTTTCGCCCTGGGCACGTGGCAACCATTCACCCCAAGGCTCAGCCTCGCCGCTGATCGGATTGCGACTGAACAACACCCCGGTGCCCGACTGATCGCATAGGTTGCCGAACACCATGGCCTGCACGGTGACAGCGGTGCAGAGATCATCCGAAATCTCATGATGCGCACGATAGCGACGGGCGCGGCGACTATTCCATGAGGCCATCACCGCTTCGACCGCCGCAAGCAACTGGTCTTTGGCGGCTTCGGGAACGGCGCCAACATAATCGTTGAACTGGGTTTCAAAGCTGGCCTTCACATTGGCTACGAAGCCGGGATCGCCCGTTTCGGCTGACAGGCCCGCCGCTGATCGCTCGGTAAGGCCGAGGTTGAGCAGCGTTTCCATCATGCCGGGCATCGACACGGCAGCGCCTGAACGCACAGATAGCAGCAGCGGCCTTTCGGCACCGTCGAAACGCCGCCCGGTTCTGGTTTCCAGGCCTTTGACCCCGGCCATTAATTGTTCGGCGAAATTGTCGGGCAGCTGACCGGTCGCCAACCAGGCGCGTGTCACTTCTACCGGCACCACAAACGCAGGTGGTACGGGGAGGCCCAATCTCGCCATTGCCAGCAAAGACGCTGCCTTGCCGCCGATGCGATCCGGTCCTGCCTCCAGCGTTGCTTCGAGCGGTAAGATCATTCCACCCGCTCCGTGCCCGACAGGCGCAGCAATTCCTCGTGCAGGTCGAACCACAGGGTGTGATAACTCTCGCAACCGACATCAGACACAAACGCAATATCCCCGTCTTCCGCAGCCTCGATCGCCTTCAAAAGCCCGTCGCGATAAACGGCAAGACGCGGCACCAGATTGGCGAACTGGTCCAGCAGCGCAGTCACACGGTCATGGAACCGGCCCAGCCGGTCGATAATGCGCTCATCATAGTCCGCGTCGCTATGGTCATTTGCTATGGTGGTGCCGACGATGGTGCGGGTCTGCCAATCGGTCATTAAAGCCTTGAGGTCGCGATTCACCACTTCAAAGCGCTCTACCGCAGAGACAAAGTCCGGATCAGCTCGCAGCGAAGCGCATATACGCGAATAATCGGCGCTGAGCGCAAGCTGAGCAAGCGGTGCCAGCATCAGTTTATCACCGGCGCGCACCACACGGCCCTGGGTTTCGGCAATCTCCAGCATCGCTTCGACCTCGGCAAGCTCAAGAGCCATGCGATGCGCAATGTCTGCCGGCGTCGCCGTGCGCAAAATGGCCAAGCCATGCAGAGTCATATGCCAGTTCGGACCGGGGTTTCTCATGCGGCCACCTCCTGTCCTTCAAGAACCCGCCGCTTCACTTCACGGCGCAGGATCTTGTTTGCCGGGCTCTTGGGTAGCGCAGTCCAGACATTGACGGATTTGGGTGCTTTATAGCCTGCCAAGGCTGATCGGGCGTGCGCCAGCAGAGCAGCCGTATCGATATTCTGCCCGCTCACCACGGCGTGGACGCGATCGCCCCATTTCTCGTCGGGCAGGCCGATAACGGCGGCCTCGACCACCCCGGGGAAGGCGAGCAGCACGTCTTCGACCTCACGTGGATAGACGTTGTAACCACCGGAGATCAGCATATCGCCCTTGCGGTCGAGCAGATAGAAAAAGCCGTCCTCATCCATGCGGCCAATATCGCCGGTGTGCAGCCAGCCACCACGAAAAGCCTCTGCTGTCGCGTCCGGCCTGTTCCAGTAACGCGCCATGAGTTGCGGCCCTTTGACCACAATCTCACCCGCAGCGCCCGCTGGCAATAGCGTGTCATCATCGTCCATCACCGCCACTTGGGCGATGGTGAACGGCCGCCCACAGGAACCGACCCGATCATGCTCATCGGGTTTAAGGCATGTGATCACCATCGGCGATTCCGCTTGCCCATAGGTCTGCACGAAGATCGGACCGAAACACTGCTCGGCACGGGCATAGAGCGCCGGTGCGATCGGCGAGGCACCATAGGCGATGCGCCGCAGCGCAAGCTCAGCATCATCAAGGCCGGGTTCTTCCAGCAACAAGGCCAGCATAGTGGGCACCAGGAAGGTCATCGTTGCGCTAGTCGAAGCGGCCAGCGTCACGAAGTCGGCGGCATCGAATTTCTCCATGACCAGTGAGGTAGCACCGCGCGTCAAAGCAGGCAGGAAGAATGCACCTGAGGCATGGGCAATAGGCGCTGCATGCAGGAAGCTGTCGGCGTCACTGATGTCCGGTACAAGATCGGTAAGGAAAGCGGAAAGCTCGGCAAGTTCGCCGCGCTCGGTCAGGGTCACCGCTTTGGGCTTGCCAGTGGTGCCGCCGGTGAAGCCGAGGCGGTAAGGCTCATCCAGATTGCGTTCGACGATGACAGGATCATCACTGGCGGCATCCAGCAGCGCCTGCAGCCGGGCCGGGGGCAGCGTGGTCTCCACCCCCAAATCGGGCGCGTCCTCGCTTACCAGAACCGCGCTTGCGCCGACCTCGGCCAGTTTGAAGCGCAAGTCAGACGGGGTGTCACGGCTGTTGAGACTGACCCGCACCAGCCCTGCCTTGGCCAATCCGTAATAGGCTATCAGGCAATCAATCCCGTTTGGTAACAATACGCCCACCCGCTCGCCATCAGCCAGACCGAGAGCCCGCAGCGCATTCGCGAAGCGGTTCGTGGCGGCATCGAAATCCGCAAAGCTCACCACCCGCTCGCCTTCTATCAGGCACGGCTTGCTGCCAAACTGGCGGGCAGCGCGTGTGATCAGGTCAGCGATCTGGCTCATCTGTCACAGCCCGGATAGGCGCGTGCCGTCTCGCACCGGAAATTCTCTTCCGGACGGCAGCTTTTCGGCACAAAGGCCCGCGCGGCCTCGTTATATTGCGCAAGGCTGAGCACGCCGCGCGTGGTTTGATAGCGGTCATTCTTGGCTGGCAAATGGCTGCCGCCCGGCATGGGCGGCGCCATTCGCGGTAGGAATGGGGCCCCGTTCAGGACCGATAGCGGCAGCGGGGTCAACACCCGGGTCGGCTTGTCTGACCATTTCATCATGCCGTGCGGTGCCGTTTGCTGGCTTGGAAGTGTCAGGCCACCGACCAGTTCCCCCAGCGCAGTATCAGCATATTCATCCGAGAGCAGAGGCCGGAATCGTTCAGCCCGCGGATCAATTTCCAGCCAATCGGCCGGATCGAACACGCCTGCAATATGCGCGATTTCCTTGCAGATGGCGTAATAGGATAGGGCACCGGCGTCGATCAGCTGATCACGGCTCCATTCGGCCATGCGCAGCCAAAGCTTGTCGGTCGCGGCTTTGGCACGATCAGACAGATCGTCCAGCATGGCAGTGAGTGTCTCCGGCGTGTCCATGCCCACCGGCACATGGCCCTCGCTCAGCGTGTCCGAGGTATAGAGGCCGATGCCGGTCAGGCGATCGGGCGTGAACTCGGGCGTCGATTCAAAGCTGCCCCAGTCATCGACCAGATGGAAATGGCAGCCGGTAACCTCCATCGCCACGGTGAGATTGTTGAACGGCATATCGCTGGCAATATCATCGAGCCAGGGCAATGAAGTCTCGCCAAGATCCATGAAATCGCGCATCAGCAATTGGCTGTCATCAGTGAGACGATAGGGACCGGAATTGGTCAGGCTGATGCGGCTCTCGGCGCTGACCAGAAATCCATATTGCGAGACCGTGGCGAGGAAGCGCTGGGCCGCCACAGAAAGCGCGCCACCGGGTTCTACTTTATGCATCTCCCCGGCAAAACGCTGCACGGCGCTATGCGGCAGTATCTGCGCGCGCTGGTTATAATCGGCATTGGTTAAATGGCCGTCATTACGGTGCCAGGAAAGTTGGAAGCGCTTCCAGAAATCCATTACCGTGATCACATCTTCGATCGCATCCTGCGGGCGCAGAAAGCCGAGGTTGATGAGATATTCGCGGCCCAACAGGTAGAAACTGGGTAATGCCCAGCCGATTGAGCTGTTCTGTGCCTTCACCCCCATTTGGCGTGCGCGATCGGCGATCTCCTCGGCAGGCATCGAAGCCTCGACCTTTCGGATCAGGCTGGGATAGCGGTAAAAGGCATTGAGATAGGACAGGAGAATATAGGCCGAGACCGGGTACAGTTTGGAACCCTGCACCGTGCGGGTGAGGCACAGCCAATAAGTGCTGTCGGCACAGGCCTGGATTAGCTGGTTTGTCTCCAACAGTTGCGCATAGCTGATAGCAGGGCGCTCGGGAGATACCGGGTCGGTCATGACAGCTTCCAGATACGCGCCGGCATCTCGGTGTCGGTGAGATAAGAATCGGCCGTGCGCGCAGCAGCGGTAGTTTCCAGAAGGACGCGATCGCCCTCAGCCACGCCCGAAAGGCGCACATTCATCAGGCAGGGAATACCGTATTCGCGGGCGAGGATGCCGAGGTGCGAGCGCACTGTGCCGCCTGCGCATACCAGCCCGGCAAAGCTTTCGAGGATCGGCGCGGTCAGTGTCCCGCCACTGTCGTCGATAATGGCGATGCTGCCTTCGGGGACCCCCTCTTCCATCAGCGCAATAACCTGCGCGGCTGATCGCACATATCGGGCGACGCCGGTCACGTCAGCGGCACCCTGAACCACATTGTCACCCACTCCGCACAGCGCCTTGCCATCCGCATCGGCTGGCTCGGACGGGGCATCGGGATGGTCAAAGCCTCCCTCCAGTGCGCCCAGACCCTGATACGCATCGGGTCGCTCAACCGCAGAGATGGTGGCGGAAAAGCTGTAACGATGGCCGCTCGCCAAAATGGCGGCATCGATTGCAGCAAGGTCGTCCTTTGTAATTACATCGTCGATTGGCCCGGCGACAAACGCGTCCCAGTCAAGCCCGCTCTCCGTGAAGCGACGCCGCACCAGGTCGCGGACGCTCAGATGGACCGCTGCAACCAGCGGTGAGTCGGGTTCCCCTCCCCACAGGCCATTGTCGGTGGGCAGCTGCGTCATGCCCGCGCCTCCTTTGCCCCCGGGTCGGTCATCACCAGCAGCGTGCCGTTGTTATGCCCTTGGAAAAGGTCGCCAAAATGCTGTGGCAATTGGTCAAACCCCTCGCGCAGGTCATTGCGATAGACTATCGCGCCACTTTCATATTGCGCCTTCAAATCCGCCCTTGCGGTTTCCCATTCAGCGGCAAAATCACCGACGAGGAAACCGCGCATGGTGATGCCACCATAGATGAGCCGCATCATATTGGCCGGACCGCGCATAGCCGCGCCGTCATAGCCTGCTATCTGACCGCACAGAGCGATGCGGCCCATCCGGTTCATCGCATCCACAGCGGCATCGAGGGTGTCGCCGCCGACATTGTCGAAGAACACATCGATCCCGTCAGCGCAGGCGCTTGCAATGGCTTCAGGCAGCTGCTCGTTTTGATAGTCAATCGCGGCATCACAGCCGGCTGTCTCTGTCAGCCAGCGGCATTTGTCCGGCCCACCGGCAATACCGACGACGCGGGCACCAATCGCGCGGCCCAGCTGGACCGCGACGCCGCCAACCGAACCCGCTGCGCCCGATACCAGCAATGTCTCGCCAGCATGAAGCACCCCGATCCGGTGAATTCCAAACCAGGCGGTAAGCGGATTGATACCGAGCTGTCCCATGGCATCCACAAGGCTGAGATGTGACGGTACCAGTTCGGTTTCGCTGCCGGGCAAACGAAAGCGGCTCTGCCAGCGCCCAAGACAGGTAATATCAGCCCCCACTGGGCGGTCGGGGTCATTCGAGGCAATGATACGGCCTCCTGCAGGGGCTAACATAGCCTCCCCCAGCGGCACCGAGGGATAAAGATTGTTCCCCGGGGGATCCATCCAATTGCGCATAGTCGGCGCGCACAGGAACAGGCGCAATTCCACTTCCACCTCGCCAGCAGCGAGCGGCTGCTCGGATGCAGGCTGCTCTTCTAAAGTAAAGATATCTGTGTGCAGGCGACCCTCTGGCCGGCGCGAGAGAACCCATTGCTGGTCAGCCATGACCCGCTCCATTCTCTGACCGCAAACCCGGAAAACGGCTTTGATGCGATGGCCCTACCATCCTATTCTACTCTCCCATTAATTATTATAGTCTGCTTCATTGGTGAAACAGCAATTCATTTATATTAAGCACGAGCTTCTAAAACTGGCAAGCCGCATTGGGCCGACAGCGAAAAAAAATGTAACTGGCGTATTTCCACTCTTGCGTATTAATCGCACTCGTGAAATGATGATTTATAAATAAAACAACGGAGAAATATGGGGAGATGGGCATGGACTATCGCACACTCGGAAGCACCGGCTTATCAGTTAGCGTTCTGTCGCTGGGTGGCCTTTTCGTATCTGCGGCGGGTGGCCCATTTGAGCGAGCGCGCGATGCTGTCCATCACGCGCTGGCGCGTGGGGTCAATTATATCGACACTGCGCCAATGTATCTCGACAGCGAGGAGGTTCTGGGTCGTATTCTTGCTGACACATCCGAGCCGGTAATCCTCTCGACAAAGCTCGGTGCACGGCCGCAGCCATTTGATCCGCGCGATGCCGATGCGCTGCTCGAATCGTTCGAGACAAGCTGCAAACTTCTGGGGCGCAGCGAAATCGACATATTGATGATTCACGAACCTGACCGCCCGCGCCAATTTGACTGGTGGGAAGCGATGGATGAAGCGCGCGGCCCGGTGATGGATGTTATCGACCGCTTGAAGGACGAAGGCCGTATCCGCTTTGCTGGCTTGGGCGGGACGACGGCCTATGATATGGCGCGGCTGATACGCACGGGTCGGTTCGACGTCGTTCTGACGGCCTTTAACACCAGCCTGCTCTGGCGGGAAGCCTGGCACGAGATCCTTCCGGCAGCGGCTGAACATGGTGTGGGCGTCGTCGCTGGATCACCACTGCAACAGGGTGCACTGGCGCGCATATGGCGCGATGAGGTGGAAACTTCAGAATGGTTGTCCCGCCCGCGCCGCGAGCAGTTCCGCAAGCTCTACGCTCTGGTCGACGAGATTGATATCCCCCTCGCTGAATTGTCGCTGCGCTTTCTATTGGCGGAACCTCGCATTTCCACCATCCTCATGGGCGCGCGCAGCGTCGAAGAGGTGGATGCCAATGTCGATGCGATAGCCAAAGGGCCGCTGCCATCTGACCTGATGGAGAAACTCGACGAAATTGCCGCGATGGTGCCGTTTCGGCCCCATGACGAGCCTTTCGCCCTGCCCTTCGGTCGCCCTTATGCCGGCACGCCCGCAGCCGGCCCAGTCTAGGTTCTGACCCTAAAAGGAGAGATATGATGCGCGCTGCTGTTGTTGAAAATCCTGGCCAGCTTGTCATTCGTAACCTGAGTGATCCCGTTCCCGGCCCTTATCAGGTGCTGACCAAACAATTGTTCGGCGGAATCTGCGCCGCCACGGATAATCATCTAGTGCAGGGCAAATTGCCCATTCCGGGCATCAGTTATCCATTGATCCTGGGGCATGAGGCCATTGGCGAGGTGATCTCGGTGGGGAGCAAGGTGCGCAATCTGAAGCCCGGCGATCTTGTCACCCGAACCGGCGCGCCGGCCACCGATGATTGCGCTGCCAATTGGGGCGGTTTTGCAGAACTGGGGCTAGCGTATGATTTTGCAGCGATGCGCGATGATGGTTTGCCGGAAGAGGAGTGGCAACCGCACACAATCAATCGCGTCTTGCCCGCCGGCACCGACCCTGCGGCTGCCACCATGATGATCACCTGGCGCGAAACACTGAGCTATATCACGCGTCTTGGGCCCGTTAGCGGCAAGCGGGTGCTGATCATCGGTTCGGGTGGCAACGGTTTTTCCTTCCTGGCATTGGCTAAAGCGCTCAGCGCATCGGCAGTGGCCATGATTGGCAACCCCCGATGGTCCAGCCACGCCGCCGAAACGGGTGCAGACGCCTTTGCCGATTATCGAGACCAGGATGCCATTGCTGACCTCAAAAACATCGGTGGAGCAGATGGCTTCGACCTCATGATAGATTCTGTCGGCTATACCGGCGGTATTGAAAACGTACTGTCCCTAATGGCTCGGGGAGCAGCCATCGGGCTTTATGGCTTGGAGGCGTTGGGTGAGCGGATGAATGCGTTGCACGCCATCGAAGCCAAGGGCTATCGCGTACATGGACCCGGTGAATATGCTGAAGGCGAAGCGCATGACCAGGCGGTCGAATTTATGCAGTCCGGCGCGCTGGATGCCAAGGTTTGGTTTGATCCCGCCAACCCCTTTTCATTGGACAATATCAATGACAGTCTTGCTGCTGTTGCCAACCGGGAGAGCCTGAAGGCTGTAGTCCGCATATCGGACTGACACCTTGTTTTTCGCAGCAGCAATGCCATAGATGACCTCGCAACGAGGTGTCAGGCATGAACGAACGGACAAAAAAATACTCCGCCCCAGCTCTGGACAAGGGTCTCGATATTCTCGAGCTGCTTGCAGAGAGCAGCGAGCCCTTAACGATGGGAAAGGTCGCAGAGCTCCTCAACCGCTCCAAGGGCGAGATTTTCCGCATGCTGGTCGCCTTGGAACAGCGGCGCTATATCCTGCGCGATGAGGCTACGGATGGTTTTCTGATCGGAAACCGTCTGTTCGAAATGGCGATGAAGACGGCACCGACCCGTGACCTTGTTGCCACCGCCATGCCGCATATCTCTACAGTGGCGCACGTCCTTGATCAATCTTGCCATCTCACCGTACTCTCAGACACCCAGATTGTCGTAATCGCCCGGGTTGAGGCGCCCGGCGAACTCGGCTTTGCCGTGCGACTGGGTTATCGCCGCCGGGTCGACCATTCGACATCGGGCCGGGTGCTGGCCGCTTTTGCAAGCCCGGCCGATCGGCAGCGGTTAATTGCAGAGATGCAGGAGCGCTATTCCGATTTCGACCGGGCCGCCTTTGAGGCTCAAATCGAGCACGTCATCAAGCAGGGATATGAGAAGGGGCCAAGCAGCAGTGTTCAGGGTGTCACCGATCTAGGGGCGCCCATTATCGGCGAAACCGGCTGGGTGGTTGGCACATTGACCGTGCCCTTCATCCTGCGGGACGGCAAACATGCCGGGCTTGAAGACGCCGCCGCCATTGTGGTGCGCGAGGCGGCAGCCATCTCGGAAGAACTTGCGGTCGGCATGCCCAGAGCCGTGACGATCTGAATTGATGCGCGCTATGTGATTCATGTCACGTAGTGCATATAAGAAGTTGCATTTTATTCCTGCAACGGTAATCATCCTGAGAAAAAAACAGACGCGCAGTTTGCGGTCGGTCCCTGGCCGATATTCGTCTGACAGGATGGGAGTTGCAGCAGGATGACAGCAGCACAGCGAGAACAGCAGGCTTGGGAGTCCGCGGCTGAAGCGCCCAAGGGTTTTCGCTTCTTCCTCTTCGCCTCGCCCCAGCTTGCCCTGGCCACGCTCGGCTTGCCTATCGTGATCTATCTGCCAGCCTATTATGCCGGTCCGCTCGGACTGGGTTTGGCAGCCACCGGCTTCATCTTCATGATCACACGCTTCTGGGACGTGTTTACCGATGGCTTCCTTGGCTGGGCTGTAGACCGTTTCCCGACCCGCTGGGGCCGACGCAAGATCTGGATGCTGGTCTCTACCCCGCTGATGGTGGCCGGTACCATCGCCATCTGCTTCCCGCCAGAGGGAGCCGGCAATCTCTACCTGATGTTCTGGCTCATATTCATCTATATCTGGTGGACGCTGATTCACCTGTGCCACATTGCCTGGGCCGCCGAACTGTCCGACCGTTATGACGAGCGCTCGAGCATCCAGAGCCGTATCCTTGCGGTCTATTTTTCCGGTCTGCTGCTGGTGTTAACCGCGCCGATCGCAGTAGGCGCTATAATGGGCGAAACCGACCTTGAAACCAAGGTGCGGGCTATGGGCATCTATGCTGCGGTGCTGCTGCCGATCACCGTTCTCGTCGCTGTTTTCATGGCACGCGAGAAGGCAGCGCCGCCCCGCGCATCGACCGAGAAGCCTTTGGGCTTTATCGAAGGATTGTCGCTGGCTTCGCGCAACCCGGCATTGTTGCGCCTGCTGGGTGTGGACATGCTGGCGGGTCTTGCAGGTGGCACGGCCAGCGGTCTGTTTGTCTTTGTCACCGGGGAACTGTTCCAGCTGGAGGGCGCGCTGACGATTGGCGGCGTTGCGGTCGATCCGGGCGCGCTGCTGATCTTCACCTATGCCGGAGCGTTCTTTGGTATCCCATTGTGGCTGAAGCTGTCCTATCGCATTGGCAAGCACCGCGCAGTGTCCGCCTCGGCCATACTGACGATCCTGGCGTTCCTCTATTCACTCATCATGCCGAGGGGAGACTTTCTCGCGGCTTCTGTCTTCTACCTGGTGAATGGCATTGCCTTTGGCGCTGCCCCCTTTCTCGACCGGGCCATGCTCGCAGACGTCGTCGATCTTGATCAGACGCAGAGCGGCGAGCAGCGCACCGGTTTCTTCTTTGCCTTGATGTCGATGACCAACAAAATCGGTTACGCCTTGCCGATCGGGATAATCTTTCCGCTACTCGCCCTGATCGGCTTCGACCCCAATGGCAATAACGATCCGCAGGCGATCGCCTGGCTCGGTGCCATCTTTGTTGGCATTCCTGTCCTTTTGAAACTGCTGATCATCGCGTTGACGTGGAACTTCCCTATCACCCGCGAAATGCAGGAAGACTTGCGCACCCAGCTCACAAGCCAAGAGGCGAGCTAGAGTCGATTTCATCCACATTGAATCGTCATTGCGAGGAGCGAAGCGACGCGGCAATCCAGAGCAGGTGTGTGTTGCCCTGGATTGCTTCGCTACGCTCGCAATGACGTGTTTCAAGCTAAGTGAAAAACGATCTAGACCGCATATAACCTAAAGAGCCAGAGCCAGTTCCGTCGCTTCGGCAATGGCGCGTTTGGCATCCAGTTCGACCGCCTCATGCGCACCACCGATAAGTTGCGCGGAGATACCACGCGCCAGCAGCGCATCATAGAGCGTCCGCTCTGGCTCCTGCCCGGCGCAGATAATCACGGTATCTACGTCGAATAGCCTTGGTTCATCGCCGATCAGCGTGTGCAGGCCTGCATCGTCGATCTTGAGATAAGTGACACCGCCCAGCACCTGCACACCACGCCGCGCTAGCGACAAGCGGTGCGTCCAGCCGGTCGTGCGGCCAAGCGATCTGCCAGGCTTGCTGTCGCGGCGCTGCAATAGGAAAACCTCGCGGTCGGCTTGGTTGATGTGCTTCTTGACACCGGAGACGCCGCCGCGCGGGTGGTTGGCGAAATCGACGCCCCATTCGCGGCAGAATGTGGGAATATCCATCGCTGCCGATGGCCCGGCATGGGTGATAAGCGTGGCGACATCGAAACCGATGCCACCCGCCCCCATGATCGCGACGCGTCGACCGATTGGCTTGCGACCAACTATGGCATCGATATAGCCAATGGCTTTGGGGTGATCGATCCCGGCGAGATCAGGGACGCGCGGGCGTATGCCGGTTGCAATGATGACTTCGTCATAGCCGCCAGCCGCCAGCATTTCGGCATCGGCACGGGTATTCAGCTTCAAGCTGATATCAAGCTTGTCGATCATCCGGGCGAAATAGCGCAGCGTCTCGTGAAACTCCTCCTTGCCCGGAACCCTTTTGGCGAGGTTGAACTGACCGCCAATTTCGCTGGCCGCATCATAGATGGTGACCTGATGGCCACGCTCCGCCGCTTCTACCGCGAATGCGAGCCCGGCTGGTCCAGCACCCACTACGGCAAGGTTGCGCGCTACCTTTGCCGGTTTCGCCTCCAGCAAGGTCTCGTGACAGGCTCTGGGATTGACAAGGCACGAAGTGAGTTTGCCGCTAAAGGTGTGATCGAGACAGGCCTGATTACAGGCGATGCAGGTATTGATCTCGTCTTCGCGACCTTCAAACGCTTTGTTCACCAGATCGGCATCGGCCAGCATCGGCCGCGCCATCGAGACGAGATCGGAATGACCGGCGGCAAGCACCTCTTCAGCGACTTCGGGCATGTTGATGCGGTTCGAGGTGATCATCGGCACTGAAACATGTTTGCGAATGCGCCCTGTCACCTCGGCAAAGGCAGCGCGCGGGACCATTGTGGCGATGGTCGGCACCTGCGCTTCGTGCCAGGTGAAATGGGTGCTGATGATGTTCGCTCCGGCGGCTTCAATCGCCTTGGCAAGTTGGATCACCTCGTCTCCCGACATGCCTTCTTCCAGCATGTCCATTGCCGGTATGCGAAAGATGAGGATGAAATCATCGCCCACGGCTGCGCGTGTCCGTCGGACCGTTTCAACAGGGAAGCGCATCCGGTTCTCGAAATTGCCGCCCCATTCATCATCGCGTTGATTGGTCTTTTCGACAAGAAAGGTGGAGAGCAGATAGCCGGCCGAGCCGATGATCTCTACGCCATCATAGCCCGCCGCCTTTGCCTGCATCGCACAGTTGGTGAAATCGGCCAGCTGCTTCTCAATACCCTCACTGTCCAGTTCATTGGGGATGAAGCGACCGATGCGCGACCGTATGGCCGATGGTGCCACGCAGTCCGGCGTATTCGCCAGCGCTCCGGCATGCAGGATTTGCATGATGATCTTCACCTCCGGGTCTGTAGCGTGCACTGCCTTGGTCACGATGCTATGACGGGCTGCCTCTTCCGGGGTAGAGAGCTTGGCACCGCCGCCGCCTTCATGGTTGGGGGCGATGCCGCCGGTGATGATCATGCCCACCCCGCCACGGGCGCGGGCCGAGAAAAACGCGGCCATTCGCTCAAATCCGCCCTCAATATCCTCAAGGCCGGTGTGCATCGATCCCATAAGGATGCGATTCTTCAAGCGGGTGAACCCCAGGTCAAGCGGCGAGAAGGTGCGCGGATAGCGTGGATGTGCATCCGAAGCTTCATGCTTAGTCGCGGTGGCAGCCATTGTTAAACTCCTCTACCCATGGGCCTAGTATGGTTTCTAACGCCAACTGCTTGCCCGGTGGCGCTGGCAGGCCTGAGTCCAACCGGACAACGTATAGCCAGGCTAATTGCTCCAACCGCCATCGATGATATGCGGCTGGCCAGTGGTGTAGCTGGCCTCTTCCGAGGCGAGATAGACTGCAAGCACTGCCACCTCTTCCGGCTTGCCGAGCCGCCCCATTGGCTGGCGAGCAATAAATGCGGCACGCGCAGCCACCGGATCAGGCTGGGCGTTGATACGGCCTTCGAGCGACGGGGATTCGACAGTGCCAGGGCAGATCGCATGGGCGCGAATACCGGCGGCCACATAATCGGCAGCGATTGCCTTGGTCAGGCCAATGACAGCGGCTTTGGTGGCGCCATAGGCAAAACGGTTCGGTACACCGCGGATCGATGAGGCAACCGAGGCCATGTTGATGATGGTGCCACTCCCGCGTTCCAGCATCCCCGGCAGGGCAGCACGAATGGTGCGCACCATGCTGGTGACATTGAGGTCCCAGCTAAACTCCCAATCGCTATCACCCATTTCGAGGATCGTGCCGTGATGCACAAAGCCGGCGCAGTTAAAGAGTATATCTGGCGCCGCCCCGGCGAGCGCCGCTGCCACCGCTGCGCCGTCACGTACATCCAGCCGGGCTGTCGCTATCGCCGGTGCCTCTTGCTTGAGGCTGGCAAGCGCATCTTCATCGATGTCGGTGGCGGTCACCAAGGCACCTTCGCGCGCAAATGCCAGCGCGGTTGCTCGTCCGATACCTGCGCCTGCCGCCGTGACGAACGCACGCTTTTCAGCCAATCGACCCATTTCCTGTCCTTTCGATATCTGATTATTTTCTGGCGCCCCGGCCCATGGCCATCAGTCGCTTTGCCTCAGTCCATATGAAAAACGCATTCCATCTCGGACCACCACTCTTCTGGCTCTGCCGTTGGCCAGGGGGTCTGACAGGGATCGGTGAAGGTCCACCACCGCTGGGTCTCCGGGTCGGCGGCAACCTTTGCCATATCGGCGTCCCAGTCATCGCCCGTATATTCAAGATAGCCGAACAGCACGTCGTCCTTCAGGAAGATCGAGTAGTTGGAGACATTGGCCGCCTTGAGCGCGGCGATGACGCCCGGAAAGGGGTTGGCATGGAGCGCCTTATACTCCTCCAGCTTTTCCGGCTTGACCCGGATCACCATTGCGCGTCGCTGCATCACTGCTCCTCCAGCTTGTAAAACCGCCGGGCGGAGTCGCCCAGCACATCTGCCTGTTGCTCCTGGTCGAGATCGGCGAGCAGGGTGTGGCTTGCCTCGACCCAGCTATCGTAATCGCTGGCGAGATTCAGCACCGGCCAATCGCTGCCCCACATCACGCGCTCTGGCCCAAAGGCCTCGAGCACGATGTCGACAACCGGGCGCAGATCATCAAGACACCAATCGGTCGCGGCCTCGGTGACAAGGCCGGATAGCTTGCAGTGCGTAACCCCGTCGGCCGCCACTGCCCTCAGGTCGCGCGACCAGTTCTTCAGGTCGCCCGATGCAATATCGGGTTTCGCCGCATGGTCGATGACGATGCGCAGGCTTGGATGACGTTCTCGCAGAATGACGAGGCGAGAAAGGTGGCGCGGGCGAATCAGCGCATCAAGCGCCAGTCTGTGGTGCGCCATTGCCGCGAGCGCGGGCTGTACCTGCGGCGCTAATATGGCATCGTCATCAGCCAGATCCTGCAGCATCGGGCGCAGACCCACCAGAAGCGGATCTGATGCGAGCGCAGCGATTCGGATCGGCGCGTCGACCGCCTCCAGGTTGGTCCAGCCGACCACGCCACGGATTAACGGATGGTCGCGAGCCAGTGACAGCATAAACTCTGTTTCCGCATCGGTCGGTGCGGCCTGCACCAGCACAGTGCCGACAATTGCATGGTTGGTGAGGATCGGCGCAAGATCATCCGGCAGAAAGTCTCGCCACAGCGGCCTCATTTCCGGCGTCAGCCAGTCATAATCGCCGCGGTCACGGCGCCAGAAATGCTGATGGGCGTCGATGCGCATAGTTCGCTCCTTCAGCTCAATCCGGCACCGGGGCATCGGCGCGGATCAGCCCTTCCTCCCTCATATCGGCCCATAAAGCCGCCGGGATCGGGTGAGCGATATGGTCTATATTGGCAGTCATCTCCGCCGCCGAGCGGGCACCCGGGATAACACTGGCGACCGCAGGATGGGCAAGCGGGAATTGCAGCGCCGCCGCAGGCAGCGGCACATTGTGGCGTTCGCAAATGACCGTAAGTGCCTGCACACGGGCAGCCACGGCTGGTGGCACTGCGCCATAGTCATAATGGGGGTTGCCCGCGAGCACCCCGGAATTGAACGGTCCCCCCACAACCACCTGCACAGCGCGCGATTGGCACAGCGGCAGCAGGTCATCCAGAGGGGCTTGCTCCAGCAGCGTGTAGCGCCCCGCCAAAAGGATGATATCAAGATCAATCTCCTCGAGTACCTCGAGACAGATCGCAACTTCGTTGACGCCCAGTCCTACGGCGCGTGTGACACCACGTTCTTTCATTTTCGCCAGCGCCGGGAAGGCCCCTTCCATGGCAATTGCGAACTGGCGCGCATGGTCGTCACCATGGGTTAGCGCACCAAGGTCATGGACGAGAAGCATGTTGACACTGTCAACACCCAGCCGAGAGAGGCTTTCGGCAACCTGCTGCTCCACCGCTGCTGCAGAATAATCGAAATAGGGTCGGGCCAGGCCAGCATCGACAAAACCGGTATCCCCTGGCGCTTCGCCATGGGCAAGGCTGCGGCCAACCTTGGTCGACAGCATTGGCCGTTCTGACAGTCCATTGAGAAACGCACCCAGCCGGTTCTCGGACAAGCCATGGCCATAAAAGGGAGCCGTGTCGAACAGGCTGACGCCTCCGGTAGCGGCGGCTTGCAGCGTCGTCTGGGCGTCAGCATCGCTGATCGGTGCATAGAGGTTGCCCAGCGTCGCACATCCCATGCCGAGGGTGGGTAAAACCAGAAATGGCTTTTCATCTGTGAAATATTGGTTCACAGTTGATTAGAAGCATGGCTGTCAGCAGGAGGCAACAAAAAACACCATCTGTGCTGGCTTTAGAAGTTTTTTTCATAGAGGGACTTGCCGAAACACCGATTTATGGGTGAAATAGCAAATCATCTATATGATTGCAGGGACAATTATAATGAATCTTAATGAAGGCGGAGCACGGTTGCGAACCGGACTTACCCCGGAGCCGGTGATCGTCAGTGCCACAACGGCTGACATCCGGTTTCCGACTTCGCGTTTCCTTGACGGATCAGACGCGATGAATCCGGACCCCGACTATTCGGCCGCCTATGTCACGCTGTCTGCTGATGGGCTGGAAGGCCATGGCCTTGCCTTCACGCTGGGGCGTGGCACCGATCTGGTCGTAGCCGCGATTGAGGCGTTGCTGCCGCAGGTTATCGGACGCAGCCTGGATGGTATCGAGAATGATCTCGCCGGTTTTTGGCGCAGCCTGGTGGGGGATAGTCAGTATCGCTGGCTCGGCCCGGAAAAGGGCATCATCCACCTCGCCACCGCTGCTATTGTCAACGCAGTCTGGGACATGCTGGCGCGGCGCGCGGGCAAACCGTTATGGCGCTATCTGGCCGATATGCCACCGGAGCAGGTCGTTTCAGCGATTGATTTCCGTCATATCGCCGATGCTTTGCCGCCAGAGCTTGCACTCGACCTGTTGAACCGGAATCTTGCAGACAAGCCAGCACGCATCGCCCGGCTGGAAGCGGAAGGCCATGCCGCCTATACGACATCTGCCGGCTGGCTCGGCTATGATGACGACAAGATCCGTGATCTGGCCGGTAAGGCCATTGCCGATGGCTGGTCCGCGATCAAGATGAAGGTGGGCGGCAATCTTGCCGACGATATCCGCCGCTGTGCTGTGCTGCGCGAGGTACTTGGTCCTGACCGCCTTTTGATGATCGACGCCAATCAGGTCTGGGATGTCGACCAGGCCATCGACTGGGTCAAAGCGCTGGCTGACTATAATCCCTATTGGATCGAGGAGCCGATTAGCCCCGATGACATATTGGGACATGGCCGCATCCGGCAAGCAGTAGCCCCCATTCGGGTCGCCACGGGGGAGCACTGCCACAATCGCGTGATGTTCAAGCAGTTCCTGCAAGCGGATGCTATTGACGTGGTACAGGTGGATGCGTGCCGCCTCGGCGGTGTCAACGAGGTTCTGTCGGTGTTGCTGCTTGCTGCGGCGTTTGACAAGCCGGTATGCCCACATGCCGGAGGCGTTGGCCTGTGCGAATATGTGCAGCATATCAGCTTTTTCGATGCGGCAGCCGTCGCCAGCAGTGCTGAAGGCCGCATGATCGAGCATGCCGGTCATCTGCACGAGCATTTCATTGACCCCATCCGCATTCGCGCCGGTCGTTACCTCGCGCCCGAGCTGCCGGGCTATAGTGTCGAGATGAAGCCCGCCTCGCGCGCCGAATATGCCTTCCCAAACGGCAGCACCTGGCAATCCTGAGCAAGCGCCCCGGTCAGGCCTGAACGGTGCGTTGCCGCTGTTCTCCCAGACCCGAAATGCCCAGCCAGACCTCCTGCCCGGGGCGCAGATAGATTGGCGGGCTTTGGCCGAGGCCAACACCGGGCGGCGTCCCGGTCGAAATGATATCGCCTGTTTGCAGCGTCATGAACTGGCTAATATAGGCAATCAGAAACGCGACGCCATAGACCATCGTGCGGGTATTGCCGTTCTGGTAGCGATGGCCATCAACCTCCAGCCATATGTCGAGCGCTTGCGGGTCCGGCACATCGTCCGGGGTTACGAGATAGGGGCCGATCGGGCCAAAGCTGTCATGGCTCTTGCCCTTTACCCACTGCCCCTGATGCTCCATCTGGAACGCGCGCTCCGATACGTCATGGACCACACAATAACCAGCGACATGTGATAGCGCGTCTTCCTCGCGCACATATTTGGCTGGCTTGCCGATAACGACCCCCAGTTCGACCTCCCAGTCTGTCTTGGTTGAACCCCGGGGAATCTCCAGATTATCATTCGGACCGCATATGGCGTTTACGCCTTTCATAAAGAGCACCGGCTCGGATGGCACTTCGGTGCCGGTTTCTGCGGCATGATCAGCATAGTTGAGGCCGACACAGATGAACTTCGGCACTTGGCCGACGCACGCGCCGAAGCGGAATCCCGGTGTGACTTCGGGTAGATCGAGAAGGTTAACATTGCGCAGTTGCTCAAGCCCTGCTGGCAACAGTGTTGCGCCACCAATATCATCAATGACACCGGAGATATCACGATGACTGCCATCAGGAGCAACCATGCCAGGCTTTTCAGCGCCGGGCATACCATGACGAAAAAGCTTCATGCCAGATTCTCCATATCGGGTGCTACAGGCTCAAAGCGAGCCGGGTCACAATCAAACTCGAGTACCAAAACCGTGGCAACAGGATCGCGATATGCTTCCGGCACGTCGATCATCACCTCGCCCATGCCATCGATATCCATCAGTTCATCCATCACCGGCACGCGGATTTCATAGGGTAGCGCCTCGCTATGGCCGAGGATGCGCACTTGCTGCAGGTGGTGGACCGGAACGCCGCGAACCGAAACTGGTGCCACCGGCTGCATGAGCAGGTGACAATAAAGCATCTGCCCTTTCAATGTTGTCGGCCCGTGAAACTGCCATGGCTTAAGGCCTGCACTGGACCCGATGATCGCTTCCCCGTTCCGCTCCATCCAGCGTTGAAAATGCGCCAGGCGATCCGCTTGTGGCTGTGGGATATGCCCGTCACCATCGGGGCCGATATTCAGCAGCAGATTGCCTCCCTTGCCGGCGACTTCGCACAAAGTGTGTATCAATGTTGCTGGTGATTTGTAGTGATCATCGATCGCATTGAAGCCCCAGCTCTTATTCATCGTCAAACAGGTTTCCCAAGGTCCTGGCGGCGGCTCGGGCGGCACGAACTGCTCGGGTGTGTCAAAATCACCATGGTTAGGGAGGCGGTTATTGATCAGTATATCGGGCTGAAGTTGGCGGATAAGCTGCTCAAGCCCGTCAACATCCCACATTTCAGGGCTGCGCTCCCAAGCACCATCGAACCAGATGGTTTCAATCGTGCCATAATCGGTCAGCAATTCCGTGATCTGACCGCGCAAATAGGCCTGATATTCCGCCAAACCCTCCGCGGTTGGCGCTGGATATTGGCCGAAGACATAGGGCCGCATCGCGTCGGTAAAAGGCGGATAGGCGGGGTGATGCCAGTCCGGCAGCGAATAATAGAGGCCAATCTTCAGGCCGTGACGTCGACAAGCAGCGACGAATTCACCGACAATATCCACGCCCGGCGCAGTTCTGGCTACGCCATAGTCGCCATAGCTGCTTGGCCACAGCGCGAAGCCGTCATGATGCCGGGTGGTGAGGACAGCATAGCGCATTCCCGCGGCTGCCGCCGCTGCTATCCATTCTTCCGGCGCAGCCGGGTTTGGCTGCCATGTCTCGGCATTGGCATGATAGGTGTCGGCAGGGATATCCTGGCCGAGCGGCAGGCCCACCACCCCGCCTACAAGCGGCCAACTCGCTTCCCAGCCAGCCTGCGCCCACGGCCCCCAATGCACGAACAGGCCAAAGCGGGCCGGCTCGAACCAATGTTCTGTACGAGGCATGGCTTTTTCTTTCTTCTCGTGGCGAGCGGTTATGTCGCCTGTCTTAAGTAAACAGTCGGCTCGCTGATATGCTCATGAATAATATAGCGTATTGATAGCGCTGACTCAGACCGCTTCTGCCGGGATCCAGTTGCCGTGAAAGCCCAAGGGCACCAATTGCGGCAGCGGTATCGTTGCAACCGGGTCTGCAGAAACGTCTTTAGCATCGAGCACCACAAAATCGGTGTGGTTGCGACTGACATCCAGCACATAGCCAATCATCCAACCGTCATTCTCGGCTGAATCCGGGCTGCGCGGCACGAAGACGAACTCGCCCGGAATGCAATCGGCGCCGAAATCGTGAACTTTGCGCTCGCCCGTCTCCATATCATGGGCAATCACACCGGAAAATGGCGGGCCGCGTCCCTCATCCAAAGTAACGGTATAGGCATAGCGATAGGGCTTTCCGGTCAGACGTTCATCATATCGCGGAAATTCCTGCGGCACGCTGTCCGTGACCTGACGATCGACGGTCTTCGCCCCCAGATCGCATGTCCAGCGCTCGAAGGTAACCTTGGATCCGCCCGGCTCCTCAGTGCCCTCGGCGAACAGCCGGTCATGCACCGCGACATCGACTACAACCCGACCATCAGGCAGGTCATAGGCGTTGCAGGGATGGAAAACATAGCCGGGCTCGACCGAGCACCAGATAATCTCGTCTGCTGTGCCTTCGCGCGGCAACAGACCCACACGTGCGGGGTGCTCCTCAGGATTCCAGACATAGGGCACGCTCATCCCGGCCTTTGCTGTTTCAACCGAAAAGGTAACCGGCATATCGAAGATGAGGACAAACCGCTCGGTCAGCGCACAATCATGGATCATCGGTCCGCCTGACATGGGAATCTTCATTTCCCTGCGGACCAACCCGTCCTGCCCAATGACCACATGGCGGATAAACTCCATATTGCCGGCATCATAGCAAATCGCATGCAGTTCGCCGGTGTCAGGGTCAGGATGGGGGTGGGCGGTAAATCCACCCAATTTCAGGCTGCCATCAAGGTCGGTATACGCCTTTGTACCCAGCAAAGAGTCGACCTCCACCGGATAGCCACCCGCTTCAATCAGCGCCAATATCTTACCCGCATGGCTGATGACATTGGTATTGACGGTATCGCCCCGCTCATGGCGCGGTCCGGGAGCCGGGGGTTCGCCCAGTACCTCGCTGACTTGATTGGAGCGGATGTAGCGGTTGCGATACCATAACGCCTTGCCATCCTTGATCCGCACAGCATGAATCATCCCATCGCCGGCAAACCAGTGATGGGTGCTGCCATCGGGCGGGGTGATCGGATTGGGGCCGATCCGCATATAGGTGCCGTCGAGGCTGGCCGGGAGTTCACCGTTTACCGGCAACCCCTCCACGATCAGTTCGTCTCGTATCGGTGCATAAGGCCCTTCGAGATAAGGGTTAGTTTGATCGGATGGCTTATCGGCTATCTGTTCAATGCTGTTCATGTCATCACCTCTCTGATCGTGCTAGCTATCATCGTCCTTGGAAAAACAGAGACAAGGCCGTAATCCATACGGCCTTGCCCCAGGGGGTGGGACCAAGTCGTCGAAGATATGGCCCGACTGATCGTCCATCAGAAGCTTACACCGAGCCTGACGCCATAGGTGCGGCCCAGATTTGGCGTACCATTTGCCCACAAATTCGCGACCGGCGCAAATGTCTGGAAGAAACGCTCGTCGGTCAGGTTGCGACCATAGACACTGGCCCGTACTTCCCTGCCACCAGCATCGAAGGTGAGGCCGATCTGCCCATCAAGCAGGCCAAAGTCGTCGATGAAGCCACGCGGATCATTAATCAATGGCGACGGCCCGCCGCCATCAAAACGCGGTCCCAGATGGAAGAAATAGCTGTCTGTCCAGCGATAGGTGACCAGCGCATCAAGCGCGACATTGTCGGTCACTTGGGTTTCGTACTGCACCGTGCCTGAAACCTGAAATTCGGGCGCATTGCGCGGTTCCACAAAATCCGTGACGTCAAAATCGTTGAAGATGAAGTCACGGTACCGTGCGTTGAGATAGCCGCCGGTGCCCGAGACAGTCAGACCTTCGGCCACCACCGCCATGATCTCTGCCTCAATGCCCCAATACCGCACTGCAGCGGCGTTGGTGACAGTGGTGATCGTCGCGCCGGTTTCGGGATTGCGGCGGATCACTTCTTCCTGCTTATCAGTATAGTCGGTCAGGAAACCGGCGAGGTTGAAGCGCAGCCTGCGATTAAACCATTCGCTTTTGAGGCCCAGCTCATAGGTATCGACCAGCTCGGGATCATAAGGCCCGATCGTCTCTGTACTGTTGCCACGACCATTGAAGCCACCCGATCGGAAGCCCTGGCTGTACGAAGCGTAGATCAGCATATCCTCACGCGGCTGGTAATCAATCGCGATGCGCGGCGTGAACTGGCTCCAGCCCTGGGTATCGGCAGCAACATTGTCAAAGCCTTCTGTCTCGGGAAAGAAGCCGCCGCCCGTCTGATTAAAGCCATTGCGATAGATAAAGTCTTTATACTCATAGGTATAGCGCCCACCCAGAGATATGCGCAACTCATCGGTTACGCGATAGTCGCCGGTGAGATACGCGCCGAAGCTGTAAGTGGTTTGCTGGCGGTCCACGATCTCCACCGTGTCAGGCGGGAAACCCAAGAGTTCGAAGACGAACAGCGAGTTGGCCCCGTCCTGATAGTCAACAAATTGGCCAAACAGTCCGCCGAGAATCCTCAACCTGTCATTCACTGTCCAATTGGCACGAAACTCTTGCATGAACTGACGTTCGGTCACCGGCTGGATACTCGCGAATGTCGGGATCGGGACACCATCAAAATCCGTTTGCTTGTCTTCCTCGAAAAGGTTGAAGCCACTGATTGATGTGATGTCGACATCGCCAGCAGTAATGTTGGCTGTCAAGTTGACAGAATGAGTCGTGGTGCGCAGGAAAGTCGGCGTGTCCTGATTGGTGCGGCTAAGATCCTGATTGGGGTCAGCGCAGCGCGGCATGTCGGTGACAACAACGCCGATGCACATCAGCTCGGTTGGGTTCGAGCGATTGAACAGCACACCCCAATCGCCTTCATTGCGCAGATAATCATATTGCAGCAATATCTCGACATCATCGGAAGGCGTGAAACGCAGCGAAGGTGACACTACCAGAAGATCGACGAAGCCACGATTCTCGCCATTAAAGTCGTTGGTGAACTGGCCATCATTGGTGACACTGTTAACCGCAATGCGCGCATCGATTTTGCCAGGCACAATCGGACCGGTCAGCGATCCGCGCAGGTTAAACTCTCCGAAATTGCCCACAGTGACCTGCGCTTCCCCAGCAAATTCGTCTTTGGGTTTGGGGCGCGTTATGTTGATGACGCCGCCAATACTGTTGGCACCGAACAACGTGCCTTGCGGCCCGCGCAGCACTTCGACACGTTCGACATCGACTACGTTCAACAGCTGGCCTGCTATCGATGAGCCAAAAATCACGCCGTCAACCACCAGCGAAACCGCAGGGCTAAAAGTACGGTCGAAATCCGCAGTGCCGACGCCGCGAATGAATATATTGGCGCCGCCAGCGGAAACGGCATTGGGATTGATCACCAGATTGGGCGTGACCATTTCGAGTCCCTTGACGTCGAGGATTTGGCGCTTGGCCAGTTCCTCGCCACTGACAACTGTTACCGCGATTGGCACATCTTGCAGGTTTTCCGTGGTTCGCCTGGCGGTCACGACAACCGTGTCAAGCATGTCGTCCCCAGCCTGGGACGAATCCTCTTCCATAGCATCATCATTGGCCTCTTGGCCGAACGCTGGCTGCGACAGTGCCAGCAATGAAACGAAACCCAGAACGGGTGCGTACCGATTGGTCATTTTTATCTGCCTCCATCTTCTCCCCACCCCGGAGACATCAAGATATGTTCCGGGGGCGCGTTCAGATGCACTGCAGCCGACTCTTTTGGCCGATCATAGGCGCAGCACAAGTGAACTGCTGTTTTAAGATTGCAACGGACTTGTAACTTGTGTCAAGTGCTCAATTGCGCAAATGCGTGTTTCTATGGAGGTGAGAATTGCAATTGAGAGCCGTGCATAGCTGCTGGACAAGGTGCTTCCGAAAAGGCTTGGTCCGGCCATGGTAATTGCAGAAGTCGCTGATTTTCGGGAGGCAGCGCGACGTCGCGTGCCGCACTTCCTGTTCGAATATATCGATGGCGGCAGCTATCAGCAGGTCACCTTAGGCCGCAATGTTGAAGACCTTGCAGATGTGACATTAGGGCAATGGGTTCTGCGCGATGTCTCCGAAGTTGATCCATCAATCACTCTGTTTGGCCAGCGACTCTCGCTGCCATTGGTGCTGGCACCGGTCGGGCTAGCCGGCCTCAATGCCCGCCGTGGCGAGGTCCAGGCGGCCCGAGCCGCCAACGTCGCCGGAGTCCCCTTATGTCTTTCGACCGTGTCCGCCTGCACTATTGAGGAGGTCGCGGCTGAGTCCGGTCAGCCACCGTGGTTTCAGCTCTATATGCTGCGCGACCGGGGGTTTGTTACGGCCATGCTCGATCGTGCAAAGGCCGCCAGTTGCCCGGCGCTTGTTTTTACCGTCGATCTCCCGGTTCCCGGCGCGCGTTATCGCGACCGGCGCTCCGGGCTGACCGGTGCTCCGGGCCTCTCCGGCCAGCTACAGCGCCTTGGCCAGGCGCTGGCGAAGCCGGGCTGGTGCTGGGATGTCGGATTGCGCGGTCGCCCGTTGACGCTCGGCAATGTTGCGGGCGTGTTGGGCTCCAGCGCGCCATTGAGTGACTTTCTCGGCTGGCTTGCTGACAATTTCGACCCGGCGGCGACATGGAAAGATCTGGAATGGGTACGCAGCCAATGGTCTGGCCCGCTTATCGTCAAGGGCATCCTCCATCCCGACGATGCGCGGGCCGCCCTTGCGGCCGGCGCTGATGGCATCGTGGTGTCCAACCATGGTGGCCGCCAGCTCGATGGTGCCATGTCTGCAGTGAAGGCACTGCCGGGCATTGTTGATACTGTTGGCGGCGACTTGGTAGTCTTGGCAGATGGCGGCGTGCGTTCGGGCCTCGATGTGCTGCGCTACCTGTCTCTGGGTGCCGATGCCGTACTTGCAGGGCGCCCATGGGTTTGGGCATTGGGGAGTGCAGGCGAGCGCGGCGTGGCACAATTGATCGCAATGCTCGATGCCGAATTACGCGCCGCTATGGCGCTTACCGGAGAAACGCGGCTCGCTGCGGGGTCGGGAAAATAGACCAGACTTGCTGCGCAAAATTGCTAAGTCATTGAAAATGGAGCGGGCGAAGAGATTCGAACTCTCGACCCCAACCTTGGCAAGGTTGTGCTCTACCCCTGAGCTACGCCCGCTCGGCGGCTGATTATTTGTACCAGTGATTCTGGCCCATCAGCAGGTGAGGGCGCGCGGTTAGCATGCGTTTTTCGGTCCCGCAAGAGGAATTTTTGCCGCCCTCACACCTTAATATAACAAATCCGGTCTTGGCATTGCCCGTGCGGCACCCAAAATGATAGGACAGACAAAAGCGCTCCCCCGGCCCCTCCGGGCGGCGGTGCAATGACAGGATTATTGAAGGAAAAATCTGTGGCCACACTCGGACTGACCGGCGATCAGCAGCAAGCCGTCGAAGAATTCAAGCGCGATATTGTCGAGCCGTCGATGACCAAGCTGGTCATCCTCGATTTCTGGGCCGAATGGTGCGGTCCATGCAAAGCGCTGACGCCGGTGCTGGAAAAGGTGGCCGCGGATTATGCCGATAAAGGCGTGGTGCTGGCCAAGATCAATGTCGATGAAAACAAGTTTATCGCCGGCCAGTTTCAGGTGCAGTCGATCCCGACGGTCTATGCGATTTTTCAGGGTCAGCCGGTCGCTAATCTGACCAATGCGCGCAGCGAGAGCCAGCTTAAAGGCGCGCTTGATGAACTGCTCTCCAAACTGCCGATACAGGCGGGCGGCGATGGCGAGGCAGGGCAGGATATAGCGCCACTGCTCGCAATGGGTGAGGAAGTTCTCGCCGGTGGCGATGCCAACCGCGCGGCGGGGATTTTCGGCCAGATTGTCGAGATGCAGCCGCAAAATGATGAGGCGGTCGGCGGTCTGGCGCGGGCGTTGCTGGCGGATAATCGCGTAACGGAGGCCAAGGCTATTCTTGAGGCTCTCCCCGAAGATCAGCGTGGAGGCGAGGCGGTTAAGCGGGCGCTGTCGGCGCTGGCGTTGGCCGAGGATGCCAATGCCGATCATGGTGACAGTGCCGCATTGGCGCAGCAGCTGGAGCGTGAGCCCGACAATCACGAAGTACGCCTCGATTATGCCAATGCTCTTTGGGGCGCGCAGGATCGCGATGGCGCGGTTGAGCAGCTTTTGACCATTATCCGCGCCGATAAGGACTGGAATGACGGCGCGGCGCGGCAGCGGCTGTTGCAGATTTTTGAGGCGGTGGGTTTGGAAGACCCCTGGGTTGCGGGCGCACGGCGCAAAATGTCCGCGGCGCTGTTCGGATGACTCAGATGACGGCCCAGCGTATCACCATCTTTCCTCTGCCCGGCGTTATCCTGTTTCCCGGACTACAGTTGCCGCTGCATATGTTTGAGCCGCGCTATAAGGCGATGGTCAGCGATGCCATGGCGCGCGACCGGCAGATCGGCATGATCCAGCCGCGCGAGCCCGAGCAGGAGGGCCAGCCACCGGCTTTGTTCGATATGGGGTGTCTCGGTCGCATCGCCGATGTCGAGGCGCTGGACGATGGCCGCTATAATGTGCTGCTCGATGGCATTGCGCGCTTCCGACTGGTGCGCGAGCTGGATGTCACCACGCCCTTCCGTCAGGTCGAGGGCGAGTTGATCGAAGAGGTCGAAGAAGCCCTGGCGGCTGCGGAACGCGCCGCGCTGGAGCAGGAAGCAAAGCGCTTTGCCAATGCCCAGGGCTATAGCGTCGACTGGGATTCGGTGGCGCGGCTCGATGATGTTTCCATGGTCAACGGTGTCGCTCAGATCGCCCCGTTTGACAGCGCCGCGAAGCAGGCATTGCTTGAAGCAGAAACCTTGTCACAGCGGACCGAGTTGCTGATCCAGCTGATGCAGTTTTTCGGCCGGCGTGATCGCGATGAGGACAGCGTGACGCTGCAATAAGGTTTGCAGTATCGAGAATATGCGTCGGCCCCGCGCAGGCGGGACCAAGGCTTTTGGCTCACACTAAGCCACGAGATCACAAAGAGATTGTGCGAACACGAGCCCTCTTTGCGCCTTTGCGTCTTTGCGTGATTATAAAAGAAGCCCTGGCCCCGCCTGCGCGGGGCCGACGAGGAAGTTTGAATCTTAACTGAAGAAACTGGCCTTCAGTCCATCAATCACAAATTGCGCTGCCAATGCGGCTAGGATCACACCGAGCAGTCGGGTAATCACCGTTTCCAGCCTTTGCCCCATCAGCTTGAGCAGCGGACCGGCGGCAAGCAGGGCGAGCAGGGTGACGATCAGCACCGACAATAGCGCGCCGCCGATCACCAGATGCTGTTCGAGCGAGGAATATTCGTTGAACAACAGCATGATGGTGGCGATGGATCCGGGTCCGGCGATCATTGGCATTGCCATCGGGAACACCGAGACATCTTCGACCTCTTGGTCGTCGACGATTTCCTGGGCGCGGTCCTCGCGGCGCTGGGTGCGTTTTTCAAACACCATTTCCAACGCGATGATAAACAGCATGATGCCGCCGGCGATGCGGAAGCTGTCGAGGGTGATCCCCAACGCGCCGAGCAGATTATTGCCGAATATCGCGAAGATGGCGAGGATTGCAGCGGAGATGATGATAGCGCGCACTGCCATATCGCGCCGCGCTTTGGCCGAAGCGCCGCCGGTCATGCTGGCATAGATCGGGGCGCAGCCGGGCGGATCGATCACCACGAAAAAGGTGACAAAGGCAGAGATAAACAGTTCGACCATGGCGCGCCTTACAGGCCTTCAGGATCAGCTAGGCCAGCGCGGCGACAGGCGGCGACCAGCGTATTGCGCATCAGACAGGCAATGGTCATCGGACCGACACCGCCCGGCACCGGGGTGATCGCGGCGACATCGGCACGCAGCGCTTCATCGGTGGCAACGTCACCAACCAGACGGCCTTTTTCCGCACCTTCGGCGGGCGGCAGGCGGTTAATCCCGACATCGATCACCACAGCGCCCGATTTCAGCCAGTCACCACGCACCATTTCCGCGCGGCCTACAGCGGCGACCACAATATCAGCACGGCGCACAACATCGGCAAGATTGCGGGTGCGACTATGCGCCAGGGTGACGGTGCAATTCTCGCGCAACAGCAACTGCGCCATCGGCTTGCCGACAATATTGGAGCGGCCCACCACCACGGCGTCCATGCCGCTCAAATCACCCAGCGCATGTTTGAGCAGCATAAGGCTGCCGAGCGGGGTGCAAGGCACCATCGCCTCTTCGCCAACGGCGAGCCGTCCGGCATTGACGACATGAAAGCCATCAACATCCTTGGCCGGATCAATCGCGGCAATGACGGCTTTATCGTCCATATGGTCGGGTAGGGGCAGCTGCACCAATATGCCGTCCACTGCATCATCAGTGTTAAGCTGATCAATCAGCGTCAGCAGGTCATCCTGCGATACGTTGGTATCGAGGCGATGCTCGAAGCTTTCCATGCCCGCGGCAATGGTCGCCTTGTGCTTGGAGCGGACATAGACCTGGCTTGCCGGGTCTTCGCCAACCAGCACCACGGCCAGCCCCGGAGAGCGCCCGGCCGCCTGTTGAAACGCCGGAACCGCATCGGCTACGCGCTGGCGCAGCTCGGCGGCAAAGGCTTTGCCATCAATGATTTGCGGCGATTTTTTCGCCTGAGTTTGTGCTGTCATTGCCTGTCACCCTGAAGGACAGACCCGGATAGTATCGCGGACGGTCTGAAATCACCGCGCCTTTAGCATCACATTGTCTGTGTGGCGACGGAAATCAGGACGCGTTGCAAAATATTCAGCCCGATGATCAGCACCAGCGGCGAAAAATCAATCGCGCCGGTATCCGGCATGATCTTGCGGATCGGGTTGAGGATCGGGTCAAGCAGCATATTCAGCGAGGAATAGATGGTCGAAACCGCCTGATTGCTCATCGACACGACATTGAACATGATCAGCAGGCCGATGATAAACTGGACGATGATAATCATCACCAGCACGTTCATCAAAATCTGCACTATTTCGATCAGAAGCAGCATGTGCGTATTTACTCCATTAAGGCGATTTCGCGCCGAACTACCGTTATGCGCCAGCCTCAGGTGTCTTGCCCTATTAATACTCTTTAGACATGCATCCATTAAGGTGCAATATCGTTCCGCAGTTTTTTCGACCGGCGACATCAGTCTCCCTCCCCTTCACCTTCGGCTCCGCTGGAGATTACGGGACGAGCTATCGTCTTGGCGGAGCGACAGTTGGGCAACTCTATATACTATCTCGTCATTGCGAGGAGCGTAGCGACGCGGCAATCCAGAGCAACGCAAGACGCCCTGGATTGCTTCGCTTTGCTCGCAATGACGACGGAAAATGGGCTCGGATGGGGTTACCCCTCGCGTACCAGCGTGCCGACGCCCTGTTCGGTGAAGAATTCCAACAGCATGGCATGCGGCACACGCCCGTCGAGAATGACCGCGGCATCGACGCCATTTTCGACCGCGCGGGTGCAGGTTTCCAGCTTGGGGATCATGCCGCCGCTGATGACGCCCTTATCGGTCAATCGCGCAATGGCTTCCAGATCAAGCTCGGGGATCAGTGTGCCTTCCGCATCCAGCACGCCGGGTACATCGGTGAGCAGAAACAACCGTGCCGCATCCAGAGCAGCGGCAATCGCACCGGCCATGGTGTCGGCATTGATATTATAGGTCTGCCCGTCCTCACCGATGCCGATGGGCGCAATCACTGGGATCATTCCGGCATTGCTCAGCGGTTCCAGGACATCGGGGTCGACGCGCTGTGGCTCGCCAACAAAGCCAAGATCAATAATCCGCTCGATATTGCTCTCCGGGTCGCGCTTGGTGCGGCGCATCTTGCGGGCGCGGACGAAATTGCCGTCCTTGCCGCTAATCCCGATGGCACGGCCTCCGGCATCGCTGATCCAGCTGACCAGCTCTTTGTTGATTGCGCCGGAGAGGACCATTTCGGCAATTTCTGCTGTTGCCTTGTCGGTAACGCGCAGACCATCGACAAAGGTGCTTTCCACCCCGACTCGCGCCAGCATCGCGCCGATTTGCGGGCCACCACCATGGACCACGACCGGGTTGATGCCGACGGCTTTGAGCAGAACCACATTCTCGGCAAAGGCCTTGGCCAGCGCTGGATCGCCCATGGCATGGCCGCCATATTTGACGACAAAGGTCTCGCCGGCATAGCGCTGCAAATAGGGAAGCGCCTCGGTCAGTGTCTCGGCCTTGGCGAGCAGGGCGGGGTCATGTTGAAAATTATGGGTCATGGCGGTCAATCCATCTGCCGAAACGGACAATAAAGACGATCAATACCGGCACCACAACCATGGCCAACACCACCTTGGCGATGGATTGGCCGATCAGCAGGTCCATAATCGGGAATTCACCATAAAAGGAGCCGGTAATAAAGATCACGGTATCCACCAATTGGGACAGCACTCCGGCGATCACGCCGCGCAAGGCAATCCATTGGCCGGTCGCAGCCGTAAGCTTGGAGAAGAGATAGACATTGAGGAACTGGCCGACGCCATAGGCGGCAATGCCGGCTAACCAGATACGCGGCGTTGCCAGCATGATGGTGTTAAACGCATCAAGTCTTGCCGGATCATTCTGCGCCGCCGGAAGCGCCAGCACGAACAGCGCCAGCAATATCGAGAAGACCAATGGTGCAAAGCCGAAGGCGACCAGCCGATTGGCTGCGGCCCGCCCATGCAGTTCTGCCACCGCGCTGGAGAGCATCACCAATATGATAAAGGCGAAAATACCCGCCTCCACTTCCAGCGGCCCAATCGCCACCTGTTTATTGGCGAGAACCCCTGCAATGCACACCATACCGCCATAAAAGACCGAAAAGGCAAAAAGCGAGCGCGGGATGCCGCTTTGCTGTTCTGTCTCCGTCTGACTGTCAGGAGATGTGGTAGGCGCTTCTATGGTTGCATGGTCATTCATGACAGCGCGTTATCGGCTTTTTCGCGCTTGGGGAAGGGGTTAGTCGCTATCGTGCCATGCCGCGCTTTGACCCGTAACCGAGGTAAAAGCTGGTTTTCGCTGCGAATTAACCAGGGCAGGTGCTTCCCACCGCGCCGCTTTGCCGCTAACGCTAAGCCCCGGGCGCATCTGCCAAGGGGATAATCACGCATGACAGGACCATTGCTCTCGCTGGCCGGGATGGCCCTGATTTTGAGCATTGCGCTGCTGCTATCGAGCAATCGCCGCTTTATCCGGTTGCGCGTGGTGGGCGCCGCCTTTGCGCTTCAGGCCAGTATTGCGTTGCTGGTCCTTTATGTCCCCATTGGTAAGAGCATCATCCAAGGGATGGCCGATGGCGTGTCGCAGCTTTTGGGCTATGCATCAGAAGGCACAAAGCTGATTTTCGGTCCACTGGCATCACCAGAATTGGGTGGGACCAGCTTTGCCATTTCAGCCCTGCCAGTCATCATCTTTTTCTCGGCTTTGGTGTCGATCCTCTATTATCTCAAGATCATGCAGTTCGTCATCAAATGGGTGGGCGGCGCGATTGAGAAGGTCACCGGCATTTCCAAGGTCGAATCGCTATGCGCGGCGGCGAATATCTTTGTCGGCCAGTCGGAATCTCCATTGGTCATCCGTCCCTATCTGGCGGCACTCACCCCGGCCCAGCTATTCACGGTGATGAGCGTCGGCATGGCCGGCGTCGCCGGTACAATATTGGCCGCTTATGCCTCGCTAGGCATTCGTATCGATTATCTGCTTGCCGCCGCCTTTATGTCGGCCCCTGGCGGCATCGTGATGGCCAAGATTATCATGCCCGACGATCCCAAAGACCTCGAAGACGCGCCGCCTTTGGCGCTGGATGTCGATTATGAGGAAGAAAAGCCGGTCAATATCATCATGGCCGCCAGCATGGGCGCGCAAACCGGGGTCAAGCTGGCGGTTGCGGTAGGTGCCATGGTTCTGGTGTTTGTCGCGCTGGTGGCGCTCGCCAACGGCATATTGGGAGGCATAGGCGGCTGGTTCGGCTATCCTGATCTCAGCTTTCAGCAGATTGTCGGCTATGTGTTTGCGCCGATCATGTATTTGCTCGGCGTGCCTTGGGATGAAGCGCTGACCGCAGGCGGACTGTTCGGCACCAAAGTGATCGTCAATGAATTTGTCGCTTTTGATATTCTGGGTCGCACCCAGAGCGAGCTATCGGAGCTCACTGTTGCCATTGTCACATTCTCGCTATGCGGTTTTGCTAATCTCCTATCTATTGCGATTCAGATGGCGGTCACTGGCGGACTGGCGCCTACGCAACGCCCCATGATCGCCCGGCTTGGACTCAAGGCGATGGCCGCCGGATCACTCGCGAATCTGATGAGCGCCGCGCTGGCTGGACTGTTTCTGTCCCTGGGTTAGGCGCAGGGGTTACTTACTGGCTTGGAATCGCCCGGTTGAGATCGGCACCATGTGAGACGGCGACGCGCTGCACATTTCGCCATGTAGAGCTGACCTCGTCACGCGCGATTGCGATTTCGCGGTCAACCCGCTCATAAGCCTCGCTATGGCTGTCCAGCGGGTTCTTGCTGCAATCAAGGGCTTCGCAGATGATGCCGCCAATGATCACGCTGCTTGGGTCCTTATTGTCCAGCGCCTTTAGCGCTTCTTCGGCTTTTACTCTGCGCTCCCAGGCGAAGATATGGTCGAGAAAGGCGACCCGAAAATCCGAAGGGGTGTTATTGAGGCTGATGGCGCGCATGCGGTTGACGCGGTTGCGGTCGATCGCGCCGGTCTGGCCAATGCGATCATCCTGCATCAGCACATCTTCAATTGCGGGACCATAGTTAGGGGGCGGTGGTTCAACCGGCGCATAGGGTTGTCGCGGCACTACGGCATATCTTTGCCCCTGATTATTCTGCGGGCCAACCCGGGCAGGGCCATAACCCTGATTGGGGGCATATTGTGCGTTTTGCGGATATTGCTGTTGCTGATTATCATTGTCCGAGCATGCTGAAAGCAAAAGCAGTGCCGCAGCAGAACCAAAAACCAGTTGAGAATCCATAATGCGCCCCACATACATTTTTACAAAGTAATACAGGTGCAAAATGCGCGGATGTCAATGGGCCAGGTGCCGCAAAGGCTGCGCTAACGCCTATCGACGCTCCAGATCGAGCGCACCGGTAATCATGCCCCATATCTGATGGCTGAGCTGCGCCGGCTCTGGCCGCGGTGTCATCCCCATGGCGTGAATGATCGCGCTGTGCATTCCGCCAACAATGGTGGCACCGGCAATGGCAGGGTCGATATGCCTGCCGATATCGCCGCGCTTGATACCTGATGCGACATTGCGTGCCGCCATCTCGACCATCTCTTCATGGCGAGCTGCTTCAATCGCGGCAACTTGGCTGGTGTGCACCATACGACCGAGGATTATTGGCGCCATCGGATCGGTATAGAGAAACTCGACAGCAGCACTCAGCCGATCCCGCTCACGCACTGCCCAGGTGATATCGGGGTCAATATACCGGTTCACCACCGCATTATAGCGATCATAAAAGGCATGGATGATCGCGCCCAGCATGCCCGATTTGGAACCGAAATAATGATAAGCGAGGCCGACCGAAACACCTGCTTCGCTGGCGACCTGACTCATTTCCAGCTCGCCATCGCCCTCGCGCAATAGCCGCTCAGCCGCAGCCAATATCCGCGCCGCCTTGAGCACTTTGCGATCCGGTTTCTCTTTGGTTTTTGTGCTCTCAGCCATCGCTTCACCCTTGGCAAAATTATCAGCCTCTAACACTAATCATTTTTTGAATTGAATTCAATTCAAAAAATGATTATCCCATTTCCAGAATTGATTCGTGGAGAGATGCAATGAATTTCGAACCCAAGATCGCCCCCGCACCCGCCTCAGAAGACCTTAGCCGTTATCTCAATGGGCGCAGCTTTGAGGAATGTTGGCAGCAGTTTCAGGATGAGGGCTATATCATCTTTGAAAATGCCCTTTCGCCGGAAGAAGTGGAAGAACAACGCGCAGCACTGGAACCCTGGATCGGTGCCGATGTTCGCGGGCGCAACACTTTTGAGGGTGAGAAATCGAACCGCGTTTACGCGATGCTCGCTAAAGACCCGGTCTTTGCCGATCTCATTAGCCATCCGCTACAACTGGCTTTTGGTGATCGTGAGCTGGGTGAGACCATGCTGCTTTATGCATGCCTCGCGATCAACCTGCTGCCCGGCGAGACGCCACAGCCTTGGCATTTTGATGACAGCCATTGCCAACTGCCGCGACCACGTCCACCCTTGAGCATGTCGACCTTCTGGTCGATCAGCGACACAACCGAGGAGAATGGCGCGACCGAGATTATCCCCGGCAGCCACAAATGGGGCAATGAACAGCCCGAAGGCGCCAACACTGCTGAGGATTTTGTCACCGGCACCTATGATGAGACCAAAGAAGAGCGCGGCAATAGCGCGCAGGCGATCAAGGCCACTATGCCCGCCGGCTCACTGATGATTGCCAAAGGCACCTTATGGCATCGCGGCGGCGCCAATGTGAGCGATGCGCCGCGCCTGATCGTCACCCCGCAATTCTGCACCGGCTGGTGCCGCCCGCTGGAGCAGCAGTTGCTGGCGGTGCCGAAAGAGATGGTAGCACAATATCCGCAACGCGTGCGCGATCTGCTCGGCTATAGTATCCACAAGCCATTTATGGGCTATGTCGATGGCATGCACCCGGAGAAGGTACTGGAAGCGCAGAAATAGTAGCCATGCGCAGGGTTGTGACCGCAGCCACGCTCTATACCCTGACGGTCTTCGCCATCGGCTTTCTCCTTGGCGTATTGCGGATGCTGGTGCTTGTCCCGGCAATGGGCGAAATGGGTGCAGTGCTGCTAGAACTGCCTGTTATACTGGCAGCGAGCGCGTTTTTCGCGCGGCTCTATGTCAACCGCTATCAATTGCGGCGTGTCACCGAGCGGCTGATCACGGGAGCGCTGGCTTTTGGCCTGTTGATGCTGCTGGAGATCATCCTCACATTTCTCAACGGCGGATCGCTGGCCAGCTGGATGGAAAAGCTGATGACCGCGCATGGCGCAGTCGGGCTGGCCGGGCAGTTGGTTTTCGCATTGTTGCCGACGGTGTTCCGGCCACACGCATAATAGTCTTAATCGCCGAGCAGGGCCTTTAACGCATAAAGCCTGTCCAACGCTTCCCTTGGGCTAAGCGCATCGACATCCACCGCTTCTAGCGCCTCGCGCAAAGCGTCTGTTTCCGGTTCCGGTGCATCGGCCATGGCAGCGAATAGCGGTAAATCACCCAGCCCTGCCGCCAATCCGCCGGTCGCGGCGCGGCCTTCTTCGAGTTTGTCGAGTATCGCTTTTGCGCGGGTCAGGACATTTTGCGGAACACCTGCCAGTTTGGCGACGGACAGGCCATAGCTGCGATCTGCCGGGCCGCTGGCGACTTCGTGCAGCAGCACCAGATCGCCCTGCCATTCGCGGGCGCGGACATGGTGCAGGGTGAGCGCGTCGAGCGTTTCGGCAAGGCGTGTCAACTCATGATAATGGGTGGCGAAGAGACAGCGGCAGCGATTGACTTCATGTACTGCCTCGACCACGGCCCAGGCCAGAGCCAGCCCGTCATAGGTCGAGGTGCCGCGCCCGACTTCATCGAGAATGACAAAGCTGCGCTCGGTGGCGGCGTTGAGGATGGCGGCGGTCTCGACCATCTCGACCATGAAGGTCGATTGGCCGCGTGCCAGATTGTCCGAGGCACCGACGCGGCTGAACAACCTGTCGACAATGCCGATAGTGGCGCTCGCGGCAGGGACGAAGCCACCCGATTGGGCGAGAATAACGATCAGCGCATTTTGCCGCAGAAAGGTCGATTTACCGCCCATATTCGGGCCTGAGACCAGCCAGACACGCTCGCTGTCATCCAGTGCGACGCCATTGGCGACAAAGGCCTCACCCTGCTTTGCCAGCGCTGCCTCGACCACCGGATGCCGCCCGGCGGTGATGGTGAGTTCATAGCCCTCGGTCATTTCCGGCCGCGCCCAGCCATGCTCGGCGGCATAGCGGGCATGGCTCAGCGTCACATCAATCCGTGCCAGCGCGTCGGCGGTTGCAGCGATGGCGCTGGCTGGCTGACTCACCGCGCCAGTGAGTTCTTCAAAATGCGCTTCTTCGGCTAGCAATGCACGACCACCTGCCTCGGTGATCCGCAGCGCCTCATCATGCAGCGCAGGGGCGTTGAATCGCACCGCATTGGCCAGCGTCTGGCGATGGGTAAAGCCGGACTCTGCCGCCATAAGCGGGTCGGCATGGCGCGGCGGCACCTCGATAAAATAGCCGAGAACGCCATTATGCTTGATCTTCAGGCTATCGATACCGGTGTCACCACGATAGCGCGCTTCCAGCGCGGCGATAGCCTGTCGCGCATTGCGGCTGGTGTTGCGCAGATCATCCAGCGCCGCGTCATAGCCTGTGGCGATATAACCACCCTTGCTGCGCTCGGTCGGCGGGCTTTCGATCAGCGCCCTATCGAGAAGATCGGTGAGTGCGCCATGGCCGCTCATATCGGGTAGCAGCCCATCAATCAGCGGCGGCAGATCAGGCGTTTCGCCCAGCCTCTCGCGCAGCAATCGTGCGCCATTAAGGCCATCACGAATCTGACCAAGGTCACGCGGACTGCCGCGCCCGGCGACAATGCGCCCGAGCGCGCGGCCAATATCGGGAATGGCTTTGAGGTCATCGATCAGCGTATCGCGCAGCAGGGCATCCTCATAAAGCCACGCCACGGCATCATGGCGCGCGGTAATCGACGAGATAGCGCAAAGTGGTGCGGCAAGATCGCGCGCAAGCTGTCGTGCCCCGGCGCCGGTCACCGTCCGATCAATCGTGCCGAGCAGGCTGAGCGTGCGGCTTCCCGAAACGCTGGCGGTAATCTCGAGGCTCTGCCGTGTCGCGGCATCCATGGCGAGAAAGGCCTGCGTCTCGCGCCGCTCGGGGGTGGTAAGGAATGCTTCACTGCCGCGCCCGACATGACCAAGATAGCTCAATATGCCGCCCAAAGCTGCCAATTCGGCGCGGCTGAAATTCGGGTCAAGATTGCCGAAGCGTGCGGTCAGTTCGCTACGCGCCGCCTCGCTGTCAAAATCTTCGGCTGGACGCGTTTCCCAACCGCTCTGCGCCTTCGGTCCATGTGGCGAGACCAGAATCTCTCCCGGATCAAGCCGTGCTAATGTCGCATCCAGTGCTGCTGCCTCGACAGTTTCGACCCGAAAAACCCCGCTGGAAATATCGGCGCTGGCAATAGCGATCTCGCCGCGCACCTCGGCGATGGCGGCGAGGATATTGTCGGCACGCGCATCGAGCAGTGTATCTTCGGTCAGCGTCCCTGCGGTCACGAACCGGATAATATCGCGCGCCACCAGCGCCTTGGAACCGCGCGCTTTGGCTTCGGCGGGGGTTTCGGTCTGCTCGGCTATGGCGACCTTGTGCCCGGCCTTGATCAGCCTTGCCAGATAGGCCTCTGCCGCATGCACGGGAACACCGCACATCGCCACTGGCTCGCCCTCATGCTCGCCGCGGCTGGTGAGCGCAATATCGAGCGTCGCGGCTGCCTTCTTGGCATCCTCGAAAAACAGCTCGAAAAAATCGCCCATGCGATAAAAGAGCAGGCAATCCCCCGCCTGTTCCTTGAGCGCGAGATATTGCACCATCATCGGCGTTGGCCCGGACTTACCGGTCTTTTTTGCCTTGGCCTGGGGGGATGCTGCGGACGCCATGGTGACAAGCGATAGCGGCTCGGCTGAAGGGATTAAAGAGCTTGATCAGGCGATACCATAACAGCTGTGGATTGTGGTCCAGTTAGCCAAGGCAGCACTAGCGTATTTTCATTGTCCGAAATGACGATCATGGCTTGCCCTGGCCGTCTGAAACGCTGTAGGGGCGCTCAAAGGAACAACAGATTGTGCGCAAGGAAGTGGAACCATTATGGCAGACCGGGACGGCGTAGATTTTCCAGATCGTGAACCCTTGCATTTTGAGCGCGAGGCACTGCATTTTCACTCCTATGGTCGCCCCGGCAAAATCGAGATTGTCGCCTCCAAGCCGATGGCGACGCAGCGTGATCTGAGCCTTGCCTATTCCCCCGGTGTTGCGGTTCCGGTCAAGGCCATCGCTGCCGATCCTGCAGCGGCATATGATTATACTGCCAAGGGCAATCTGGTTGCGGTAATCTCCAATGGTACCGCTATTCTGGGCCTAGGCAATCTCGGCGCGCTGGCGTCCAAGCCGGTGATGGAAGGCAAGGCTGTTCTGTTCAAACGCTTTGCCGATGTTGATTCGATCGATATCGAGGTGAAGACCGAAGATGTCGACCGCTTTATCGAGGCTGTCGAGCTGCTCGAACCAAGCTTTGGCGGCATCAATCTCGAAGATATTGCCGCGCCCGCCTGTTTCATTATCGAGCAGACGCTGCGTGAGCGGATGAACATTCCGGTTTTCCATGATGACCAGCATGGCACGGCTATCATCACTGCAGCCGGAGTTATCAATGCGTGTCTGCTGACTGATCGCAAAATTGAAGACATCAAAGTAGTGGTCAATGGCGCGGGTGCTGCGGCGATTGCCTGTACCGAGCTGATCAAGGCCATGGGTGTGCCGCATGGCAATGTGATCATGTGTGATCGCTCCGGTGTGATCTATAAAGGCCGTCCCGAGAAGATGGATCAATGGAAATCGGCACATGCTGTCGAGACTGATTGCCGCACGCTCACCGAAGCGCTGAAAGGTGCTGATGTGTTTCTGGGCCTGTCGGCAGCAGGGGCGCTCAAGCCGGAAATGGTCAAAGACATGGCGGACAAGCCGATCATCTTTGCCATGGCCAATCCCGATCCGGAAATCTCCCCGCCGGTGTGCAAAGAGGCACGGCCCGATGCGATTATCGCCACTGGCCGTTCGGACTATCCCAATCAGGTGAATAATGTTCTCGGTTTCCCGTTCATCTTCCGCGGCGCACTGGATGTGCAGGCAACGCGGATTAATGATGAAATGAAAGTCGCCGCCGCTGCTGCGATTGCCGAGCTGGCGCGCCAGCAAGTGCCGGAAGAGGTGGCCGCCGCCTATGGTGGTGAGACCAAGACCTTTGGCGAGGACTATATCATCCCGGCACCTTTTGATCCGCGGTTGATGGAAGTGGTTTCTGCCGCGGTCGCCAAGGCGGCGATGGACAGCGGCGTCGCGCAAAAGCAGATTGAGGATATGGACGCCTATCGCCAGGAGCTTAAGGCACGGCTGAACCCGACAACAGCGGTGTTGACCCAAGTCTATGATAGCGCGCGTGATAATCCCAAGCGCGTCGTTTTTGCCGAAGCCGAGGAAGAGGTTGTCTTGCGCGCGGCTATCCAGTTCCGCGAAGGTGGTTATGGCATTCCGGTTCTGGTCGGGCGTGACAAGAAGGTGAAGCAGGGCCTGAAGGATATGGGGGTTGAAAACCCCGACGATTTTGAAATCTATAACAGCGCCAATTCGCCGCTCGTCCCGCGAATGGTGGACATGCTGTATGAGCGGCTGCAACGGCGCGGTTATCTGCGCCGTGATATTCAGCGCATGGTCAATCAGGATCGTAACATCTTCAGCGCCACGCTGCTGCAATTGGGCGAGGCCGATGCGATGATCACCGGTGTAACGCGCACCTTTGCCCAATCGATCCGCGAGGTCCGGCGGGTGCTTGACCCGCGCGAGGAGCAACTGCCCTTTGGTATTCACGTGATGGTTGGACAGAGCCACACCACCTTCCTCGCCGACACCACCATCAATGAGCGCCCAAGCTCCGAGGCGCTGGCGACGATTGCCGAGCAGACCGCTGCGGTCGCACGCCGTTTGGGCCATACCCCGCGTGTCGCGTTTTTGAGCTATTCCACCTTTGGCAATCCTCCGGGCAAATGGCTGGAGAATATTCGGGGTGCGGTGACACTTCTCGATCAACGCCCGCCGCGTTTTGAATATGAAGGCGAGATGGCCCCCGATGTAGCGCTTAACCCGGCGCTGATGGCGAACTACCCGTTCTGCCGTTTGTCCGGTCCGGCCAATGTGCTGATCATGCCGGGCCTGCAATCGGCCAATCTCTCGGCAAAGCTGCTCCGTGAGCTGGGCGGCGATTCAGTCATCGGTCCTATGCTGTTGGGTCTGGAGAAGCCGGTGCAGATTGCGACTATGTCATCGACTGCGTCCGAATTGGTGACGCTGGCAGTGCTGGCTTCGGCGGGTGTTGTTAGCTAGCCAAATATTGAGCAAACATACCCTTTTTGTCGGCCCCGCGTAGGCGGGGCCAGGGCTTGTTATATCACGCGGAGACGCGAAGGCGCGGAGAGTGCGATATCACTTCTCCGCGCCTTCGCGTCTCCGCGTGAGAAATTCTGCCATTCAGAAGAGCCCTATCCCCGCCTGCGCGGGGATGACGAAGGATGCAAGCATAGCGTTTATACCGCCGCCTTAGCCTTTACCGGCTGCAATGCGTTGCCAATCGCATCCAGCAAATCCTGCGGTGAGAAAGGCTTGGTAATCAGCGCCTCATGCGGGCTGTCGCTGGGCATCTCGCCGCCGGCATAGCCGGTCATCAATATGATCGGCACATCGCCATAATAGTCATGCACCCAGCTGGCGAGGCCATGGCCGTCGAGATTGGGCATCATGATATCGCTGAGCAGCAAGTCAGGTTTGCGGGCTTGGCTTTGCAGATGTTCCACCGCCGCCTGACCATCGACAAGGCTGATGACATCATAGCCCTCTTCCTCAAGCAGTTCAGCGACATGCGCCCGAACCGCCTCATTATCCTCAACCAGCAGGATATGGTGTGATTGCTGCTGTGAGACCGCTGGTGCATTGTCATTGGTGCTGTCACTTTGCCGCTCGACGGACTGAGCCTCACCTTCATCCACAGGCAACCACAGGGAAATGGTGGTGCCGCTGCCTATTTCCGTTTTCAGCGTCACAAACCCACCCGATTGCGCAATAAAACCATGCACCTGACTCAACCCCAGCCCGGTGCCTTTCCCTGAAGGCTTGGTGGTAAAAAATGGCTCGAAAATGCGTTCGGCAATATCGGGTTCTATCCCCGAGCCGTTGTCCGAAACGCACAGCCGCAGCCAATGGCCTGCGCTGGCATTGGCCGAAACCGTCTCAGCGTCTTCTTGAGAAAGATGATATTCATTGGCGTGCAGCGCAATCTCGCCAGTCTGCTGGTCATTTTCCACCATCGCATCGCGGGCATTGACGATCAGATTGAGGATCGCGTTTTCCAATTGACCAGGGTCGATACAGATAGAGGGCAGAGTTTCGGCGATTTGCAGCGTCAGCTTGATCCCGCCATGCAGTGCTTGCCGCGCCAAAGGCATTAACCCATCGAGCAACTCGCCCGCATTGATCTGCACCGGGCTTAGTGATTGTCGGCGGGCAAAGGCGAGCAAACGCTGAGTCAGATTGGCAGCGCGGTTGGCTCCACCCCGCGCATTGGTGATCGCGGCGAGAGCACGCTGGGTCTCATCCTTGCCAAGCCGCCGTTCGGCAATATCGAGATTGCCCAAGACGATAGTCAGCAAATTGTTGAAATCATGCGCGATGCCGCCGGTTAGCTGGCCGACCGACTCCATTCGCTGGACATGCACCAGCTGCGCTTCGGCCTCGCGGGCGCGGGTGATGTCGCGGGCGATGCCGAAAATCATGTCATCCTCGCGCGCCAGATTCCAGCTAGCATAGACGGTCTCGCCATTCTGGTTGACCATCTCATGCTCGACCTGGATATCCTTCTGGCCATTGACCATCGGCGGAGGGATGCGCTCTTCGCTGGGGGCGAGAAAATCGACAAAATTGGCACCGCCATTATCGCCTATTGGTCCGAACGTCGCCTCCCAAGCGGGATTGCCCGCGATGATCTGGCCATCGGGCCGCGATATCAGCATCATATCAAGCGAATTGTCCCAAAGCCGGTCGCGCTGGTCGGTCGCCATGCGCGCCGCCACCGCTTGCTGGCTGAGCGAACGACGCAGTTCCAGCAATGCCGCCGCCTGCCGCGCCAGTGCGGCCAGTTCTTCCGTGCCGCTAAAATCGGGATGCGGCTTGGTATCGGAAAGGCAGATAGTGCCAACAGCATAGCCATCGGGTGTAATGATGGGAGCGCCGGCATAGAAGCGGATATAGGGCGGGCCAGTGACCAAAGGGCTATCGCGAAAACGCGGGTCCTGATGCGCGTCGAGCACCACCATGACATCCTTTTTGCGGATCGCATGGTCGCAAAACGCGATATCGCGCGGTGTCTCCTGCACCTCCAGTCCTTGCGCCGTCTTGAACCATTGCCGGTCGCTGTCAATCAGCGAGATATAGGCGATAGGCACATCGACTATCAGCCGGGCCAGATCAATCAGATCATCAAACATCCGTTCAGGTGGACTGCCGAGAATATTATAGCTTTGCAACGCAGCCAGCCGCTTTGGCTCATCGTCTTGCAATGCATCGGGAGTAAGAAAGCTGAGGTCCGGGGAGAGAGCCATTAAGCTACAATAGAGGATGCCAGCCATTATAGGCAAGCGGCATAGAAACAGGCTCTAAAGATGAGGTAATAGAAACTAACGCCGCTGGTAACGGAAATACCACACCTCATGCCCCTTGCGCCGCGCCTTGGCTTCATAGCGGGTTTCCGGCCAGCCGCCGGGGCGCTTTATAAAGTCGCTGGGGCTGTCGCAAAGCCACTGAAAATCCCGACGCTGGCGCATCACCATCATCGCATGGCGCAGATAAACCGGATGGTCAGTGCCAAAGCGGAACTCACCGCCCGGTTGGAGCTTGGCCGCAATCAGGTCGAGCGGGCCATGGTTCATCATCCGCCTTTTGGCATGGCGCGCCTTGGGCCATGGGTCGGGATGGAGCAGATAGACAAAGCGCAAGGCTCCATCGGGTATCCGCTCAAGCGCATCAAGCGCATTGCCCATATGCAAACGCACATTGGTCAGGCGGTCATTGCGGATATGCTGTAACGCGCCCACCACGCCATTGACGAAAGGCTCGGCGCCAATAAAGCCATGATCGGGCAGCAAGTCGGCGCGATAGGCGAGATGCTCGCCTGCGCCAAAACCGATCTCGAAATGCAGAGGCCGGTCATCACCGAACAGTGCCTTGCCGCTGACCGGCCCTTCTTCGGGCAGCGACAGCACCGGCAGCAGCTCATCGACAAGCTGCTGCTGCCCCGGGCGCAGCTTATGCCCCTGGGTGCGGCCATAAAGCCGCCTTATGGTGCTGGGGTCACGGTGCGGGTCGGCGCTGAGACCATCATCTTTATTCTGGCTGTTCTCGCTCATATCCGGCGCGTTAGCCGCAACCGGGGCTTTGGTTCAAGCCATGGCTGCTTTGAGCTGGTCCACTAGATCGGTCTTTTCCCAGGGGAAATGCTGGCCATCCGGGGTGCGGCCAAAATGGCCATAGGCGGCAGAAGGCTTGTAGATCGGCGCATTGAGGCCGAGATGCTCGCGGATGCCGCGCGGCGTCAGGCGCACCAGCTTGGGCAGCACTGCCTCCAGTTTGGCCTCATCCACGCCATTTGCGGCGGTGCCGTGAAGATCAACATAGACCGAAAGCGGCTCGGCGATGCCGATGGCATAGGAAAGCTGAATGGTGCAGCGTTTGGCGAGACCGGCAGCGACAACATTCTTCGCCAGATAGCGGGTGATATAAGCGGCTGAGCGGTCGACCTTGGTCGGGTCTTTGCCACTGAAAGCACCGCCGCCATGGGGCGAGGCGCCACCATAGGTATCGACGATAATCTTGCGCCCGGTTACACCAGCATCCCCATCAGGGCCGCCAATCTCGAAGCGGCCGGTCGGGTTCACATGGATGGTGGTGGCATCGGTTACAAAACCATCGGGCATGACTTCACGCGCTACAGTCAGCACATGGTCCCGCAGCTCGGCATATTTTGTCTCGTCGCCTTCGCCCTTGTAGTAATAATAGTCCGGCGCGTGCTGGGTTGACACCACCAATGCGGTGCATTCGACCGGCTTGCCGTCGACATAGCGCAGCGTGACCTGGCTCTTGCTGTCGGGCTCAAGAAACGGTGCCACGCCCGATTTGCGGTCAGCAGCCAACCGCTCGAGAATCTTGTGGCTATAGTCAAGTGTCGCCGGCATCAGGTCGGGGGTTTCATCGGTGGCATAGCCGAACATGATACCCTGATCGCCTGCACCTTCATCCTTGTCTTCGCCCGCATCAACGCCTTGGGCGATCTCGGCGGACTGGCCGTGCAAATGGTTCTCAAAGGTCAGCGTTTCCCAATGGAAACCATCCTGCTCATAGCCGATTTCCTTGACCGTCTGGCGCACCGCATCTTCAATTTCCTGCTGTACGCCATCTTCCCATTCGCCCTGGTTGTTCATAATGCCATTGCCGCGAATTTCACCTGCCAGCACCACGCGCTGGGTGGTGGTCAGCGTTTCACAGGCGACACGCGCCTCCGGGTCTTTGGAGAGAAACAGATCGACAATGGCGTCGGAAATTTGATCGGCAACCTTGTCGGGATGGCCTTCAGAGACGGATTCGGAGGTGAAGAGATAGCTGTTGCGCATGAAGTTATGTGCCTTTCAACGCCCGTAAAGTGGGCCGGAAAACATATAAAGAAATTGTTATATGCGCGCTTTAGCGCCGGGATCGGCGCAAGGCAACAGCGATCAGCAGCAGAATGAGAGACAGGGCAATCGGTGCGATATAGCCCATGCGGCTGAACAGTGTTGGCTCTCCCGGAGGCGGCAAATCGGCATCAATCCGGCCTTCCTCATGCCAGGGGATGCTCTCCAACACTATGCCAAAGCGGTCAATCACGGTGGAGATGCCCGTGGGCGTGGCGCGGATCACCGGCAGGTTTTCCTCAATCGCGCGCAGCCGTGCCTGCTCCACCTGTTGCGGCGGACCAAGCTGGCCGAACCAGTCATCAGTGCTGGGGTTGAACATAAAGTCGGGCCGGTCATTGCGGTCTATCGTCTCGCCAGAGAAGATAATCTCATAACAGACCTGAATGCCCACTTTGCCAAGGCTGCCCAGATCAAGGCTGCGCGGTCCCGGGCCAGGGGTGAAGGGCACTTTTCCCTCGGTCAGCTTGTCGAGGCCGAGCGGCCCCAATATCTCTTCAAATGGCAGATATTCACCATAGGGGACGAGGTGGAACTTGTCATAGCGGCCGATCAACGCGCCATCGCCGCCAATCGCGAATACGCTGTTGCGCGTCGAGACAAGCCTCGGGCGATCATCAAATTCAAATTTGGCGCCGCCGGTGATCAGCATATCGCCGGGCCGTAGCGGGCTGGTGTAGAGTTTGCGCCAAGCCCGCGCTTCATTGGGCGCTGCGAAATAGCTGGGATAGCCATCTTCCAGGGGATCGCTGTTGATCACACCCTCGCTCCAGAACAGGATACGCGGACGCAGATCATCGGGGGTCAGGTCGCGCGACAGCCGCAGCAGCGATTCGCGATTTTGCTGGATAACCACTGGATCGTACCAATCCCGATCCTGCCCCATATTGTTCTGCACGATGGTGAGACGGGTCGCTGATCTTTCGAGGGTGAGGCCGTTTGTCGATAGCAAGACATAGGATGCGCTCCATAGCAGAATGAGCGGCAAACTGAGCAGCAGACCCGGTTTCCAATTCCGGCTTAACAGCAGCCAAAACCCACCAGCGGTCAGGATGAGCAGCGCTGATAGTCCATAGCTGCCCACCCAGCGCGCCGGATAGGCAAAGTCCACCAGTGCGATACCCAGTGGGTTCCACGCAAAACCAGTGAACAGCGTGGCGCGGAGCATCTCTGAGATGGCCCAGCATGCTGCCAAAGCGGGTATCAGAGCCAGCGGCTTCTCTCCTGCAAGCCATTTCGCGCTGTAAATGGCGAGCAAGGGATAGCAGGCCAGGAACAGGCACAGCAAAGCCAGCGCAGGCCAGCCAAACCAGACCGGCATCGCATCCTGAAAATAGAATGGCTGCGGGATCCACAGCAGCATGATGAAGAAATGGCCAAAGCCAAAGCCAAAGCCGATGCGCAGCAGCTTTTTATGGCCTTGATGCGAGATGAGAATCTGGAACAGGCCGATCACGGCAAGCGGGGTTAATGGCCATAAAGAGAAGGGCGCAAAGCCAAGCGCGGCCAGGCCACCGAGAATAAGTGCCAGTAAAGCGGGGAAACGGTCAATCAACCGGGTCAGGAAATTCATGGCCCGGATATGCCGTCAAAGTCGGGCGCTGGCAATTGCTCTGTGATGCGCCGCCTTTTCCATCCTCGTCCATTTCAGATGACATTCAGCTTTGGGGCAGATAGTGCACGCTCATGTCATTATCTGCATTGTCTTCAATCATCCTGCCCATCACCATGTTGGTGCAACCTGCTGCTGCGTCAGAAGAGCCATCTGCGACAACAGAAATCGCGCCGCTTACGCTCGAGCAGAAAACCGATGTGCGCTGCGCCGCCGCTTTTGCGACTATCGCGGTGCAACAGCAGCGCGGGGTTCCCTCATCGGCTTCCTATCCGTCAATGGAGCCGCGCGGTCGCGAATTCTTTGTCGATGTTGGCGCACGGCTGATTGAGGAAACCGGGCGCAGTCGGGAACAGGTGCAGGCGCTGTTCACCGCTGAAGCCGAGGTGTTTCAAAAGGCAGCGCGCGACAAGGACGATCCCAATAGTGCAGTTGATGCGATAATGACGCCGTGCCTGTTCCGGCTGGATGCCGAGGTACCGCGTCCGCCACCGCCCAGCTTGCCACAATGTGCCGCGATTATGGCGCTCGCCTATGAAGAGGTTTTTGCCGAAGAAGGCCTATCGCCGCGCGCCCGGGATTTAAAAACACTGGCTACGGTGCTGGACAATCGCGCCCGGACCAAATTACGCGCTGAGGGCAATTCTGGCACAGAGGCCGATGTGATTTTGGGAACACTCAAGGCGAAACTGGCCGAGGAGGCGTCGGCGCTCGAAGCGCAAGGCAAGAGCCCCAATTACGACTATGAAGCCTGTTATGAACTGGCCGAACCATAAGGCAGCGCGATGAGCTTACGTCCCTTTCACCTTGCTTTTCCCGTCCATAATCTTGCTGCCGCGCGGCAATTTTATGGCGATGTGCTGGGCTGCGCCGAAGGTCGGTCATCGGACAGCTGGATTGATTTCAACCTGTTCGGCCATCAGATTGTCGCGCATCTCGATCCTGATATGCAGCCAGCCGCTGCCCCTACAAATGCCGTCGATGGCGATGCGGTGCCGATTTTCCATTTCGGTGTCATCCTGCAACGCGCCGATTGGGATGTGCTGGTGGAACGGCTGAATGACCTGGATATTGCTTATCTGATCAAACCCAGAGTCCGTTTTGCCGGAGAGGCCGGGGAACAAGGCACATTCTTTATCACTGACCCCAGCGGTAACGGGCTGGAGTTCAAATGCTTTGCCGATGATGCGCAGATTTTTGCGACGGATTAATGCGCGTCACAGAATATAACGCAAAGCCACAAAGCCGCCGACGAACAATACTCCAACCACTGTTGTGGCGAGAGCGAAATTATTGTCGATCCACTCCTTCATCGGCGGGCCGAAGCGTTTGAGCAATATCGCGACGATAAAGAAGCGTGCCGAGCGGGCGATAATCGATGCGCCGATCAGAACGTAGAGTGGCATGGACGTCGCCCCGGCGGCGATGGTGATGACCTTGAAAGGCAGCGGCGTGAAGCCCGCCAGCAACACAATGATCCAGCCCTGCTCGTTAAAATCGGCGGAGAAATCGGCGAATTTTTCATTGAGACCATAAAAGCTGAGGATCGGCTGGCCCACCGCTTCAAACAGGAAGAAGCCAATTGCGTAGCCCAGCAGCGCGCCAATGACTGAGGCAATGGCGCAGATAAACGCATAGTACAGCGCGCGATCTGGCCTCGCGAGACACATCGGTGCGAGCATGACGTCGGGCGGAATCGGGAAGAAGCTCGATTCAACAAAGCTGACCCCGGCCAGCCAGCGCGGCGCCTGTTCATGCGCTGCCTTGTCCAGCGTCCAGTTATAGAGATTTTTGAGCACGGTGAGAGACTTCCAATTTTTCTGACACCTGATCAGATGGTTAAGGTGTGCCCAGTGTCTTTTAGTGCACACAAAGCCACTAAGACACAAAGCCTTGATAGTTATTTGCTACTCTTTTTATGCCTTCACGGAAGGTTGGGGCGCCAAAGTTGATGAGTAGGCCAAGTTTCATATTAAGCAAACGAATATAGGTCAGCGTTTGCTTGGAGTGCACCGGTAGAAGCTGTTCGACCGACTTGAGTTCAATAAGCAGTAGATCGTTGATTATCAGATCAGCACGAAAGCCATTATCTGCCTCTACGCCATCAAAAATGACCTTGACCGGCTTTTGCCGGTCAATTTTATGGCCGATCCGGCTCAGCTTATCCGCCAAGATGCTTTCATATACGGATTCGAGTAGACCCGGACCCAATCTTTTGTGAATATCGAAAGCACAATCGAGAACTTGCGTGACCAGTTCTTCAAGCTGTTCATCGCGCTGACGCATCATTTTTATCTCTTTGTGCCTTCGTGGCTTAGTGTGAACTAATCTGTTCTGCGCAAAGCTCCCCGACATCAATGCCCACCCGGTGCACCGCTGATTTCTTCTGAGAGTTCCGCTGGTGTTTCCCGGCCATGATCGGTCCCTGCGGTGCGGTTGCCCTTGGCCAAGGCAAAGACAACACCGGAAAGCGCCAACAAGCCGATCAGGTTCGGGAAGGTCATCGCCGCATTGGAGATATCGCCGAGACGCCAGACCAGATCGAGGTCCTGATAAGAGGCGATATAGATCACCAGACACCAGAGCACGCGCCAGATCATATGCAGTATCTTCTCACCCGCGGCACTAGACCCGGGGATCAGATCGTAAATATAGGTGATCGCCCGCTCGCCATAATAGCTCCAGGTGAGCAAAGTGGTGAACACAAACAGGATCAGCGCCAGCGAGGCAATGAAGGTACCGATCGGGATACTTCCAACAGTGAAGGGAAAGGCTTGGGCAAAGGCGCCCGAGGTCATCAGAAAGCCCTCCAGATCGGATTGCCAGGCATGATCGACAGCAATGGTTGCACCGCTGGCGTCGATATGGGTGAAATCGCCCTTGACGGTCAGGATCACCAAAGCGGTCATGGTGCAGATGATGATGGTGTCGATAAAGGTGCCCATCATCGCAAAGCGGCCTTGCATTGCCGGGTCATTGGTCTGTGCCACAGCATGGGCAATCGGGGTGGAACCTTGCCCTGCCTCGTTGGAGAACAGGCCGCGTGCAACACCCCAGCGGATTGCCATAATCATTGCCGCTCCAGCAAAACCGCCGGTTGCGGCCTGAGGGTTGAAAGCGCCATCAATGATCCAGCCAAAGGCTTGCGGGATGCTGCCGATATTGAGGACCAATGCTGTCAGCGCCATCACGATATACAACACGGCCATGCTGGGGATGATCTTTTCCGCAACCGAGCCAATCGACTTGATGCCCCCAATAATGACAATGAAAACCGCCACTGCGACAATCAGGCCGCCTATCCATTCTTCGAGGCCGGTCAGCTCCTTGATCGAGTCCGCCACTGAGTTGGCTTGAATGCCATTGCCGGTCACCAGCGCAGAAAACAAAGTGCCGAGACAGAAGAAAACGGCCAGCCAGGTCCATTTGGGGCCGAGACCTATGGTGATGTAACTCATCGGCCCGCCGCGATAGACGCCTTCCTCGGTTTTTTGACGGAAACGGATGGAAAGCGAGCCCTCGGCAAAGGCCAGTGCCATTCCCACAAAGGCGGTCACCCACATCCAGAAAATCGCACCCGGACCGCCCAGGGCAATGGCAGTGGCGACGCCAGCGAGGTTGCCGGTACCGACTTGCCCGGAAAGTGCGGTAGACAGCGCGGCGAAAGGTGAGATTTCCCCCGCTCCACCAGAGCTTTTGCGAAAGAGGCCGGCAAAGGAGGAAACCAATCCCCGGATCGGGAAGAATTTCAACCCGATCATAAAGTAGAGGCCGCCGCCCAACAGCATCAATGCCATGGGAGGGAAGGGGATGACTTCAGCGCCGTTCCAAGTGCCGACCCAGATGAAATCCGATATATTGGTGACTGGCTCAATCAGTCGTTCGGCAAAACTCAATTCCACATTGTTACTGGCACTCACCGTGAAGCTCTCCCCCTTGAAGCTTTTCCAACGCGATGACACTCCCCGTCACCGGCGCAAAATTTGCGAAAGGCCTAACAGCACCTGCGCGATTGGCAAGTCATTTGCCGTTTCGTGCGACATCCCGGCTTGTGTCATGCGCTGCTTCATGACAGGTAATCGAAGAAACAAAAGGATGAGGATAATACCATGAGTCAGAGCATCGCCATTCATGTCGACAAGGCCGATATCAGCAAAGCCGCCATCAGCGAAGCGTCCGCGCCGGAGGCTGGTGAAGGCCAGATTCTCTGCGCGATTGAGAGCTTTGCCATTACCGCCAATAACATCACCTATGCCGCTATGGGCGAGACGATGCATTATTGGCGTTTCTTCCCCTCGGGCGATGACAGCAAGGGCATTGTCCCGGTCTGGGGCCATGCCAAGGTGATTGCCTCGCACCATCCCGATATCGCTGAGGGCGAGCGGCTTTATGGCTATTGGCCGATGGGCAGCCATGTGGTGCTGACCCCATCCGATGTCTCCAAAGGCGGGTTTCTGGATGCCGCCGAGCATCGTCAGGGGCTGGCCGAAGTCTATAATCGCTATCGGCGGCTCAATGCAGACCCGTCGCATAACCCCGATTTCGAAGGTGGCCGCGCCGTGTTTGAGCCGCTGTTTATGACCAGCTTCCTGATCGAGGACCAGTTTCGCCGCAATGGCTTTTATGAAGCGGGCACGGCGATTTTGACCAGCGCATCCTCCAAAACCGCATTGGCATTGGCGCATGTGCTGAAGGACACCAGCCCCACTATTCGCTGCATTGGCCTGACCTCGCCGGGCAATGTCGCCTTTGTTGAGGAGACCGGACTTTATGACGAGGTGGTTGCCTATGATGCGATTGAATCGCTGGATGCTGGCAATGCCGTCGTCACGGTCGATTTTGCCGGCAATGGCGCGGTGCTGAAACGCTTGCATAGCCATTGGGCGGATAATTTGCGCTATTCCATGTTGGTCGGCGCGACCCATGTTGACGCGCGTGGCGGTGCCAAGGATCTGGTCGGGCCAGAGCCGGTGTTGTTCTTCGCGCCCACCGCGGCGCAGGCGGTGATTGACGAGCTGGGGCCCGCCGGTTTTGCCCGCACGCTCGGGGCAAGCTGGGTCAGCTTTGCCAAGATGGCGAGCAGCCTGGTGACCATCGAAACGCATCAGGGAGCAGAGGCGATGCGCGATGCCTATATCGCGATGGTCGGCGGTACGGTGAAGCCCGATATCGGAATTATCGCCCAGCCCTGAATCCCGGCGTTGGCGCTGGCTTATATATGCTCTAAAGATGGCGCGGGTCGCGGTGATTCCTGCATAGGCGAACAGGCCGTGCGGGGCAGATGCGCTTGGCGCAGATGGAGAGCATATGGGGGATAGTCGGCAGACCCAGCCTGCGGACTGGATACGCAGTGCACTTTTCGCGGACCTTTCGGATGCGGCGCTGACCGCTCTGGCCGAGGCCGCAGAACGCCGTACCATTAAAGGCGGCGATTATCTGGTGCGACAAGGCGATGATGCCGATGCGCTGTATTTTGTCTCGACCGGCCATTTCCGTGTGATCATCACCGATGAGGCGGGGCAGCAGAAAACCGTTGCCCGCATAGAATCGGGCGAACCGGTTGGCGAACTTGCCTTTTTCGCCGGTGGCACCCGCACCGCATCGCTTCAGGCCAGCCGCGACAGCGAAGTGATGGCGCTGGATCGTGCTGCTTATGACAAGGTCGCCAAAGAGTATCCGGAAGTTACAGCGGCACTGCTCAAAGCGGTGTCGAAAAGACTCGCCGATGTCACCGCAAAAACCCCTTCCATGGCGACGCGCACTTCGCGGGTTATTGCCTGCCTCAATGCCGGCGGCAGCACGATGCCCGAGGGCCTGCTTGATCGTCTGGCTGAGCAGATGCGTGCAGTGCTGGGTAGTGATGCAAAAGTCCATATCGTGCGACAGGCCGATGTTCCTGGCTCAGGCGACGCAGACTATCAGCAATGGCTTTATGCCCGGGAGTCAGCGGGCGAATGGCTTTTAATCGAGGCCAATGGCGAGGCTGCGTGGTCAACGCGGGCAACGCGCAATGCCGATGCGCTGTTGCTCTTTGCCGATGCGCAGAATGGCGATCCTTCAATCAATGACCATGAACGGGCCGCCTTTACCGCTATTGATGCCGATAGTCGCACCCTTGCCATTGTGCGCCAGACTAGCGACGCACCCATTGAGCGCAGTCTGGACTGGCTCAAGGACCGCGATCCGCATCTGCACCATCATATCGCACTCGATAGTGATGGTGATTTTGCCCGGCTGGCGCGTTTTATGACCGGCAATGCCGTCGGTCTGGTGCTGGCAGGCGGCGGAGCCTTAGGTTGTGCACATCTCGGCATTGTGCGTGGTCTGCGCCAAAGCGGCGTTCCGATTGATTATATTGGCGGCACCAGTGCGGGCGCGGCGATGGGCGGTGCCATCGCCCAAGGGCTCAGCGTTGAGGAAACGCTCGACCAGATGGAGGCGATGTTTATCGAGGCTAAGGCGATGAAACGCTTTACCGTCCCGGTGCATTCGCTGCTCGATCCTGCCGTTTTCGATCATGAGCTTTCCACCCGCTACTCACAGAAAGATATTGCCGATCAGCCACTTGGCTTTTTCGCGATCTCGACCAACCTGTCGACCAATGACCTGTTCATTCATCGCCATGGCCCGTTATGGGAAGCGGTGCGCGCCAGCGGGTCGCTACCCACCATCCTACCGCCCTTTATCGACAGCGATGGCAATATCCTGATCGACGGCGGCGTTCTCGACAATATTCCTGTCACCGTCATGCGCAAAATCAAGCCGGGGCCCAATATCGTCGTCGGCCTGGGGGACACCAGCACCGCATGGCGCATTGATGCCGAGTATAATGCCCTGCGCTCGCGGGTGCGGCTGGCGCGTGATGTGTTGCTGCGTCGTCCGGCACCCGATGATTTCCCGTCTATCGTCGATATTATGTCCCGCTCCATGGTCGTCGCCAGCCGCATCGCATCGCGGTCAATGCTGAGTGACAATGATATCCTGCTGCAGCCGCCAATTATCGAAGGCATGCAGATACTCGACTGGCATCTCGGCCGTGAACAGGCGGAAAAGGCGGCGGAATATGTTGCGCAGCAACTGGGCGAGAATGAGGAATTGGCGCGATTAGCGAGCTGACTTATCCAAATAGGATAAAATATATTGACATCGTGACACTCTTAGGTTAGAAAGAGTCATCATCAGAAAATTGCGATTCGGCGGTGCCACCAAAGACCTGGTATCAAAACCCATTATATTGTGAGTCGATAGCGGTGCTTTATGGTTCGTCGGCCCCGCGCAGGCGGGGCCAGGGCTATAGTTTCACACAAAGCCACAAAGCCACAAAGCCACAAAGATACGAAGAGATCGTGCGTAAAGGAGCCTTCTCCGCGCCTTCGCGTCTCCGCGTGAGTTTTAAAAAAGCTTTGGCCCCGGCTCGGCTAAAGCCGAGTTTATCCTGAGCGCCTGCCTTGCAGGCTGTCGAAGGGCGGGGCCGACGAAACTATAGTCTATAAAAGCCAATTTATGAGGTATGCCATGCCGACCGAGCAAAGCGGAACGGGTGGCAAGGAACTGAAAGTAAGCGATAATAACACTCCTGTTTCACCGAAAAGGTCCATAGCCTCGTTAAGCCTGACACTGCGTACAGAAGGCAACAAACACCGCTTTTTGCGGCGTTTGCGAGGCTTTGGCAGGTTGGGGGAAACAGCCTTGGCCTGCGGGGTCAGCAACGGCACACATGGAGACTGGCGCAGACAGGATCCGGATTTCGCCGAGGCCTGCAGGGTGCAGATTTCGCGCTATCGGCGCAATGATCGTCCAAAGGGCAGGGTAGAGGAGGATAGTAAATCTGACTTTATCGCCTATGTGGCACATTTCCATAAAGTGCCGCTGGCCTTACGCTTTGTCGGATGGGATATGCTGCATCTGCACCGGCTGTTGCGCGATGACCCGGACTTTGTCGCTGAGTGGCATGTCGCACTGGGCAGTATCTGCACCGAGATCGAGCTTATCCTGCTGCACATAGCGCGCTTTGGTATTCCGCCCGAAACTGTTGGCGAGCCAAGCGACGAGCGGCAATTTGATGTCACGCAGATGCTCAAGACGCTACACTATTGGCAGAGCAAACAAGCGGCCAGTGATGTTGGCGCAGTCGGGGAGAGTGACGCTTTGATGAAGCTACGGCAGAAACTTGAGAGCATTAGAGATCGATCCGTTTTTCTCCCCTCCTCTTCAGAGGAGGGGCAGTGAGACTTAGGGCCGTGAGGCCCTTAGTCGCAGCGGGGTGGTGTTGCGGCACGCGTTGTACTTTGTGACTCCACCACCCCAACCCCTCCTCTGAAGAGGAGGGGCTTTGGTCTGACGAGTCTTTACCGAAGGCAGATGCTTCTTTGTTATAGTTTCACACAAAGCCACAAAGACACTAAAGGGTGCCACAAGGTGTGATCGCTTTGTGTCTTCGTGGCTTTGTGTGCACTAAACTACTTTTTTCTCCGCTTGCGCGGAGCTGACAACAAGCAAATTACAGAACAACGAAGGGGAGCAGATAACCTGAGTCACTACCCTTATGTCCCATGTCTCGCTTGCCGAAGCGCTGGCCAATGCCGTTGAGCGCGATGCGTTGCTGGAGTCACTGGAACGCGCTGAAGCACAAGCTTTGCTAGAGGATTGGCAGTTCTGGGCCCGGCCTGAACAGCTGGCCCCGCCGGGCGACTGGCGTCTCTGGCTGATGATGGCGGGGCGCGGCTTTGGCAAGACGCGCGCAGGGGCCGAATGGGTGCACCAGATTGCGCGTAATGATGGCACGGCGCAGATTGCCCTGGTTGGCGTGAATCTGGCCGAGGTCCGCGCGGTGATGGTTGAAGGCAAAAGTGGTCTCTTGGCCACCGCAAAGCGGCGCGAAAATCTGATCTGGGAGCCAAGCCTGCGCCGTTTGCGCTGGCCATCGGGCGCTATGGCCATGGCCTATTCCGCCGCCGAGCCGGAGAGCCTGAGAGGGCCAGAGCATAGCCATGGCTGGTGCGATGAGATTGCCAAATGGGATGCGCAGACGGGCAGCAGCTTCGGGCGGCGAAAGAAAAGCCCGGCGCTGGCATTATGGGAAAATCTGATGCTCGGCCTGAGACTGGGTCCGCATCAGCAGGTGCTGGCGACGACGACACCACGCCCTGTGCCGCTTTTGAAGTTGCTGTTGGAGCAGGATGATATTGCCGTCACCCATGGCCGCACTGCTGACAACCGTGCCAATCTGGCCCCCGGCTATATCGCCGCGATGCAGGCCAGCTATGGCGCGTCGCTGTTGGGGCGGCAGGAGCTGGACGGCGAACTGATCGAGGATCGTCAGGGCGCGTTGTGGAAGCCCTCGCTGATTGAAAAATGTCGCGGGCCAAAACCGTCCTTGCGCGATCTGGTGCGGATTGTCGTCGGTGTCGATCCACCCGCCAGTGCGCATGGCGATGCCTGCGGCATTGTCGTCGCCGGACGCGATGCCGTGGAAAATGGCTGGATATTGGCCGATGCCAGTGTCGAACAGGCCAGCCCGGAACAATGGGCGCGTGCCGTAGCACAGACCTATGCCGCCTGGGACGCGGACCGGGTGGTGGCAGAAAGCAATCAGGGCGGGGCGATGGTCGCCAGTGTGCTGCGTGCCGCGTCGCTCAGCCTACCGGTAAAACTGGTGCATGCGCGGCGCGGCAAGTCGGCGCGCGCTGAGCCGGTGGCGGCGCTGTATGAGGCTGGACGGATATGTCATGCCGGGTTGTTTCCGGACCTCGAAGACCAGATGTGCGGCCTGATGACCGGCGGCGGCTATATCGGTCCTGGCCGTTCGCCCGACCGTGCCGATGCGCTGGTCTGGGCACTGACCGAATTGATGCTGGGCCCAGAGAATGTGCCGAGAGTGCGGTGGTTGTAGCGCGATCCTCCCCCAAAGGGGGAGGGGGACCAGCCGTAGCTTTAGCGAAGGCTGGTGGAGGGGCACAAGCCGCATGATGCAATGTAACAGAAGTGGAACTTCACTCTCAGTATCGCGGCAGAAATAGCACCGTCTCTTATCTTTGGTGTCATGCCGAGGGTACCCCTCCACCGCTTTCAGCGGTCCCCCTCCCCGTACCGGGGAGGATTGTTTTCTCACAAGGAGACCTTTCATGTCCTTTTGGCGAACGGGCTGGCTGGCCCTGAAACATTGGGCCGGTCCGCCGCGCCCGGCGCAGACGGTGACCGGGCCTGAGACATGGCCGCGCGGGTTGATCTATGGCGCTTCCACCCCATCAGGTTTGCCCGGCGATTATATCAGCCAGGTGCGCGCCGCCTATCAGCAAAATGCGGTAGCGCAGCGCTCGGTTCGGATTGTCGCCGAAGGGGCAGGCAGTGCGCCATTGCTTGCTGACAAGCCGATAAACGCACTGTTGCAAAGCACCAGTCACGAGGCGCAGGATAGCAGCCAGTTGCTCGCCACACTGGCCTCGCACCTCCTGCTGCATGGCAATGCCTATGTGCAGATCGCCCGCGATGCCGAGGGCAAACCCGAACGCCTCTATCCCTTGCGCCCCGACCGGGTGACGATTGAGAGCGATGCGCAGGGCTGGCCTGCCGCCTATCTCTATCGCGTCGGTGAAGCGGTAACGCGCTTTGCCGCCTATGATGATGACGGCGCGCCGCATATTGTGCATCTCAAGACATGGCATCCCGATGATGACCATTATGGTCTGGGCTGTCTCGGCGCGGCGGCGGAGCCGGTGGCGATTCATAATGCCGCCAGTCGCTGGAACCGGGCGCTGCTCGACAATGCGGCGCGGCCATCGGGGGCTCTGGTCTATGATCCGGGAGAGGCGGGGGCGGTGCTGAGCGCTGATCAGTTTGACCGGCTCAAGGCGGAGCTCGAGAGCAATTATGGCGGCGCGGGCAATGCCGGGCGGCCCTTGCTGCTCGAAGGTGGTCTCAAATGGCAGGGCATGAGCCTCAGCCCGGCGGATATGGATTTTGTCGCGCTCAAAGCCGCAGCGGCGCGCGACATTGCGCTGGCCTTTGGTGTGCCGCCGATGCTGCTCGGCCTGCCGGGCGACAATACCTATGCCAATTATCGCGAGGCCAATCGCGCGCTGTGGCGGCTGACCATCTTGCCGCTGCTTGGCACCATGCTGGGCGGTCTGGGCGGCGCGCTGCGCCATTGGTGGCCCGATGCCGACCTGTCCGTTGATATCGATCAGATACCGGCCTTTTCCGAGGATCGCGAAAAGCTGTGGAACCGGGTGAGTGCGGCGGATTTCCTCAGCGATGAGGAGAAGCGGGCGATGCTCGGGCTGGAACCAGGAAAGGAAACGCTATGAGCCGGGAAGAATTGCTGGCGCGGCTGATCGCGCAGGCGGGTAGCGACAAGGCCGATCTGGTGACGCTGCGCGCCATTGTTGAGGAATCGAGCGAACTCGGCGCAGCGCGGGCGCTGGAACATCTTGGTCTTGCCGATGCCACCGCACGCCGCGATATGGCCGAACTGCGCGAACTGCTCAGCGCTTGGCATGAGGCGAAAAGCAGCGTCTGGCATGCGTTTCTGTCATGGATGGTGCGCGGCGCGCTGGCGCTGCTGCTGATCGGTCTCGCGGTGCGGCTGGGGCTATGGGGCTGGGAGATATGAGCGCGCGATTGGATAGCCCCTCCTCTTCAGAGGAGGGGTTGGGGTGGTGGCGTTCAACCGGCACAGCGCAATCGGATAGCCCCCACCCCGCTGCGACTAAGCGCCTGACGGCGCTAAGTCTCACTGCCCCTCCCCTAAAGGAGAGGGGGATTGTTCGTTTTGCCGGCTATGCCGCGCTGTTTGACCGCATGGATCGCGGCGGGGATGTGATCCGGCGTGGGGCGTTTCGGCGTACGCTGGGTGATGGCAGTCCGCGCCCGTTGTTGTGGCAGCATCGTGGGGCGCAGCGTATCGGCACGGTGCAGCATATCGCCGAGGACCGACGTGGCCTGAGAGTCATTGCCACGATTGACGCCACCAGCGGTTCTGCGGCCAAGGCACGCAGCATGGTGCAGGCAGGCGCGGTGACCGGCCTCTCCTTCGGCTATCGTGTGCGCCATTATCAGATCGGCCCACCGCGGCTGTTGCTCGACCTGGATCTGGTCGAGATCAGCCTGGTGACCTTCCCGATGCAGCCCGATGCCAGGGTGCATCTGCTCGCAGCGTAAACGAAAATACTTCCCCAACTGAAAGGCATGATTATGGAACAGACAGTGGCAAATGCCGCGCCTGAAGGCGTGGCTGTTGATAGCGCGGGCGCGAGTGGCGATCCGCTGGAAAGCTCATTTGCGGCGATGCTCAAGACCGATGAGCATGGTGAAAGGATTGACGCGCTGGAAGGCGCGGTTGATGGCGTAAAGGCCGATGTTGATGCGCTCAAAGGCGAGACGGCCACGCTCAAAACCGGCATGGCGCGGATCGCCTCGGCCGCAGCGCGCCCGGTGCTCGCAAGCCCTGCCGCGCCATCGGGAGCAGAGGTGAAGGGCGGCGCGACCAGCCCGGCTCTGCGTGCCTTTGTCGATGGCTATTTGCGAGCGGGCCGCGAGACCGAGATCAAGAGCTTCAACGCTGGCAGTGGCCCCGAAGGCGGCTTTGCCGTCCCCGATGAACTCGACGCGGTGATCGCCAAAACCCTCAACACCATCTCGCCCATTCGCCGCATCGCCAATGTGGTGCAGACGGGCAGCGCCGGTTATCGCAAGCTGATCACCCATGGCGGCACACCGTCCGGCTGGGTCAGCGAGACCGCCGCGCGTGACGAGACCGATACACCGACCTTTGCCGAAATCGCACCGCCTTCGGGCGAGCTATACGCCAATCCAGCGGCGAGCCAGACCATGCTCGATGATGCTGCGTTCAATGTCGAACAATGGCTGGCGAGCGAGATTGCCGAGGAATTCGCCCGGGCTGAAGGCGCCGCCTTTATCAAAGGCTCCGGTGCCAATCAGCCGCGCGGTTTCCTGAGAGCACCGGTCAGCGATGCCGGTGACGCAACCCGCGCCTTTGGTACGTTGCAGACGGTTTTTTCGGGCGCGGATGCGGGCTTTGCGGCCAGCGATCCGGAAGACCGCCTGATCGATCTGGTGCACAGCCTCAAGCCTGCCTATCGTCAGGGTGCAAGCTTCGTCATGAATTCGACCACGCTGGCACTGATCCGCAAGTTCAAGACCGAGGATGGCGCGTTTCTGTGGCAGCCGGGTCTGGCCGAAGGTCGCCCCGATACGCTGCTCGGCTATCCGGTGGTTGAGGCCGAGGATATGCCCGATATTGCCAGCGGCAGCCTGTCGATTGCTTTCGGCAATTTCCGCGCCGGCTATCTCATCGCCGAGCGTAAGGCGACGACGATCCTGCGCGATCCGTTTACCAACAAGCCGTTTGTGCATTTCTATGCCACCAAGCGCGTGGGTGGGCAGGTGCTTAACAGCGAGGCGATCAAGCTGATGCGCTTTGGTGCGATTAACTGACGCAATCCTCCCCGGCACGGGGAGGGGGACCAGCGAAGCTGGTGGAGGGGCACCCTCGGCCTCATAGATTGCATGTAATGGCTCGCGATCAGGCGGCACGGGTGAGTACCCCCTCGGACATTGCATCATGCCGCCTGTGCCCCTCCACCATCCTTCGGATGGTTCCCCTCCCCCAAGGGGGAGGATTTTCCAGATCGGCAGAGCATGGCGCGGACCTTTGGTTCCGCCAGTGCTTTGCCGCGCCCGCATCGCCGGTCCCTCCCCTCCCGGCGGTGCGGGCGACCTTTGTAACTCTCGCTATCGGCAAGGAGGCAGTGTGATGACCCTCTCGATTATTGACCAGCCAGCTATGATAGATGCGGCAGCGCTGGCCGAGCTCAAAGCCCTGCTGGCGATTGAGAATAGCGAGGATGATGCGCTGTTGCTGTCGCATTTCCGCTCCGCCTATGCGCTGTGTGAGGCCTTTACCGGGCGGGCCTTGCTACATAGCCGCAGGTGCTATCGATTGACGCTCAGGACCGGGATGCAACGCCTGCCCGATCATCCGGTTATCGCCATAGAAGAGATACGCACCATTGATGATGACGGCAATGGAACAGCCTTGCCGATTACCGCCTATCAGATGGATATCGATGGTGAGGGTTTTGGCAGTGTGGCACTTTTGGCACCGCTGCCGGTGGTGCCTGTCGAGGTGCGCTATTCAGCGGGGATTGCCGCGCAATGGGAGCAGCTGCCCGAACTGTTGCGCCAGGGCATTGTCCGCCTCGCCGCGCATCAACATTTGCAAGGCGCTGCGGATAGTGAAGTCATGCCTCCCATTGCCGTTGCGGCACTGTGGCGTCCATGGCGAAGGCTGCGGCTGGCATGAAGCATTTTGGTACAAAGCTGGTTGAACGTGCTGAAACCATGGCCGAAGCGCGGGCCAAGCAGCATCAGCAACGGATAGCCGACGCTGTGTTGGCAGACTATCCCGAAGCCACAGTGCAGCACGATGGATCAGGCCATCGCCTGCATATCACAGCGCCTGGACTGATGCGCCGCTGGCTTGGCGATCCCTATTTCTCTCTGCTGAAAAGGACCCGGCGATGACAGTATCGGATTTGCAGGGGCTAGAGGCGCCTGACTTCGCCCTGCGTCAGCATATTGAGGATTGGCTTAGCCAGTCGCCGATATTGGCGCGGCATATGGCGCACATAAGCGATCAATCCCGCCGCCCGAAAGCGCGTCCGGCATTGCAGGTGACGACGACGCAGACAGCGGACTGGAGCGGCAAAGGCTTTGCCGGGCGCGAGGTCGAGCTGGTGCTGACCCTTGCCATGCGCGGTGAGGATAAAGCGCGCTTCTCGGCTCTTATTGCGGCGATGGAGGAGCGCATGGCCAATGTGCCGGATGCATTCTCGGCTGGCCGTATCGTGACGCTGATCCCGCAAAACCGCCGCACTGCGCTGACGCAAGACGGCGTCTGGCGCATGCGCAGCAATTGGCGAGCGCGGGCGATTATTTCCTAAATCCTCCCCCTTGGGGGAGGGGAACCATCCGAAGGATGGTGGAGGGGCACAGGCCGTACGATGTGATGTCTGAAGGGCATAGATTTGTGCCGCCTGATCCTGGCTTATCGTACGCAATGTATCATGCCGATGGTGCCCCTCCACCAGCTTCGCTGGTCCCCCTCCCCGTTCCGGGGAGGATTTGTGCTTACCATAGAAAGGACCTAGAATATGACCGCAGAAAAGGGCAGCGCCTTCCTGCTGAAAATCTCCGATGGTGGCAACCCGCCCGCGTTCAACACCGTAGCCGGGATGCGCACGACGCAGATGAGCATCAATGGCGAGGCGGTGATGGTGACCAACAAGGATTCGGGCGGCTGGCGCGAATTATTGTCGGGCGCGGGCATCCGCTCGGTGTCGGTATCGGGTGCCGGGATTTTCCTCGGCACCGATGCCGAGACGCGGATGCGCGACCATGCGCTGGCAGGAATTGTCGATGACTATGAGCTCAGCTTTGAAAGCGGCGAGCGGATGCGCGGGCGTTTCCTTGTGTCGCGGCTTGACTATGCCGGAGATTTCAATGGCGAGCGCAGCTATACGCTGGCGTTGGAAAGCTCCGGCGCGGTGACCAGCCTGTGAGCGCGGTGACTGCCAATGCCGAACGCGGCGAGGCCGAACTGGTCGTTGTCGGTGAGCGCTATGTGATCCGTCCCAGCTTTTCCGCTCTGGTCGCCGCCGAGGCTGATCTCGGGTCGCTATTCGCACTGGTCGAGCGTGCGGCGGCGGGCCAGATGGCGCTGGAGGATATGGCGGGGCTGTTCTGGCACTGCATTGCTGACCGGCCCGAAACCCTATCTCGTGAAGATGTCGGGCAGGCGGTACTGACCATGGGGCTTGCCAATGCCACACCGATCTTGCGCACGATCCTGCACCAGGTTTTGCAGGGCCGATGATTGCACCATCTTTTTGAAAACTCCAGCGTCATTGCGAGCGAAGCGCGGCAATCCAGAGCCGCAAAGTGCTGCCCTGGATTGCCGCGTCGCTGTCGCTCCTCGCAATGACGGTTTCGGGTTGGTTCCAGAGAGATCAAGAAAACAGCCAAATGCATAATGAAGCACAGAGCAGACCAGAGTTTGCGCCTGCGGCTTCGCGGCTTGCCGGGATCATGGCGCTGCGCTTTGGCTGGATGCCCGAGCAATTCTGGAGTGCGACCCCGGCGGAATTGAACAGTATCTTTGCGGCGCTGAAACAAGCAGAGGGTGGCGATGCTGATCCGCCTTCCGTTGCGGACATTGCGCGACTTTTGAAGGATTTCCCCGATGGATGCAGTGATTGAGGAACTGGTTGTTTCGGTGCGCGGCGATACACAGACATTCGCCCGTGATGTCGAGACGATGCGCAGCTCGCTGGATAGTGCGCTGGGCAGCGGTTTTGACCGCGCTGGACGGACGCTGGAGGCCGGGCTGATGCGTGCAGTGCGCAATGGTTCGCTTGGCTTTGAGGATTTGCGTAAAGTGGCGCTGTCCGTAATCGATGATATTGCCGCTGCTGCGCTTTCGAGCGGGTTGAACAGTATCGGGCTGGGCGCTGGCACTGGAGGACTAAGCGGCGTTCTGGGCGGTCTGCTTGGCAGCGTACTTGGCCTGCCGGGGCGCGCAACCGGAGGGCCGGTGGCACCGGGGCGCGCCTATCGCGTTGGTGAGCAGGGGCCGGAGCTTTTCATCCCCACCAGCAGCGGCCGCATCGACAATGGCCGTGCCACGCCAACCCAGCCACGCGATATGCGAGTGGCGATTACCGTCAATGCGCAGGATGGCCAAAGCGCCCCGGCGGCGCTGCAACGCTCCTCACGCCAGGTGGCCCGTGCATTGGGCCATGCGGTGCGCCGGGCGGAGCGGTGATCTTTTATCCTCCCCGGCACGGGGAGGGGAACCAGCGAAGCTGGTGGAGGGGCACCCTCGGCCTGATAGATTGCTTGTAATGGCTCGCGATCAGTCGGCACCAATCCATGCATGCCCTTTCAAGCATTGCATCATGCGGCCTGTGCCCCTCCACCATCCTGCGGATGGTTCCCCTCCCCCTTGGGGGAGGATAACGTGAAAGGACCATCTCATGGACTTCTGGCTCGCTGAAAAACGCAATGGCCAGCAGGGCGATGTGATTCAGCGTTTTGATCCGCGATTCTGGACCGTCAATTTCCCGCGGCCGATGATGGCGTCTGTCGTGACCAGCGCGGCGGATGCGCTGACGGTGCGCACGGTCTTCTATGATCGTAACCAGCTGGCCGGGCTGATCTGGGACAGCGAGGACCGGCTGGATCATGCGTTGCTCGCCTATGCAACCGACCGCGATTATCGCCATACCAGCCTAAGCTTTCGCTGGCGTTCGAGCGGTATCAAAGCGCTTGATGCGGTGCACGGGCCGACACTGACGATTGAGGGCCGCGATGCCGAGGGCCATCCGCGCAGTTGGTATGTGCGGCTGTGGAACTACGCCCAAGGCAGTCCCAGTGATGCGCTGATTACCCTCAATTTCTCCGATTTACAGGGCGGCTTCCTGCTCCCTGATGAGGCCGATCCGGTTTATGCGGGCGATATTGACCGCATGTTCATCTCGCTGGTGCCGCCGGATTATGATCCTGATACGGCATCGCTTGTCGCAGTGCGCGAGGGCCGGGTGGATATTAGCGAGATACGCTGTTCGGGCCATCGCGCGATGCTCCATATAGGCGATATCATGGTGCCGCAGCACGGTCTCTCCATGGCCACCGCCTATGATGACAGCCTGAACCAGACGCCCGAGCGCTTGCTGCGCAGCGTGCGGCAATTGGGCTATGTAGGGCCGATCAGCCATTATGTCGGCATGAGCCATTATTTCCGGTTGGTGGCCGAGAGTGAATTGGTCGATGTTCGGGATGGACAGTCTGCGATAAACACGCCCTGCCGCGCCTGGCATCAGGACCTTGCTCAGCGCGCTGCGGCGGCGGGGCATGATTTGATCTTCTCGCTCTCCTATGAGCTGTTTAATCGCCATTGCCCGGAAGACTGGAAGCAGCGCGATTTTGAGGGCAATCCCGGGCTGACCGGATGGGATCCACCCTCAGCCCTGCTGAGCCCGGCCAATGACGAAGCCATGGGCTATTTGCAGAATGTTGCGCGCAGCTTTGTCGCGATTCAGCAGAGCGCCGGGCTACCGGTGCGGTTTCAGGTTGGCGAACCCTGGTGGTGGGTTGGCTTTGATCACCGTATCTGCCTCTATGATGATGCCGCCAATGCCGCTTTTGGGTCGCTGTCGGTAGAGATAAGCGATGTGCGTCAGCCAATGTCGGCGGCGCAGAATGCCTTACTCGATGCAGCGGGCGCGGTTTTGGCGCAGTCCACGGCGGCACTGGCCGATGCGGTGCGCGATATGGCGGGTAATGCGGGCGCTGAGCTCAGTATCCTCATCTACCTACCGACCATCGCCGATCCCGACAGTCCCGAAGTGCTGCGCGCCAATATCCCCTTGGGCTGGGCGCGTCCGGCGTTCGATATATTGCAACTGGAGGATTATGACTGGGCCACCGAGCGCCGCACTGGCACGCGCGAACGAGCATTGGCGCTGGTCGCCGACCGGCTGGGCTATCCGCTGGATGAACAGCATTATTTCTCCGGCTTTGTGCTCAACCCGGAAGACAAGGCTCAGTGGCACGGGATTATCGACGCTGCTGAGGATGCGCGAAAACGGCAAATCCCGACGATTTTTCTCTGGGCCCTGCCGCAAGTGGCGCGCGATGGGCTGGTGGTGTTTGATTTGGCAGGAGATGATGCGGTGCAGGCTTTTGATGATGTGGCTTTCCCGCTGCCGGTGAGCATGGAGATGCTGGCCGAGGCGGAATTCTCGACCCAGATTCTTACCACTGGCGACGGCCATGAACGGCGCAACAGCCGCTGGAGCGATGCGCGGATGCATTATGATGTCGGACCATCGGTTGCCTCCGAGGCAGATCTGGCGGTGCTGATGCGTTTCTTCCGCGCGCGCTCCGGTCCGGCGCGGGGTTTCCGCTTCCGCGATCCGTTTGATCATAGCAGTGCCGATAACGGCCAGGCGGTAAAGCCAAGCGATCAATGGATTGCCACCGGCAATGGTGAGCAGAGCGATTTCCCGCTGCTAAGGGCCTATGGCGATGCGCAGGGTGGTGATCCACAATTGCGGCGGATTACTCGCCCGGTTGCCGATACCATCCGCATCGCGATGGATGGCGCCGAAACCAGCGGCTGGTCGCTGCAACCGGGCGGTATAATCCGCTTCACCACGCCACCGCCCGCAAACAGCCAAATCAGCGCGGGCTATCTCTTCGATGTACCGGTGCGCTTTGCAGAGGACCGCTTGGCGGTAAGCGCTATCACCTTTGCTGCCGGTGAAGCGGCGAGCGTGCGGCTGATCGAACTGCGCGAAGATGTCGGCGAAGCCCTGCCAGCACAGCAGGGTGTAGCGGCATGAGCTGGTTTAGTCAGGCGCTGGAAACGGTCGCCATTGTCTGGCGGCTGGAGCGACACGATGGTGTTGCGCTCGGCTTTGTTGGCCATGATCGCGATATCTGGCGGCAGGGCTTTCGCTATCGCGCGGTGCCGGGCATTCAACCCTCGGCGATTATGCTGGAAGACGGTTTGCGGCCCGACACCATGGATATGCAGGGCGTGATTGCGCATGATGCGATCAGCGAGGCCGATCTCGAGGCCGGGCGTTGGAATGGTGCGCGGGTCGCTATAGGCTTCGCGGATTGGGCCGATGCGGATCGTACCCCGGACTGGCTGGTCCATGGCGAAATCGGCGAAATCAGCCGCCGCTCCGGCGCGTTCACAGCCGAAGTGCAAAGCGGCAAAGCGGCGCTCGAAGCGGCTCCCTGCCCGCGCACATCGCCGAGCTGCCGCGCCGATTTTGGCGGCCATGGCTGCGGCCTGTCGCGCCAGCGTTTTCGTATCGAGGCAGAGCTGCTGAGCGTGGATGCTGATGGCGCACTGGTTTTTGATGCCATAAGTGAAGCAGATGCGCCCCATTATCTGTTCGGCCATATTCGCTGGTTAAGCGGCAACTGTCGCGGATCAACATTCGCCATTGGCGCTGTGCAGCAAAGAAGGCTGATCCCCAGCGATATCCATAGCTGCGTGCCACAGCCGGGTGATCGCGCGATGCTCACCATGGGCTGTGACAAGCAGTTCGTCACCTGCCGCGACCGTTTTAACAACAGCGCCAATTTCCGAGGCGAACCGCATCTACCCGGCAATGACCTGCTGACCCGCTATTCCTATGGATAGCCGCGGAGAGAGTATCACGCAGCGGGCGATGGAATTGATCGGTGCACCGTTTCGCTTTCAGGGGCGTGATCCCGAGACCGGTCTCGATTGTGTCGGGGTAGCGCGCCACGCGCTGCGCGATTTGACCAATATCCCGTTACCGGACTTTCGCTATAGTTTGCGCGGACCAGGCCGGTCGACGTGTCGCGCTTGGGCGGAAAAGGCAGGGCTGACTGCACTCGCCTCGGATAGTATTGTTCTTCCGGGCGATATTCTCTGTGTCGCGCCCGGCCCTGGCCAGCACCATCTGATGGTCGCCGTCGACCAGGGCTTTGTCCATGCGCATTACAGTATTGGCAAAGTGGTGCTTTGGCCGGACCATCAGGACTGGCCGCTGGTCGCACATTGGCGGCTGGACCCGATTCATATCCATTAGGAGACGGTTATGGCGACACTGGTTTTGTCCGCAGTCGGGCAGCTTGTTGGCGGCCCTGTCGGCAGTGCGGTCGGGGCGCTGCTGGGCAACCGCGTCGATAACATGCTCTTTGGCGGATCACAGAAAGGCCCGCGCCTCGCCGACCTGTCAGTACAGACCTCGCAATATGGCGCGATCGTTCCGCGCATCTATGGTCAGATGCGGGTTGCCGGTACGGTGATCTGGGCAACCGATCTGGTCGAACATCGTGAGCGCACGGGTGGCGGCAAGGGCCGCCCTTCACAGACGCATTATACCTATAGCGTGTCCTTCGCTGTCGCGCTGTCATCGCGGCCCATAGCGTCGATTGGCCGGATCTGGGCCGATGGCAATCTCTTGCGCGGGGTTAATGGTGATTTCAAAACCGAGACCGGCTTTCGTCTGCACAATGGCTTTGCCGATCAGCCGGTCGATCCGCTGATAGCCGGGACGGAGGGTGCCCATTCCTCTCCCGCCTATCGCGACTATGCCTATTGCGTATTCGAGGATTTTGATCTGACCGAATATGGCAATCGCATCCCGTCGCTGACCTTTGAAGTGATCGCAGGGGATGAGAAATTCTCGCCTGTAATGCCTATAAGCGATTTTCCCGACGCAGACCCCGATATGCCGGAACAGCCTGCAACGATAACCGGCTATGCGATACAGGCCGATAGCTGGCGCGGGGCGATTGAGGAATTGATGGCCGCTTTCCCGATGCATGCCGATTGGCGTGCCTCGGGGCTCTACTTGCTGGCTGCAAATACGGCATATGATGCTGCAGATAGCAGTTCACTTCCCATGCTTCGGTCAGAAGACCAACTCCTCGATAGTGAAACAGCAGATGCGGCAGCAGAGCAACGCGACAAGCCAAAGCAACAGGCAGAGACCCTGATTCTGCGTTACTATGAACCGGAACGCGACTTTCAGGCCGGATTGCGACGTTCAGTATCGGGGCTTGTTGACAGCAGCCAAAGAGGCAGAACCGAGCAGCTTGATCTGCCAGCAGCTCTGACAGTCGACGACGCAGAGACCGTCGTTCAGCAGCTCCAAATGGAACGCCAAGCGAACCAGTCCGAGCGCACAGTTTTCCTCGCCACAATCGATCCCGATTTACGGCCCGGCCAATTGGTGCGGCTGGAGGATAGCAACGCCTCTTGGCGGATACGGCATTGGGCGCTTGAGAATATAGCGCAAAATGAATCGCGGAGTATTGGTTGTCGGGTTGATCTGGTGCGTTTTTATTCCGGCGCAGCTTTACCGTCCTACGCTGGTTATAGCGCAGGGCGCAGTGTGCAACCAGCTGACTATCCGGCTGGCCCCATCGACTGGACCTTACTCGACCTTCCTTGTTTGCCGAATGAAATTGCATATCAGCCCAGGCTTTTCGTAGCTGCATGGTCGGCAAACGGCGAACCGGCAGGCTGGCGCCATGCGGATATTTTCCGCGCAACCGCAGATGGAGGCCTGTTGCTATCTTTGGGACGGGTACGCAATGCAGCCATTACTGGCAAAACCCTGACTGTGGTGCCTGCTTCGAAAGGTCTGTTTCTTAACCGACAATTGGCGCTGGAAGTTGATTTTGGCGAAACCGATCCGCAATTGGAGTCACTTGATAGTGATGGGCTAAACGCTGGCCGCAATGTCGCGATGCTGGGTGAGGAAATCATACAATTCGGTATGGCCGAATGGGTCGGCGACGGTCGCTACCGATTGTCAGAGATCTATCGTGCCCTGGGCGATGGGCGTGGCGGCGAAACCAGTCATCCAGTCGATACGCGCCTTTTTCTCCTCGATTCTGCGATCCTGCCAATCGATAGTCAGGGGTTCGCCGCCGATGCTGAACAGCATTATGCGGCCACCAGTCCTTACGCCCCCGAGCCCATTTTGCGCACCGCGTCGCCCGGTGCGCGTGCCCTGATGCCGCTTGCACCGGTGCATTTGCGGCACAGCGCGGATGACGAGGGCAATATCGCCTTGCAGTGGACGCGCCGCGACAGACATCGCCCTGGCTGGCGAGATGGCGCGGAAGGACCGATGGCCGAGCTGGATGAGCGATATCAGGTCAGCATAGAACTGCTCGGGACCGATGATGACCGCATCACTTTAGGGGTGTTTGAAACTGATAGACCTGATTTCACTATCACCGCAGATATGCTCAATGGCTGGAATCTCGGACCTTCTCAAGCTCTGGGCGCATCGATTCGGCAGATTGGTGACTATGGAGTCTCAGATGCAGCCAGCATATCGCTGCTTTAGAGCGGATATCTGGGCATGTCTTTGCAACTCTGGCTTGATTTCATGACTTTCCGGCAAAAATGAAAGGACGACCCTATGGCGCAAATCACTGCAAATGATCCAGAGGCCAATACCGCCAGATATGGGCTGCCTCTGCTATATCCTGGTCAGGCACACAAGGAAGTCCATCATAATGAAGCACTCGCCCAGCTTGACCTGCTGGTGAATATGGTGGTCGAGGGGATAGCCGAAACACCCGATGGGTTAACCCCTGAGCCCGGCCAATGCTGGCTGATATCCGGGACAGCTTCCGGGATATGGGAGGAGTGGCGTGGTTCTATTGCGGGCTTTATTGCCGGGGAATGGGTCTATCTTGCCCCTCAGGACGGGCAGATCGTGCAGGTTAGAGCAACTGCCGCCCGCATGGTGTTCCGCTCCGGCTTTTGGAGAATGACGCCGACCATGGCTGAACCCTCCGGTGGAGAGGTCATAGATCAGGAAGCGCGCAGCGCGATTCTTGCCTTGCGCAATGCGCTTGAGCAATTCGGCTTGATGGTTTGACAAGAATGAAGCGATGAAAAGCAACGGTAAAAGAGGGAGAGTAACACGAGTTTACAGCGGTCGGGTTTATCAGTTTTCCAATGCAAAACATGGAAATGGCGACATTTTTGCAACACTTCATTAAATTGCTGGCTTGCACGCATCTTACCATGGCGTTAGAGAGTATTTCGAGTTTTGCTTTGAATCCGAAAGGGGATATTACATGCGGAAGTTGGTCATTGGACTGGCGCTAGCATCTACCGCCCTGTCCGCACCTGCCTATGCACGTGACGGCCAGTGGTATGTTGGCGTCGATGGTGGTGTCACCATCATTGAAGATATCGGCTTTGATATTGCAGGCGTCAATGATGCGGTCATCGTTGATAGTGATACAGGCTATGATTTTGGCGGCTATGTTGGCTATGATTTTGGGCCTTTCCGTCTTGAAGGCGAGGTAAGCTACAGGGAAGCGGATCCCGACGTTATTAATGCTTCCAGAGGTTTCCCCGTCGGTTCTCCTGCAGGGTTTTCCAACGGCACGCTTGATGCCGTTGCCGGTGATACCAATGTGCTTGCTTTCATGCTGAATGGTTTGCTGGACTTCGGTGAAGATGATGGTTTGCAGGGATTTGTAGGTGGAGGTGTTGGTGTTGCACGCACTGATACTCATTACTCCGCAGTAACGAGAACGGGTGGCCCGGGTCTTGACGATTCCGACACCGGATTTGCGTGGCAGGTCTTGGCAGGCGTTCGCGCACCCATCTCAGACAATTTCGATGTGGGCCTGAAGTATCGGTTCTTTAATACTGATGCCCTTTCGGTCGTTGATCGTACTGGTCGTGATTTGGATGGACGTGTTCGCACGCACAGTTTGCTGGGCAGCCTTATCTACAACTTCGGCGGTGAAGAGGCGCCTCCGCCACCGCCGCCGCCAGTGCCGGTAGCGCCTCCGCCACCGCCACCGCCGCCGCCGCCGCCGCCGCCAGTTGCAGCGCCGTGCGCCAAGGGGCCCTACATTGTGTTCTTCGACTTTGACCAGTCGAACATCACACCTGAAGCGGCAACCATTCTTGACAACGCTGTGGCTGCTTATGGCAATTGTAACAGCATTCCGATCATGCTGGCTGGCCACGCTGACCGCTCCGGTTCACAGAGCTACAATGTTGGCCTGTCTCAGCGTCGTAACGAGTCGGTTCGTGCGTATCTCACCTCACGCGGAATTCCGTCGGGTGCGATCTCCAGCGAGGCATTTGGTGAATCCATGCCGCGCGTACAGACCGCTGACGGCGTTCGCGAATTGCAGAACCGTCGTGTGGAAATTACTTATGGTCCGGGTTCGGGCATGTAAGTTTAGCCACATGGTTAGAAAAGAGGGGCTGGTCTTCGGACCGGCCCTTTTTTTGCCCACGCTGCGCGGATATCGGGCTTTCTATTTGTCTAGTTGATGGTTAAAGCGCTCTTCAATTTACGAAGTTGGGGATTATCATGAAGATTGCGATGATCGGTTCGGGATATGTTGGACTGGTTTCCGGTGCCTGTTTTTCCGATTTTGGCCATAATGTCGTTTGTGTCGACAAGGATGAGACCAAGATTGCCGGCCTGCTTGCGGGCAAGATGCCAATTTACGAGCCTGGCTTGGATGCGTTGGTGGAACGCAATGCTTCAGAAGAGCGATTGAGCTTTTCAACCGACCTTCCGGCTTCGGTTGCAGATGCAGATGCAGTCTTTATTGCCGTCGGCACACCATCGCGGCGCGGCGACGGTCATGCGGATCTCAGCTTTGTCTATGCCGCGGCGCGTGAGATCGCCGAAAGCGTGACCAAACCGATGGTTATTGTGAACAAGTCGACCGTACCGGTTGGTACCGGCGATGAGGTCGAAAGGATTTTGGCTGAAGCCAATCCCAATGTGCAAAATTGGGTGGTGTCTAACCCCGAATTTCTGCGTGAAGGGGCGGCTATTGACGACTTCAAGCGGCCCGACCGTATCGTCATCGGTGCCGAAGAGGAAGAAGCCAAACGCATTATGCGCGAAGTTTATCGCCCGCTCTTCCTCAATGAAGCGCCGATATTGTTCACCGGTCGCCGAACCGCTGAACTGATCAAATATGCTGCCAATGCATTTCTCGCGACAAAGATTACCTTCATTAACGAGATCGCCGATCTGTGCGAGAAGGTTGGTGCCGACGTGCAGGAGGTGTCGCGTGGCATCGGTCTTGATAATCGCATCGGGCCGAAATTCCTCCATGCCGGCCCCGGCTATGGTGGCTCCTGCTTCCCGAAAGATACGCTGGCGCTGTTGAAGACCAGCGAGGATAATGACAGCCCGATGCGCATTGTCGAGTCGGTGGTGAAGGTCAATGACAACCGCAAGCGCGCAATGGGCCGCAAGGTGATTGATGCGCTGGGCGGTGAGGCGCGCGGGCGCAAGGTTGCGCTGCTGGGCCTGACCTTCAAACCCAATACCGATGATATGCGCGATGCGCCATCGCTGGCGATTGTTCAGGCGCTTCTAGATGCGGGTGCCAACATCACTGCTTTTGATCCTGAGGGCATGGACATCGCCGCCGAATTGATGCCCGAGGTCACCATGGCCGGGTCCAGCTATGAGGCTGTGACCGATGCCGATGCTGTGGTCATTGTTACCGAATGGGATGCTTTCCGCGCGCTTGATCTCAAGCATATCGCACAGATTGCAGCGCAGCCGCTGCTGGTCGATCTGCGCAATATCTATAATCCTGAAGAGGCGCGCGCAGCAGGCCTCACCTATCACAGCGTAGGACGGTAATCTCCGTTTATCGCAATACCGCTTGCACCTTACTGCGCCGGTTCTCCTGCAGCGATAGCGCGTTGCATTACGCTTTCTTCAGCTTGGGCCAGTTGCCGCACGGCGATGATCAGCAGAACCAGGCCAATCGGGGCTACTGCCAGCAGTGACAACACCCCGGTCGTCAGGCTGCCGCTCATGTCTGAGACCTTGCCGACCATATAGGGGCCTAGCGACAGGCCTACCAAGGTGGTGGCGAGGAAGAAGGTCGCCGTCGCCACACCACGCATTCTGGGTAGCACCAGATCCTGCGTTGTGGCAGCCGCCGCGCCCAGAGCCGAGCTGGCAAACAGGCTCATCAGGAAGTTCAGGATATAGAACAGGATGATGTTGGTGGTCGTGAAGGCAATGATCAACGGTATCACGGGTGCCACCACCCCGAAAATCACCACCCAGAGCCTGCCAGTGCAATAGGTCTGTTTCAGGGCATCAGCTACACGACCACCAATGGTGATACCGAGAAAACCGCCCAAGGCACCGGGGCCACCGATCCAGAGTCCGGCTTGTGCCTGCGAAATGCCAAGCTCGCGAATGGCGTAAATCGGCGCATTGAGCGTGACCGCATAGGAAGAAAACGCGACCGCGCCATAGCCCAATATGGTGCAAATAAAGGCCGGACTGCCCCAGATCAGGGCAAAGGTTGGGCGGTCTTTTTGCCTCAGCTGTAAAGCCCAGGACCAGATCGCATAATAGCCGATACCCAGTGCCAGCCATTGCTCCCAATCGCCAAGCGCCAGAAACAGGAACAAGGCGATCAGCGCGATTCCCACCAGCCCGATCAGATTGAGGCGCAAGCCATCAGCGCCCTGACGCGCTGCACCGAGCAGAGTGAACGGCGGAATCACCGCCAGCATTTCGGCAAAGAATCCGGCAAATGGCCGCTCAACAGGTGGACTGAGGATGCCGTCTGACTGGCCACGCAGCGGCTCGCGCAAGGTGACCAGCCACAGTGCGAGCAACAGGCCCGGCAGGCCGACAATCACAAAGGCCGCCTGCCAGCCCACCAACCCCAGTGGGGGGTCGACCGGGAAGGCGCTGTTCCATTCAGAGGATATCTTGCCGCCCACAAATAGCGAAAAGCCCCCGCCCAAATAGATGCCGGAAGAGTATATCGCGAGCGCGGTGGCGCGCAGTCTTTTGGGGAAATAGTCGGAGATGATCGAATAGGCCGAAGGGCTGGCGGTTGCCTCGCCGACACCGACGCCGATTCGGGCTACGCTCAAGGTCGCGAAGTTGCGGGCAAAGCCGCTGAGGGCAGTAAAGGCCGACCAGATTGTGAGGCCAATCGTCATCAACCGCACCCGGTGCCAGCTATCGGCGAGCTTGCCGAGCGGAATACCGAACAGCGCATAAAACACACCAAAGGCGGTGCCATAGAGAAAGCCGATTTGGCTGTCGTCCAGCCCCATATCCTTTTTGATATCTTCGGCCAGAATCGCGATAATGTTGCGGTCGATGAAATTCAGCACATAGAGCAGAACCAATACGCCGAGCACATACCAGCTATAGGCGCTTGCCTTTTGCGTGTCTGGATCAATAGCGTTGTCTGGATTGTCTGATGCGGCTTGTGCAGATGTGTCCGTCGTCTCGGCGTGATTATTGCCCGATACCATTCATGGTTCCTCTCCCAAGCACCACGGCCCGGTATTCTTATAGTTATTGTGCATGGCTAGCACGCCATGGAATATCCGCAAGTTGAAAACCGGTTCACCTTTGGCGCGATGCGTCATAAGTTGCTGTGCATGAGTACATTTGACCCCGATAGCGAAAAGGCCACTATCTTGTTTGTCTGTCTCGGCAATATCTGCCGCTCGCCCTTGGCCGAGGCGGCAATGCGGGTGCATGCGCATCGGCATGGTTTTGCGATAGAGATCGATTCGGCCGGCACGGGCGCTTGGCATATCGGCAATTCCCCCGACCCTGGCTCGATCAAAGCCGCCACGAAAGCAGGGATAGACATTCGCCATCAGCGCGCCAGGCAGGTCAGGCGCGCCGACTTTGACGATTTCCGCCATATCGTTGCGATGGACCGCTCAAATCTCACCAATCTAGAAGCCATGCGCCCGGATGGCAGTAAGGCGGATTTGCGGTTGCTGCTCGATTATCTCCCTGGCGATCCACGTCGGGATGTTCCCGATCCCTATGGTGGTGGCAGCGATGATTTTGCCGAGGTCTGGGGCTTGGTGAATCGGGCAACGGCGAATCTGCTAAAAGCGCTGATGCAGGGCGAATCATCCCCCGCCTGACCCCTGCCTCAGTCTTTGGTGTCGGCCATGGCCTCGACAGATTCAGGTGCCTTGCGGCAAATCACCAAACGGATGATATCGTCGAGGCTCTGCGGTGCGAGTATTTTGAGCAACCCGGCATAGGAAGCGCCGCCAACCATCACCATCAGCGCAAGCCGAATCGCATTCTCAAAGCCTTTGTTGGCGAGACCCGGAAGCGCCAGAAGGTTGAACAGATACACCACCGCCGCCATGGCAATGGATGCGGAGATGCCAGGCCAGATCGCCTGGAATAGGCCGGTATAGGTCAGTCCAATCACACCTTTAGCTTGCCAGCATGTAAAGGCTGCAAAGATCGGCAGGCCAATAAGCCAGGCAAAAGCCAAGCCAATTGGCCCAAACTGGATGCCAATGGCAAAGGAAATAGGCATGACTAGTGCACCGAAAATCGATGATCGCAAAGTGACCTGCGGCGCGCCCAGCGCATTGGTTGCCGGAGCGAACAAGATCTGAAATGTCATAAACGGCATAGCTAGGCTGAGCAGCTGGATGAACGGCACCATGCCCAGCCATTTCTCTCCGAATATGGTAGAGACAAGAGGTTGAGCGGTCACAGACAGACCGAAATAAAGCGGGCAACTGATCAACAGAATCAGCCGCATCGATTTCAGGAATGACCAGCTGAGTTTTTCAGGCTCTTTTTGCAGTCGCGCATAGGCGGGGAAGGCGACCTCGTTCAGTGGCGGGACAAATTTGGCGGCAAAGACCTGGGCGAGAAACAGCGCTTCCGCATAAAGGCCCAGCGCATGCGGATCGAGAATGCGCCCGGCAATAAAGATGTCTGACTGGCTATGCACAATCCAGAAAAAGTGACTCGCCAATAATGTCGAGCCAAAACCCAGCATTTTGCGCGAGCCGCGGAAATCAAAGCTTGGCCAGACCCAAAGCCTCGCTGCGAGCATCAGGCCTATCGCGCGCGTCCAGAACAGCGCAATAGGCGCTGCCACCAAAGTCCAGACCCCCCATCCACTTAAGGCCAGAAGCAAAGCGGTCAGCGCACCAACAATCGCTGCGGCCAGATTCGCAAAGGCCTGCCTTTTGAAGTCAAGCTGCCGACTCATCAGCACCTCGGGTACGATCATAAACGGGGTTGCTACATATATAAGCGCCTGCACCCGGAGCATCTGGGCGATGAAAGGCTGATTATAATAGGCCGCAACCAAGGGAGCGCTGAGTATCTGCAGTAGCGCAAGGCCGGCATTTAGGAGAATCACGATACCAAAGGCCTGGCGAATCTCTTGCTGCGAAACATTGTCCGACTGGATCAGGGAACCGGCAAACCAATAGCCATTGAGGAATGCGAGAAAGACCATCACGGTCTGAGTCATCGCAAACAGGCCATAATCCGACGGATCAAGGATTCGAATCACCGCCAGAGTCGAGCCCCAGGTGATGATCTGTGCGAGAATCTGGCTGCCCGAGCGCCAAAATACCGCCGAGCGCACCTTTGCGCTGAAATTCTTGTCGCTCTCTTCTGCCGTGCTGGCGGCTGAACCCGTCGCCTTTGGCGTGGCTTCGCCCATATTAGGGCCTTCCACCTCTTCAGTGGTTTGGCGGATTTCCGGGCTATGCTGTGCGGTTCTGTCCATTATGGATTCTGCTCTAGCGCAACTTTACGAATTTTTTTGAAATAAAATTGCAAAAGTGTGTTGACGGAATCAGAAGCCACCCATATATGACCTCTCACCGACGCGGCGCTGAGCGTTCAGCGCTTCCACGTTGGTCGCCAACATAAACGGACAACCAGTCCCCCGGTTAATGAAAGATCGGGGAACCATCGGTGTCCGCTTC